>JBDLRB010000160.1:0-3771 GCA_039800205.1 Pseudomonadota bacterium | reverse complement strand
CGATCCGAAAGCTCGCCCAGCCCATGCGGATGGCTTCAACCGCGGTGCTGAAGTCAAGCCCCGCTACCGGCGCGCCCGACAGATCGAGTACGCCGGCATTGGGGGCAGACACGCGGTTGAGTTCCAGCGTCACCTCTCGCGCCACAGCGACAATCTGATCGGTCCCCACCACGGCAGCTTCGGCCGCCTGCGCGCGCAACGCGAGCCAGGTTTTCGGGGTCGACAGGCTCAGCCCTGTCTGAGCCGGTTCGGCTGCGAGCCTGAGCGCCAGATCAACGTCTGCCAGTTGCAGTCCGATCCGCTCGTCGCCCGTGCCAACACCAGCGAATGCGGCCACGCCCTGTGCGTGCAGGTCGAAAACGCGCGCCCCGAGCACCCTGCTTGCGCCCACCAGATCCAGATCCTGGATACTGGTCGCCACCGTGAGATCGCCGGACAATGCGACGAACCCTGCAACATCGAGGACGGCCTCCTGCAGGGAAACGAGCAGGCTTGCATCTGCCGCCATCTCGAAAAATTGATAGCGCAGCCCGGCAGCCTCGACCTCGTCGGAAGCGCCCCAGGACCGCCCCGACGAATTGAGCGCAAGGCGTGCCGAGGCGGCAGAGAGCCCGAACGCGGGCCCCAACTGGGCATGCAAAACCCCCTGCGCCTGAAGCGCCCAGCCGCCTTCGGCATCGAGCACCAGGGCAGCCTCGCCTTGATCGAGCCCCAGTGCAAACGATGCATCACCCAGACGGGCGGACAGATTTTCAGCAACCAGCGTGACGCCATCCAGCGATGCGGCCACACCGAAGTCGGATTGCGCGCTCACGAGGCCTTCGGCATTCAGCGACAGGCCCCGTATGCTCATCGCACCGGACAAGAATTCGAGCCCATCGAGCGAGTCGATGGCCAGCCCGGCGATCGGCTGGTCGGCCTCATCGAACAATCCGGCCCGAGTCGCACTCAGGCTCCCCGTGAAGCCCTTGGCATCGAGTTGCACCGATCCGCTGATGCCAGAGACCTCGATTCGCGCCGCATCGACACCGAGCGCCAAACGTCCGTTGGCGACGGTCAGCGTCGTGGCCGAGACCGGACCAATGGTGTGAGTGATGTTGAAGTTGCCCGAGAACCGCTGCCCGGCGACCGAACTTTCGAGCCCGGTTGCCGACAGGGACACCGACTGGCTGCTCGGAGAAGCCACCAGCTCGAACGCACCCGACAGGTCGAACCCGGGCACGCTGAAGTCGGCATCGATCGAGACACGGAAATCGCGGCGGAAATAATCTGCGTTCAGCGCAGCGCCGATCTGGTCGAGGTCGGTGCCGGTGATCGCACCGGCGATCAGCCCGACCGCTTCCCCGCCCACCACCTCTCGGGCCACCAGCTTGAGCTCGCCTGGCGTTTGCGCGTCCCCGGTCTGGACCAGGTCGAACCAGATGTCGTCATGCAGCCCAAAGAGGCCGCGCCCGCTGTCAAAGCGGCCCTGCACGCTGCCGTAGCGCAGGATCACAAACTCGTCACCTGCCTTCGGCCGAAAGTTGTCCCAGAGGCTCAGCTGCAGTTCACCGCCCAGCGTTGCCCGGCCCGATACGTCGATCCAGTCGTGTGCGGGCTCGGTCGACGAACTTCCGCTGGCCGGTCGGGTGCCGCCCAGCTCGATCAGGGTGGTCGACAGGGTGGTGAAATCGCCGCCGAATCGGAGAACGCCGGGCGAATGCCCTGGGCTGACCACACCGCTACTGACCACCGACCCTTCGAAGTAGCCGCTCCCGCCGAGTTGCCAACCCGGATGGATGGCGACAGGTTGTGTGATGCTCAGCGCCGGGTCCGCCTCGAGACTGTCGATCTCGAGCCAGCGGTCATCGCGAGGCGGGTCGATGGCCGACAGTTTCAGCATCTGCACGCCGTCGGTGGCGGCAACGCCCGAATGATTGGACAGCCGCTGAAGCGCGCTGGCGTCGAGCGTCAAACGCGCGATGGATTCATCGGGCTGAGTCTCATTCGCAGTCGGGCGCGACGATTCCAGTCCGCTTGTGTTGTTTCGCGATGCGTCGCTACCCGGGACGGCCGCTCCGGGCACGGCCGGTGCGATCAGGGCGGCGATTGATCCTGTCAGAGGATCCGCCGACAGCAATACGCGGGGTTCCAGCGTCTCGAGGACGAATCGGTTCTTGCGCGATGAGCGAGCGGTTCGGCGTCTGGTGCTCATGCCGCCCTTGATCTACGGTCGTGTGTGCAGCAAACGCCAGTCGGCCAAAATGACCTCGGCCGAACCGACCGAGATGCATCGCCCACCCCGGAAACGCTCACCACGCTCGCAATCTCCCAAAGAATTACAGCCGATCGCCCGCGCATGTTTTTGAGTCTTAATCGGCGGAGTGTATCGACCGCTCATGATGTACAGATAGCGTTATTTTTAGGACGATATGCTGCAAAAAATGCAGCACCTACCGTGGCGGTATGTGTGCTTCCAGCAAGAGACGCACGCCTCAAAGGGAACTCTGTGGTCCTGTTTCTTGGGCGCAGCAAAAGCGGGCTACAAGAGTTGCCGGAAGGATTGATTCGGTTGAGACGACCGTGATCGTCACTCAGATCGCCTGCTCGCCGTACCGGCCGTTCTTCCGCGTCTGAAGGTCGATATCGTGCCGAGCGACGCGGAAGGGCGTCTTACTGCACAGGCGCTGTCACGCCTGACGCCATCGTCTTGGGGCTGAACGAGTTGGGGAAGGGCCGCAGCGTATTATTGCGTTGGCGCTGCGAGTTCGACGCGTGTCCTGCCTAAAGCAGCAGCCTCGGCAAGATCAGCGTGACCGCGGGCACGTAAGCGATTGCGAGAAGCGAAGCCACCAGAATCAGGATGTACGGAACCATGGGGCGGCTGACCGCGGACAGACTCACATTGCCGATCTGGCAGACCACCACCAGCAGCAATCCGATCGGCGGCAGGATCAACCCGATTCCCAGGGCAGCCACCGACAGCAGGCCGAAGTGCAGCGGGTCGATTCCGAACTTGGCAACCGTGGTTGCCAGAATTGGGTAAAAAATGATCAATGCCGGCAGCCCGTCGAGCAGGCTCGCGAACACGATCATCACGAGCATTACCAGTGTGAGCAACAGCCAGGGCGAGGTGGTGATGCTCAACAAGGTATCGGCCACCATCTGCGGCACCGCCATGGTTGCAAAGACCCAGGCCATGCTGGTGGCCACGCCCGCCAGCAACGACACCGCTCCGGTCGTGATCCCGGTTTGTACAAGGATCTTTGTCAGGTCGGCCCGGGTCATTTCGCGATAGACGAACAGGTCGAGCGCATAGGCATAAATCACTGCGAGCACAGCTGATTCCGTTGCGGTGGTGACTCCGCCGAGAATGCCGCCGAACAGCACCACCGGCATGCCCAGGGGCAGGACCGCTTCGCGAAATGCCTTGCGCAGGGTGGGCCATGAAAATGAACCCTGCGAGCTGGGTAGTATCCCCCGTCTCGCCTGCACGTGAATGGTGACCGCAAGCGCAATGGCCATCAGCAGCCCAGGCAGGAATCCGGCGAGAAACAGGGCGGAGATCGACAGGCCCGACATTGCGCCAAGGATGACCATCACGAGACACGGTGGAATCAGAATGCCCATGCCTGATGCAGCGGCCACGATGGCGGCAGCTCGCTCGGGGGGATAGCCCGCCCGAACGAGCGAAGGAATGAGGACCGAGCCGATTGCGGAGGCGTCTGCCACGGAGGACCCGGAGATGCCCGAAAAAAGTACCTCCGAGGCCACCACGACCACGCCCAGCCC
>JBDLRB010000159.1:0-11219 GCA_039800205.1 Pseudomonadota bacterium | reverse complement strand
GCCGCTTTCTCGGCCCGCAGGATCTCGTCAAGGTCGCTCAGCTCCTTTTCAAGCCGGACGATTTCCTGCTCGATCAGATCCAGACGCTTCTTCGAGGCATCATCCTTTTCGCGGCGTACGGCCTCGCGCTCGATCTTGAGCTGGATCAGACGACGATCGAGCTTGTCCATGACCTCCGGTTTGGAGTCGATCTCCATCTTGATGCGGGCCGCGGCCTCATCGATCAGATCAATCGCCTTGTCGGGCAGGAATCGATCCGTGATGTAGCGATTGGACAACTCGGCCGCAGCGACAATCGCCGGATCGGTGATGTCGATGCCGTGGTGGAGCTCGTAGCGCTCCTGAAGCCCGCGCAGGATTGCGATCGTTGCCTCAACGCTTGGCTCGCCCACCAGAACCTTCTGGAACCGTCGCTCCAGCGCGGCATCTTTCTCGATGTACTTGCGGTATTCGTTCAGCGTGGTCGCACCGATGCAGTGCAGCTCCCCGCGCGCCAGCGCGGGCTTGAGCATGTTGCCGGCATCGATGGCCCCTTCGCCCTTGCCGGCGCCGACCATCGTGTGAAGCTCGTCGATGAACAGGATGATACGACCTTCGTCGGCGGCGACTTCCTTGAGGACGGATTTCAGCCTCTCCTCAAACTCGCCTCTGAACTTTGCACCCGCCAGCAGTCCCGCCATGTCCAGCACGAGCACCCGCTTGTCACGCAGCGTATCGGGGACCTCGCCGTTCACGATCCGCTGGGCCAGGCCCTCCACGATGGCCGTCTTGCCCACACCCGGCTCGCCGATCAGCACCGGGTTGTTCTTCGTGCGACGCTGCAGAATCTGGATCGCACGACGAATCTCATCGTCGCGCCCGATGACCGGGTCGAGCTTGCCCTGGCGCGCGCGCTCAGTCAGATCGACGGTGTATTTCTTCAAGGCTTCGCGCTGCCCCTCGGCGTCCTGACTGGACACATTCGCCCCCCTTCGAACGCCGTCAATGGCCGCATCGAGGGCTTTTCGGCTGAGCCCCGCTTCTCGAACCAGGCGTCCCGCTTCGCCCTTGTCATCGGCCAGAACGAGCAGGAACAATTCGGTCGCAATGTACTGGTCACCACGCTTGGCGGCCTCTTTTTCGGACAGATTGAGCAAGGCCACGAGATCGCGACCGACCTGTACCTCGCCCCCCTGACCAGACACCTGGGGCACACGATCGAGTGCAGTCTCGAGAGCCCCCTGGAGCGCTGGAACACGCACTCCGGCACGCTCGAGCAAGGCCCGACCCGATCCGTCCGTCTGGGCAACGATTGCGGCCAGTGCATGCACCGGTTCGATGTACTGATGATCGCGGGTCAGGGCAAGGCTCTGAGCCTCGCCCAGCGCCTGCTGGAACTGGGTTGTCAATTTGTCGATACGCATGGTCGGCCATCCTTGATCAGCGGGCCACCGAGGCCCGACGCCAGCACACGGGCTGATACGAGAAACAAATTAGGCTGGAGGGTATATATTTCAAGGCAGTTCCTTGTGGAGATCCTTGCGATGACTGCGCGCCTGTTTGAAAGCCTTTCAATGCGTTCGCTGACCCTGCCCAATCGGGTGGTGATTGCGCCGATGTGCCAGTACTCGGCGGTCGATGGCCGCACTCAACCGTGGCATGCGATCCACCTCGGCCAGCTCGCGCTGGGTAATCCGGGCCTCTTGATCATGGAAGCCACTGCGGTTGAGCCGCGAGGCCGGATTTCCCCCGGATGCGTGGGGCTCTACGATGACGCAAGCGAGGAAAGCCTTGCGCAGACCGTCCGCGACGTGCGCAGCGTCAGTGCGACGCCGCTTGCCCTGCAACTGGGCCATGCGGGCCGCAAGGCCTCATCATCGCGACCGTGGGAGGGTGGCAAGCTGCTCACGGTGGGTGCAGGCGGTTGGGAGCGGGTCGCCCCGAGCGCGATCCCGGTCGGTGAGGATGAGCCGTCCCCGACCGCACTCACCCATGAGGATCTGAAGGCGCTGATCGCTGCCTTCGTCGACGCGACGCGTCGCGCCGAGCGAATCGGATTTGACGCGATCGAGCTGCACGCCGCGCATGGCTATCTGCTGCACCAGTTCCTGTCACCGATCGCGAACCAGCGCGAGGACGAATATGGGGGCGCGCTCGCACACCGCATGCGCTTTCCGCTTGAAGTCATCGCAGCGGTCCGTGCGGCCTGGCCCGCTCACAAGCCGCTCGGCGTCCGAATCTCTGCGACCGACTGGATTGAGGGCAGCGGGTGGGACGTGCCTCAGGCGGTCGAATTCTCGAAACTATGCGCACAACTGGGCGTGGACTGGATGGACGTCTCGAGCGGTGGCGTGTCGCCACGACAGCAAATCCGGCTCGGTCCGGGTTATCAGGTGCCCTTCGCCGAGGCGGTTCGATCCGGGCTGTCCATACCCGTCATGGCGGTCGGTCTGATCACCGATGCCCAGCAGGCCGAAGCCATCCTGTCAGAGGGCAAGGCCGACCTGATCGGGATTGCCCGCGCTGCGCTGTACGATCCCCGCTGGGTCTGGCGAGCAGCGGAGGTGCTGGGCGGATCGGTTGATGCGGCACGCCAGTACTGGCGTTGTACGCCACGCGGGAAACCCGTCGTATTCGGCGAGATCCGACACGGGCAACGCTGAACCCGATCGACCGGCTACCCCTGACGCCAGCGGCCCGCCGCCTCGTCGTCTGAATCGCGGGCCTCGACCCACCGCTCACCGGCGGGCGTACGTTCCTTTTTCCAGAACGGCGCGCGCGTTTTCAGGTAATCCATAATGAACTGGCAGCCCGAGAACGCGTCGCCGCGGTGCGCAGAACTGACCATCACCAGCACGATCTGGTCGGTCGGTTTCAGGAGACCCACCCTGTGAACGATCAAGGTATCGATCAAACGCCAGCGGCCCCGGGCCTCTGCCGCGATATCGGCGAGCGCCTGCTCGGTCATGCCCGGGTAGTGTTCAAGAAAGAGCTCTGAAACCCCACTGCCCTCGTTCACGTCCCGTACCGTACCGACGAAGCTGACCAGGGCACCGATCCCGGGGTTGGCCTGCCGCAGCCGGGAGGATTCCGCGCCGATATCAAAGTCGTCAGTTTGAACACGAACGATATCGCTCATCAACGCTCCTCGGCCCGTTCGTCGCAGGGTTGATCGGGATCACCGCCCCCTGCGGTCAGCCTCCGGTGACAGGTGGGAAAAAGGCGAGTTCGACGTCGTCCTCGAGCAGCGCGTCCCCGTTGACCATCCGCTGTCGGACCGCCACCCGCACGGGACGGTGCTCGGCCAGCTGTTCAGCCCAGACGCCCTCCCGCGCACACAGCCAGCGTCGAAGTGCCGCAACCGTTTCGACCCCCTCGGGCCGCTCGATGGATTCCTCTTCGATTCCGAACGATTCTCTGAGGGCGGCGAAATAACGAATCCGGATCGTCATCCGACAAGTTCCGAAAAAGGGATGAATCGGACCAGATCACCGGGACAGATCACTTGCCCGGCCGGGTTGTCGATCAAACCGTCCGAACGCACGGTTGAGGTCAGCACGGCGGAATTCTGGTTCGGAAACAGATCCAGCCCACCTGCTGAATTGATCGAGGCCCGCAGGAATTCCCGCCGGCGATCGGGCTTGGGCCAGTCGAAATCGGCACGAAGGGTCATCGCACGCGGCCCCAGGTCTGATACACCCTGGAGACGCAGCAGAAAGGGCCGCACCATCATCAGAAAAGTGACAAAACTGGACACCGGGTTGCCGGGTAATCCGATGAACCAGGCGGAGTCATGACCCGTCGGTCGCCTGACCTGTCCAAAGGCAAGGGGCTTACCCGGCTTGATGGCGATTTGCCACAGCGAGAGCACGCCCTCGGCCTCGACCGCCGGTTTGACGTGGTCTTCCTCACCCACAGACACGCCGCCTGAAGTCAGGATGAGGTCGCAGTCGCGTGCCGCGGTACGCAAAGCGGCCCGGGTCGTATCGAGATCATCGGGCACGATACCCAGGTCAAGGACCTCGCACCCCAAGGCTGCAAGGAGGCCATTGAGCACGAACCGATTGCTGTTGTAGATCGCTCCAGGACGCAATGGCTCGCCCGGCATCGTCAGTTCGTCTCCGGTGAAGAAGCAGGCCACACGCACCCGCCGGACCACAGACAGACTCGCTAAACCGACCGAAGCGGCCAGGCCGATTGACTGGGGCGTGAGCCGCGAACCCGCGTGCAAAATGACGCTGTTGCGAGCGATGTCGAACCCCGCCCGGCGGATCCACTCACCCGGAGCGGGCAGGTGATTGATGACCGCCCGATCCCCTTCGACCCGGACGGCCTCCTGCATCACGACCGCATCCGCACCCGGCGGAATGGCCGCCCCGGTAAAGATCCGCGCGACGCTTCCAGGCTCAAGTGGACGCCCCACCTGTCCGGCCGCCACGCGCTGACTGATGGGCAATGCGACGCCGGTCTGCCCCCCCAGATCATCGACCCGAAGCGCGTAGCCGTCCATCTGCGAATTGTCCATGGGCGGCACATCCAGGTCCGACTGGATGTCGCGCGCCAGCACTCGACCGCAGGCCGAAAGGGTCGACACCCATTCCGTATCCGGAATCGCGTGAGCCGGTTCAAGCAGACGGCTCAGCGCATCATCGAAGGACAGAATCGGCGACTTCAAGGCGGGCTCCAGACTTCGGCGAGGCATCAGACGCAGGCTTCACGCGCATCCAGGACAACGCTCGGCGATGTAACGTTTGAGCATCGGTACGTCCCGGGGCATCAGGGCGAATCGCTGGGTTCGGGACTCGATGTCCTGGTAAACCGCCGGTCGCGGCGCATCGTAGCCCAGCGATTCGCGAATCGTATCGTTGAACTTGGCGGGCAATGCGGTCTCAAGGCATACCATCGGCACCTGGGCGTCCCGCCACTGCTGCGCGACAAACAAGCCATCCGCGGTGTGGGTATCAACGATCCGCCCGGTGTCGCGCGCCGTTTGACGGATGGTATCGAGCCGATTGGCGTGTGTGCTTCGCCCCGAACCGAATCCGAAGTCGGCGATACGCGCAAATTCGGGCGTCGAACCCAGATCGAATTCACCGGTTCGATCGAGCGTCTGCCACAAGGACGCGACCCGTGGCGCATCGCGCCCGAGCAGGTCGAACACGAAGCGCTCGAAGTTTGAGGCTTTGCTGATGTCCATCGATGGACTGCTCGTCTGGACGGTCTCGGCCGACGCCCGCACCCGGTAACGCCCGCTCCGGAAAAACTCGTCCAGAACATCGTTTTCGTTGGTAGCGACCACCAGACGCCGGATCGGCAAACCCATCGATCGGGCGATATGCCCAGCCAGCACGTTGCCGAAATTACCCGAGGGGACCGAAAAAGACACCTCGTGAGCACCGGTCTGATCGGTCACGGCAAACCAGGCCTTGAAGTAATAGACCGCCTGCGCCACCACCCGCGCCCAGTTGATCGAATTGACCGTGCCGATCGCATAACGCTGCTTGAACGCAAGATCGGCCGAGACCGCCTTGACCATGTCCTGACAGTCATCGAACACCCCGTCTACGGCGATGTTGAAGATGTTCGGATCGGGGAGCGAATACATCTGCGCGGCCTGGAACGCGCTCATTCGTCGATGCGGCGAGAGCATGAAGACGCGAATGCCCTGGCGACCACGCATCGCGTACTCGGCCGCACTCCCGGTATCGCCCGAGGTCGCCCCGAGAATGTTCAGCGTCTGACCCCGTTGAGCCAGGGCGTACTCGAACAGCCGACCCAGCAACTGCATCGCCACGTCCTTGAACGCAAGCGTGGGGCCGTTGGACAGATGGAGCAGGAACTGGTTGTCACCCAGTGCGGAGATGGGGGTCACCTCGGTCGAACCGAACACCTCCGTGCAATAGGCCGAAGCGGTCATTTCGGCAAGGGCGGCGGTCGGGATGTCGTCGGCGTAACGCCCGATGATCTCGCAGGCCAACTGCGCGTAGCTGAGCGTGCGCCAGGACTCGAGCGTTGCAGCATCAATCGTGGGATACGCATCCGGGACGACCAAACCGCCGTCCGGAGCGAGCCCCCCCAGCAGGATTTCGCTGAAAGCGGCCGGCTCAAGCCCCCCGCGCGTCGACAGATATTTCACGACAGGTCTTCCATTCTCAAGCGGATCACGCTCGACAGCACGGTCGGCAAGGCCTCGATCTGCTCGATCGCCGCATTGACCCGACCCTCAGTTGCAAGGTGCGTCAGCAGGATGATGTCGGTCTGGCTCTCACCGGCAGCGGCCTCGCGTTGCAGCACGGCGCCAATCGAAATCTGGGCATCAGCCAGGATACGGGTGATGTCGGCCAAGACACCGGGTTGGTCCGCGACGCGGATTCGCATGTAGCAGGCCGTTTCGATCTCGGCCATCGGCAGAATGCGTGCGTCGGACAAGGCATCCGGCTGAAAGGCCAGATGCGGGACACGATTGCCGGGGTCCGCCGTGAACATTCGGGTGACATCGACGAGATCGGCAACGACGGCGCTGGCCGTGGGCTCTGCGCCGGCGCCCTTGCCGTAATACATCGTGTGCCCAATCGCATCGCCCTTCACCCAGACCGCATTCATTGCGCCCTCGACACTGGCGATCAATCGCTTGGAGGGAATCAGCGTCGGGTGAACGCGGAGCTCGATGCCGGTCGATCCATCCGCGAGCTCACGACGGCGGGTGATGCCCAGCAACTTGATCCGGTACCCCAGCTGCTCGGCGTAGCGGATATCTTCACCCTGTAGTGCAGTGATGCCCTCAACATGGCACCGCTCGAACTGCATGGGTACGCCGAACGCGATGGCGGCAAGAATCGTTGCTTTGTGTGCCGCGTCGACGCCTTCGATATCGAAGGTGGGGTCGGCCTCGGCATAGCCCAGTTGCTGGGCCTGTGCCAGCACCTCAGCGAACGGCAAACCCCGTTCGCGCATCTCGGACAGGATGAAGTTGGTGGTCCCGTTGATGATCCCGGCGATCCAGTCGATGCGGTTGGCCGTGAGGCCCTCGCGCACCGCTTTGATGATCGGAATGCCGCCCGCCACGGCCGCCTCGAACGCGACCATGACGCCGGCACGCGAGGCGGCTTCGAAGATCTCGTTACCGTGCGTGGCCAGCAGGGCCTTGTTGGCCGTCACGACATGCTTACCCCGGGAAATGGCCTCAAGCACCAGTTCACGCGCCAGCCCGTATCCGCCAATCAGCTCGATCACGACATCGATGTCCGGATTGCGTACGACCTCGAAGGCATCCCGAGTGAGCGCGACCCCATCGCCCACGACACCCCGCGCGCGCTCAAGATCGAGATCCGCCACCTGGGTCATCACGATGCCTCGACCCGCACGCCGCATGATCTCTGCCTGGTTGCGACGCAGAACATTGAAGGTCCCGGCCCCGACGGTGCCGATCCCCAGAAGGCCAACGCGAATCGCTTGAACGTCGCTCATCTCAGGCATGCCTCCGGCGGTAGGTATCGAGGAATTGTGCGATTCGCCCAATCGCGACTTCGAGATCGTCACTGGTCGGCAGGAAGACGATTCGCATGTGATCGGTCTCGGGCCAATGGAAGCCGCTGCCCTGAACGACCAACACGTGCTGATCCTCGAGCAGCTCGAGTGCGAACTGCTCGTCGTTCGCGATCGGATACAGCGCCGGGTCAAGGCGTGGGAACAGGTACAGGGCGGCCTGAGGCTTCACGCAGGTCACCCCGGGAATCTGCGTGAGCATGCGCCACGCCAGGTCTCGCTGCTTGTGCAGGCGACCACCGGGCGAGACCAGTTCATCGATGCTCTGCCGGCCCCCCAGCGCGGTCTGGATCGCGAACTGTCCCGGAACGTTTGCGCACAAGCGCATGGAGGCCAGGATACCCAGACCCTCGATGTAGTCGGCGGCATGACGCTTGTCGCCCGACATGATCATCCAGCCCGATCGGTAACCACAGGCCCGGTAGTTCTTCGAAAGGCCGTTGAAGCTGAGGAAAAACACGTCGTCGGCCAGCGACGCGATGGCCGTATGTCGCGCTCCGTCATACAGGACCTTGTCATAGATCTCGTCGGCGAAGACGATCAACTGGTGCTCGCGCGCGACCTGGATCAGCGCACGGAGCATGTCATCCGGATAAAGCGCCCCAGTCGGGTTGTTGGGGTTGATCACCACAATCGCACGGGTTCGATCAGTGATCTTGCGTCGGATGTCCTCGATGGCGGGCAGCCAGCCGTTGGACTCGTCACACAGGTAGTGCCGAGGTACCCCTCCGGCGAGGCTGACCGCCGCCGTCCAAAGTGGGTAGTCGGGCATGGGCACCAGCACCTCGTCGCCGTTATCGAGCAGGCCCTGCATCGACATGACGATGAGCTCGGACACGCCGTTGCCGATGATGATGTCATCCAGCCGAACCCCGGCAATGCCCTTGGTCTGCGCGTAATGCATGATGGCCTTGCGCGCGGCAAACAGACCTTTGGAGTCCGAGTATCCTGAGGCGTTGGGCAAATTGATCACGACATCGTGAACGACCTCGTCCGGGGCCTCGAACCCGAACGGTGCGAGATTGCCAATGTTCAGTTTCATGATCCGATGACCGTCCTCCTCGAGCGCGCGCGCCCGGGCAAGAACCGGTCCCCGGATGTCGTAACAGACATTGGCGAGTTTTGCGGATTTGAGGATAGGTCTCATCGGAGGGTCTCGGAAAGGCCGGCCGGAATCGTCTGGCGGAACCCAAAGCGGTCCGAGTGCCTTGGGAACTTAACCTGTTAATGTAGCATTTTCGGGTGCCTGAGGCGGGCCACTACTGCCCCGGCCCAGGCCCTGAACCGTCGTAGAAAACGATCCCGTCCGAGAATTTGCAGTCATGAAACTTCACGCCGACGCGACGCCCGCCTTGAATACCGTCACGGCTTACGGGCCCGGGTTCATCGAGGTCAACCGGGAGCGCCATACCGGTGCGATCCTGCTGATGCCTGAGGACGTCGTCCGGGCGTGGCCGGTCGCGAGCATCGAGGCCCTCAACGAAGCGGTGCTCAGGCCCTTGCTCGAATTCGCGCCCGAGATCATCCTCCTGGGGACGGGCGAACGCCAACGCATGCTGCCCCCGCGCCTTGCCGGGGTCTTCGTAACGCGTGGCCTGGGTCTCGATGCGATGGACACACGGGCGGCGTGTCGCACCTACAACATTCTGATGACAGAAGGAAGACGGGTCCTCGCGGCACTTCTTCCAATCTGATCGGACGGTACCGGCCCGTCGGCGAGACGGCCGGCGGACGCTCAGCCTGCCCCACGACGTTTCCCGACTTGAGGCGAGGGGCACCCACAGGTCCTGTGATATGGTGCGCTTCGATCAGGTATTCCAAGGAGCATGCGTCGTGAGCCTCGAGGCAGGAACAATGATCGCCGACTTCAATGTTGAGGGCACCAGCGGCCCGGTCACCCGGTCGAGCCTCGAAGGCCGCACGGTCGTGATCTACTTTTACCCGAAGGACAACACGCCCGGTTGCACCAACGAGGCGGCGGACTTCCGCGATCTGCATGCGGAGTTTGTCGCTGCCAACGCCGTCGTCCTGGGCGTTTCCCGCGACAGTCTGCGCTCGCACCAGAATTTTCGCGCGAAGCTCGAGTTGCCCTTCGACCTGATCGCTGACGTTGATGAATCGCTCTGTACGGCCTTCGATGTGATCAAGATGAAAAACATGTACGGCAAACAGGTCAGGGGCATCGAGCGCTCGACCTTCCTGATTGATCGAACCGGCGTGGTGGCACGGGTCTGGCGGGGTGTGAAGGTGGCCGGTCATGCGCAGCAGGTCCTCGATGCTGCCCGGGCACTCTGATTTCGTGTACCGCTGATGCCACTGCCCAAGCTCCCCTCCGCGCTCGGCGTCCAGCCCGCAAGCAAGGGCGAAACACGTTCAAACACTGCGCGGACTGCGCGCGCCGAGCTGAGTCCAGCCCCACTCTCGCCCGATCACCCCCCCTCGCCGAAGGCCAGCCGCCCGACCCCACGCAAGCCGCGGGCCGTGACGACCCCCGCACCGGCCGCTGCACCAAGTGCAGCCCCCGCAGCCAAGCGAGAGACACGTAGCACGCGAAAAGCAAATCCGTCGACGGGCAAGCGCAAGCTTTTCGTGCTCGACACGAACGTGCTGATGCACGACCCGAGCAGCCTTTTCAGATTCGCCGAGCACGATATTTTCCTGCCGATGATGACCCTGGAGGAGCTCGACAGCCACAAGAAAGGCATGTCCGAGGTCGCCCGAAACGCCCGACAGGTCAGCCGCTCGCTCGACAGCCTGATTGCTGCGGCGGGCGGCAGTCTTCAGGACGGCATGAAACTCGACGCGATGGGTCACCGCGACGCCTCCGGACGGCTCTTCTTCCAGACTCAGGCGGTCGCTTCGATGCTCCCGAGTTCCCTGCCAATGGGGAAGGCGGACAATCAGATTCTGGGAGTTGTCCGGGCGCTGCAAGATGAGCACCCCGGGCGGGAGATCGTGCTGGTGTCGAAAGACATCAACATGCGGATCAAGGCTCACGCACTGGGCTTGCCGGCTGAGGACTACTTCAATGATCAGGTCATCGAGGACACGGACCTGCTCTACACCGGCGTCCTTCAGCTGCCCGACGATTTCTGGACCCAACACGGCAAAGGTGTTGAATCCTGGCAGCAGAATGGGCTGACCCATTACCGGATCAGCGGACCGCTGGTTCGCCGACTGCTCACCAATCAGTTCGTCTACCTCGATGGCGAATCGCCGCTCGTGGCGAAGGTGCGCGAGATCACTGGGAACACAGCCGTGCTGCAAACGCTGCGCGACCACGGCCAGGCGCGTCATGCGGTGTGGGGGGTCGGCGCTCGCAATCGGGAACAGAATTTTGCGCTGAACCTTCTGCTTGACCCGGAAATCGATTTTGTGACCCTTCTGGGTCAGGCAGGCACCGGGAAGACACTTCTGACGCTGGCGGCAGGTCTGGTCCAGGTTCTTGAAAGCCGTCGCTACTCCGAGATCATCGTGACGCGCGCAACCGTTCCGGTGGGAGATGACATCGGCTATCTGCCCGGGACCGAAGAAGAGAAGATGCAGCCTTGGATGGGTGCGCTCCAGGACAATCTGGAAGTCCTGATGGGAAGCGATGCCGCAGGCGGAGAATGGGGTCGATCGGCCTCGGCGGATCTGGTGCGCAGCAAGATCCGCATCAAATCGCTCTCGTTCATGCGTGGGCGCACCTTCAT
>JBDLRB010000158.1:0-18426 GCA_039800205.1 Pseudomonadota bacterium | reverse complement strand
CGGGCACCTTGTCCTCTGATGTCGGAACGGGCAACCCGATCAAGACCTTGAACGTGAACACGACGGCCGGGGCCAGTCGCACACTCGTTGCGAATGGCAACGTTTCGGCTCAAAGCGTCGTATTGCAGAACGACGGCGTCTTGCAGATGGCCGACAACAGGAATCTGACCGGTACGATCACCACGACGGCAGCCGACACGGGCGCGCTGACCTTCAGTGGCAGTTCCACCGTGACGGGCAACGTGGGCACCGACGCCATGCCCCTCAGGGCGATCAATGCAGGCATTACCAGCGAGACGGTGACCTTCAATGGTGGTGTGGCGTACGCGACCACCCTGGCCTACAGCGGCAACGGATCGGTCGTCTTCAACGGTTCGTCGCCTACGGCCGCGACCAGCGATCTGGGCTTTGTCGGTACGGTTGACTTTGGGACGAACGGTTCGTCTTCGGGTACATACACCCTGGGTAACGATGTCGATCTGATCACGCGTAACGCAGCAGAGGCGGCCGCGGGCACGCAGACCTCATTCAAGGACGCCAATGGAGCGTCCTTGCGTTTTGCCGGAAGCAGTACGGTGACCGGCGATCTGGGGGCCGCCAGCAATGCCGACAACCAGAATTTCCGGCATATCTATGCGGATGGCAATGCGGGCTCGACCGTGACCTTCAACGGCAAGGTGTTTGTCGCGAGCTCGACGTTTTATGTCAATGGAACCGGCACGGTCAACTTCAATGATGATCTGTACGGCCCGCTCGTTTACAGCCAGGCAGGCGTCGTCAATGTCGCCGATGGCAAGTCGATTTATCCGTCGGTGGATCCCACCGGCTCGGGGGGCGTGAGTACCGCGACCAACAACACGGGCATTCTGAACTTCCTCGGCTCGACGACCACCCAGGTGCCAGTTGCCTCCGCGGCGACGGCACGGCTTGCGCAGGTCAATTTCCACAGCAACACGGCGGTTGCCTCGGCCACGGTGAACATCGGCCACGATGTGTATGCGCAGTCCACCACGATCGGTAACGGTACGGGTACGACCACCGCAAATATCACAGCGAGTGGTCTCTTCTTGGGCGATCAACTCACCTTGTCCGCCAACACCACCCTCAACACGGCGGGCGCGATCAATACCGCGGCGACCGTGTCCCCGGTCGACTTCGCGCATGTGAAGATCACGAACGGGACGCTTGCGCCGACCGCCACGGTGACGCAGTCGTCAATGGGATCGGGCGTGTTCTCGACCGACAACGCAAGCTTGAATTTCCTGGTGGGCACGCAGGGCTGGGACAGTGGTGCGGGCGGCCTGGTGGATCCAGCGGCCTCGAGCAAGATCACGGGCGCAGCGGGTTCCTCGCTGGTCATGGGTGCGAACAGTAGCGTCAATGTCGGCTTGCTTGGCAGCATGCGCAACGGGCAAACCGCGACGCTGATCGATGTCAGTACGCCCGGTGCGACGCTTCCGGGCACGTACCGCGACAACAGCTACGTCATTGGCACCACGCTCTCACGGGTGAACGGCGCACTGGTCATGACCGCTAGCCGCGATGCGAATACCTACGTGACGCAGTCGCAGACTGCAGGCCATTTCTCGAATCCCGCGGCCATCCGGTTGGGCACGCTGGGTGCGGCGGGTACGGGCTACACGCGGGATCTGCAGACCGTTTTCAACATGCTGGACATTGACCAGTGGGGCTACGGCAACACCCAGGCCAACCTGGCCACGCAGGTTCAGCGCCTGGCACCGATCGCCAACCATTCCATTGCACGATCGTCGATCGCGATGATGGGCATGACTGCGGACGGGATCGGCCTCCGGATGCACGAGTTGCGCAACACCCCGCAGACGCGTCCCTATGAGAGCGTCAACGTCTGGATCAAGAGCAATTACCAGTCCGGCAAGCAGCTCGAGTCGGGCCAGTACGACGGCTATCGCTCGGAGCTCTCCGGCGCGACCTTCGGGGTGGACTCGCGTCCGAACAATCAGTCGATTGCTGGAGCGGCGCTGTCGCACGGTTCGGGAACGGTCAAACAGAATCAGTTCCGCGAGGGCGAGCAGACCCATCTGAGTGCCTGGCAACTGTCGCTGTATGGCGCCTATGATTTCACCCCCGAACTGTTCGTGAGCGGGGTCTTCTCGGTGGCCAACCAGAATGCCGAAGGGGCTCGCCGCACTGCGCTTGATCGGGTCGCCCTGTTCGATATTGATGGGTCGCAGACGGGTTACCGGCTGGATCTGGGTTATCGCATCAAGCTCGGGAAGAGTGCCATGATGCTGACGCCTATGCTGAGCCTTGAGGGCCGCACCCTCAGGCAGGATGCCTATACCGAGACCAATGCAGGCGATGTCGGTCTTCGCGTGGGCGAGCAGACCTACAAGAGCCAGCAGGCGGGTCTCGGTCTGCGCCTGTCATCGACCGAGTATCTGGGCGGTATGGTTGTCAAGCCCGAGCTGACGCTTGCCAGCATGCGCGAAAGCGGGACCTTCCCAAACTCGCTGCAGACGAGCTTCATTGGCGACACCACCAATCAGGCGAACTTCACGACGGATCTGTCCGCTCAGACCGAGCGTGTGAGCAAGGTATCGCTGGGCGTCGGTGTGCTGATGAGCAAGCGCTCGTCCTTGCTGGCGCGTTACCAGTATTCGAAGAACGGCTCGTTCTCCTCGGATACTGCTGAACTGGTCGCGCGTTGGGATTTCTGAGGCCGCGCGGATCGACGGATGGGCGGGCCCGCGCAGTGCGGTGCTCGCGCGCCTGCCGGTTCGCATCGTTCCGGGCGGGTCGCCCTGAACCCGCGTTTGGCGGCGAACGCGTGCAGTTTGTCCCTGAGGTGTAAGCTCTGGCGCGTTTGGTTTCTTGATACGGAGATCGCGATGCGGTATCGGACGGTTTCGAGGGGTGCTGTGCGAGGCGTGTTACCACTGATGGCGGCTGTGGCGTTCGGCAGCCTGAGCGGATCGGGCCTGGCCGCTGAGGCCAAAGAGGCGGCGCCGGTTGCTGCGGCCTGTCCTGAGGGTGTGCCGGCCGAGGTACGATGCCTGCGCGGGCGTGATTCTGCCGGCTCGCACTACCTCATTGCGGTGCCCGCCCAGTGGAGTGGTGTGTTGGTGGTCCATGCCCATGGCGGCCCGTCTTTGGGCGAACCGAAAACGAGTCGTGCCGACGCGGACATCAAGCGCTGGGCGATCACCCTGACCCAGGGCCATGCCTGGGCGGGGTCGGTGTTCCGGCAAGGGGGCTTTGCGGTCACCTCGGCCGCCGAGGATACCGAGCGGGTCAGACGCATCTTCGTCGACCATGTGGCGAAGCCCCGACGAACCGTGCTGCACGGGCAGTCCTGGGGCGCGATGGTGGCGACCCGGGCTGCGGAACGCTATCCCACGTCCTGGGAGGGCATCCTCCTGACCAGCGGCGTCGTTGCGGGGCCCGCCACCTACGACTTCCGCCTTGATCTGCGTGCGGTGTATCAGTACTTCTGCAACAACCATCCCCGGCCGAGCGAAGCCCAGTATCCCCTGTCGATCGGATTGCCGACCGACAGCAAGATGACGCCTGCCGATCTGCAGGCCAGAGCCGACGAGTGCCTGGGGACCCGTCAGCCGGCAACGCAGCGTACGGCCGAACAGGCCCAGAAGCTGAAGACGATCGCAAACATCATCCGGATCCCGGAGCGCAATGTCGTGGCGCACCTCACCTGGGGCACGTTCTCGCTGCGCGATGTCGTCCAGAAAAATGGTGGGGTCAGTCCGCTGGGGAACGCGGGCGTTCGCTACAGCGGCTCGGCCGACGATGCGGCCTTGAACGCGGGTGTGCCCCGCTTCAAGCTGGACCCGAACGCTGCGGCCCGCTTCGCAGCCGATGTCGATCACGGCGGCCGATTCGTTGTGCCTGTGATTTCGGCACATGCGATCGAGGACGCGACCGTGTTCGTCGAAGGCCAGGACACGCTGCGTCAGCGTATGCAGGCCTCGGGCAACGGCGCTCGGCTGGTCCAGGCTTTTGTCGATTCAAAAGAGCATAGTTACTGGGGGGACGCGATGTATCCGCCCCTGTTCGACGCATTGCTGGCCTGGGTCGAGCGCGGGGAGAAGCCCTCTGCGCAGTCGATCGCCGACCGGTGCACAGCGCTGCAACCCGCGGCGGGCAAGTGTCTGTTCCGACCCGACTATTTACCCCGTCCCTTGTCCAGCCGGATCATCCCGCGCTGAGCAGGAGCGTTTTCATGTGCTGAAGCAGGCACCCGGCGTCCAGCCGGGTCGCGGCCGTGCTGCGCTTGATCGTCTGCTCCATGGCACGGAGTCTGCTTCGGGTGGGTCATCCGGGCCTTGTCCTCCAAAGCTGTGCGTGGCGCACCTTGCTGGTGCGAAAGTGAGGCGGCCGGGACGGTTATGCCCATTTTCTGTGCGGGGTTTTCCCCGCCGTTCTGGAGAACACGATCATGAACCGCCGCATCCTGCTTGGCCTTGCCCTCTCTGTCTCGCTCTCTGTGCCTCTGGCTGTTCAGGCCCAGGCGGCGCTCGATGACGTGATGGCCAAAAAAACCATCACCATCGCGATCCCCACGGATTTTCCGCCCTACGGTTTTGTCGGTACCGACCTCAAGCCCCAGGGCCTTGATATCGACATGGCGAATTACATCGGCGCAAAGTTGGGCGTCAAGGTCGAACTGCTGCCTGTGACCACCGCCAACCGGATCCCTTACCTGCAGACCAAGAAGGCCCATCTGGTGATTTCCACCCTGGGCAAGAACCCCGAGCGTTTGAAGGTGATCGATTTCACCTCGGCGTACTCGCCCTTCTTCCAGGGGGTTTACGGCGGCAAGTCACTGGCAGTGAAAAGCTTTGCCGATCTGAAGGGCAAGACGATCGGCGTCACCCGGGGAGCCATCGAGGACATGGAACTCTCCAAGCTGGCGCCGGAGGGCACCAATATCCGCCGCTTCGAGGATAACGCTGCGACGATTTCGGCGTTCGTGTCCGGTCAGGTGCAGTTGCTGGCCACCGGTGCCTCGGTTGCGGGCAACATGATGCAGCGCAACCCCCGGCTGGATGCCGAATACAAGTTGCTGATCAAGGACTCGCCCAACTTCATCGGCGTGGGCAAGGGCGAGGACAAGCTGCGTCTCAAGGTCAACGAGATCATCGCCGCGGCTCGGGTGGCAGGCGATCTGGATCGGATGGCGCAAAAGTGGCTGGGTCGGCCGGCAGGCAATTTGCCTCAGTAATCGCATTCGTTCGGCTGAACGGACAACGAAGCGGGCCGCTTCGCCTTGATCGAACTCGATTTCCTGGCCGTTCTCAAGGACGGGCACTTACTCGCCCAGGGCTTGGCCACCACCGCAGTCTTGACCGTTGTGTCCGCAACGATCGGTATTGCGCTGGGTGTCGTATGCGCTTGGGCGAGGGTCAATGGCTCGGGTGTGTTGCGAGGGATCGTTGCGAGCTACGTCGAACTGATTCGTAACACGCCCTTTATCGTGCAGCTTTTTTTCATTTTCTTCGGGCTGCCTGGCATTGGGGTCAAGCTCTCGCCCGAGGCCGCCTCGGTGTTGGCGATGGTGATCAACATGGGCGCCTATGCGGCGGAAATCGTACGCGCGGGTCTGGAGGCCACGCCGCGCGGCCAGATCGAAGCGGGTCAGAGCCTTGCGCTCAGGCCCGCGGAGATCTTTCTGTATATCGTTTTGCCTCCGGCGCTCTCCCGGGTCTGGCCCGCGCTCAGTGGCCAGGTGGTGATCGTGATGCTCGGTTCGGCGGTCTGTGGACAAATCGCAGCCCACGAATTGTCCTACTTCGCCAACCTCATTCAGAGCCGCAACTTTCGGGCCTTCGAAGCCTACATCGTCGCGACCCTGCTCTATCTGGGCCTTGCCTTCATTTTTCGTGCGCTGCTCGGCGCGGCCGGTCGTCGCTGGCTTCGGGTGGGTTGAGCGGAGGCCCTGGGCAAGATGGTTGACTTCAGCCTCTGGGACATCCTGCGTAATCTCTTGCTGGCCGCGCGCTGGACCATCGTGCTGTCGTTGATCGCTTTCATTGGCGGTGGTGCGCTGGGACTTTCACTGTTGCTCGCGCGACTCGCGCAGTGGCCGGGAGCCGCGCGGGGTGGGCGGGTTTTTGTCGAGATCTTCCAGGGAACGCCGCTTCTGATGCAGCTCTTTCTGTGCTACTTCGGGCTTGCATTGATCGGGATCGAGGTTTCGGCCTGGGTCAGTGCCTCACTGGCCCTGACGCTCTATTCCGCTGCCTTTCTCACTGAGATCTGGCGAGGCTGCGTCAATGCGATCCCGCGCGGCCAGTGGGAAGCGGCATCGAGCCTCGCGCTGTCCTTGGGCGAACAGCTGCGCTATGTGATCGGACCCCAAGCCCTACGCATTGCCATCGCACCCACGGTGGGCTTCCTCGTTCAGGTGATCAAGGGGACCGCGCTGGCATCGGTGATTGGATTCATCGAGCTCACCAAGGCGGGATCCATGATTGCAAACGCCACATTCCAGCCCTTCCTGGTCTATGGCTGCGTTGCGTTGCTTTATTTTGCGCTGTGTTTCCCGATCTCGGCCTGGAGTCGCTCGCTCGAGCGTCGACTCGCACGCCGCACTTGAGGGCGGGCCCATCTCCAGGCACTCACCACAGGACTCAGGATCATGAGCGAAACTGTTGCCCCGCCGATCGTTGAACTCCAGGCCCTGCGCAAGCGCTTTGGGGCGCTCGAGGTCCTGAAGGGAATCGATCTGACGGTGGCTCGCGGAGAAGTCATTGCACTGATTGGCCGAAGCGGCTCGGGCAAGAGCACGCTGCTTCGCTGCATCAACGGGCTCGAGCGCTTCGATGAGGGGCGAATCGAGGTGGCTGGTCAGCCGCTCTCGCACGACGATCCCAAGGCGATGCGTGCACTGCGTCAGAAGGTGGGAATGGTGTTCCAGAACTTCAACCTGTTCCCGCACCTGACCGCTGGGCGCAACATTACGCTGGCGCCCGGACGGGTCCTCGGCAAACAGGGTGCCGATGCACAGGCCACTGCACGCGCGTTACTGGCGAAGGTCGGTCTGGCGGACAAGATCGATGCATACCCGGACCAGTTATCGGGTGGGCAGCAGCAGCGGGTGGCGATTGCCCGATCGCTTGCGATGTCACCGTCGGTGATGCTGTGCGACGAAATCACCTCGGCGCTGGATCCTGAACTGGTCGGTGAGGTGCTGCAGGTCGTCGAGCAATTGGCGGCCGAAGGCATGACGCTTCTGATGGTGACCCACGAGATGGGGTTTGCCCGGAAGGTCGCCGACCGTGTGGTCTTCATGCACAATGGGCGCATTCATGAAGAGGGCCCACCCGAACGACTCTTCGATCAGCCCGCGACCCCCGAGTTGCGACAGTTCCTTGCGGCCCTGAATTGAGGGCTGGGGGTGAGCGGTTTGCCGGGCGTCTGACCGGCGGCCGGCCGTGACCCACACAGCACTGCGCTGAACCGGGGGCAAAACAGGGGAAGGTGGTGGCGCATCAGGGACTCGAACCCCGGACCTGCGGATTATGATTCCGTCGCTCTAACCGACTGAGCTAATGCGCCAGAACTCGATACTTTAATTTGACTGAGGCGGGTTCGTCAAATCGCCGGTCGGGCTTCAGTGCGGCGAGACCTCGCCCGGGTCACGCGCCAGGGCGGCGGGGACCAGCGGGGACAGGGTCGCGGCAATCGCGTGCAGGCGGGGCGCGACGTCGTTGGCCAGGCGGTCTCGGGTCATCCGATTGCGCGCGGCGCCGCAGGTGAGCGCAAGCGCCGGGCGGCCATTGGGTGCAAGGATGGGCACGCCCACCGCATGAATGTCGCGATGTGATCGACCCAGATTGAATACGAAGCCCGTGCGCCGATACTGGGTCAGTGCCTCGTCGATCCCTCGCTTCAGTTGCGGCCAACGGTCGGGCGTCACGCGGCCGACCTCGCGTTCGAGCATGCGGATCCGGCCAGTGCGCTCGCGCGCGGGGAGCGCCGCCAGGAAGGCCAAGCCGACCGATGAATTGACCATCGGCAGGGTTGAGCCGATATGCAGGTCGACGCGGAGAATATCGGGCGCCTCGGCGCGCTGGATGATGACCATCCGGTCGCGCAGGGGCTGTGCGATCGACACCGAAGCCTCGAAATTCAGCGCGACTTCGCGGAGCAGGGGCAAGGCGACGTCGCCGAGCCCGGCGCGAGTCAGCGCCGCATGACCCAGCAACAGTGCACCCGGGCCAATCCGCAGTCGATCCGGGCGATCACCGGCGATCAGGCAGCCTTCGGCCATCAAGGTGCGCGCCAGTCGCCACACGGTCGGTTGCGGCAGACCCGTCAGGCGCGCGATGTCGGTAGTGCCCAGTTCCACACGCTCGGGCGAGAAGCAGCGAAGGACCGCGAGGCCGCGCGCCAGTGCGGCGACCAGGACGGGTTCCTTAACGGGCGGTTCCTCAGTCATTGAATATCCGGTGACGGCGCGAGGCCGCGTCCTTGACATCGCGCCCTCTCTGGATCAGAGTCCATGATAATTCAAACAACAAATTTTTAATTCACCAGGTGAATTGCCGGGTCCCACCAGACCAGGTTCGTTATTCGTCACGAAAGGAGGCCAAACGATGAAATCCCTTGCTCACACGCTGAAGCTCGCGCTCGGCTGCTCGCTGCTTGCTGCAGGCCTTGCGCAGGCGCAGGGCGCTTATCCCAACCGGACCGTGGTGATCGTCAACCCCTGGACGGCCGGGGGGCCCGCGGAAGCCTTGATCCGGCCCATCGCCGAGCGTCTGACCCAGCGCCTGGGCCAGACCTTCGTGATTGAAACCAAATCAGGGGCCAACGGCACTATTGGGTCCAACTTCGTCGCACGGGCAAAACCCGACGGCCACACCCTGCTGTTTGGTCATGTGGGCCCGCTCGCCATCAGCCCGGGCATGGCCCAGAAGCCCCCGTATGACTCGGTGAAGGATTTCGCGCCGATCACCCAGGTTGCGTCCGGCGCGACGGTGCTTGTGGTCCGGGCCGATTTCCCGGCCAAGACGCTCAAGGAATTTCTTGACTATGTGAAGGCCCAGCCCGGCAAGGTGTCCTATGGCTCGGTGGGCCCGGGGAGCACCACCCACATTGCCGGGGCGACCGTGGCCCGCATGGTGGGTTCGGAGATGATCCATGTGCCTTACAAGGGATCGGCGCCGATCAATACCGATCTGATGGGGGGCACGATCAGCTCGGCATTTGTCAACATTGCGGGCGCAATGCCGTTGATCAAGGACGGCCGTCTGCGTGCCCTGGCGACGACGACGCTCAAGCGTCCCGCGGTCTTCCCTGACCTGCCGACCGTCCATGAGTTGCTGCCTGGCTTCGAGATCAACTCCTGGTATGGCCTGCTGGCACCGGCCGGCACGCCCCCCGAAATCATCGACAGGCTGCATAAAGAGGTCGCTGCCATCCTGAAGCTGCCTGAGGTGAGCCAGCGAATGGTTGTCAATGGCAATGATCCTGAGGGAACGACACCCAAGGAGTTTGGCGACAAGATCAAGGGGGATATCGCCCGGTGGGCCACCGCGATCAAGGCGGCCAACGTCAAGTGAGTACGGAGCCCCGGACAGGGGCGCCTGCCCGGGTGCGGCGCGGGTTCGTCGATGTCGACGAAGGGCAGGTGCACTACAGACATGCAGGCCTCGAGTGGATGGGGCGGGTTCGACCGCTGGTGATGTTGCACCCATCGCCCGGCTCGGCGCGGATGCTCGAGCCTCTGATCGGAGCGATGGGCCGTGTTCGACCGGTCATTGCGCTCGATACACTTGGTAACGGCGACTCTGCGGCCCCCGTGTCTGTTCAGCCCGAAATCGCTTATTACGCCGATGCGCATCGGCGTGCCCTGGACGGCCTGGGTATCGAGCATTTCGATCTCTACGGCAGCCACACGGGCGGCAATCTTGCGGCAGAACTCGCGATCGCGTATCCGGAGCGGGTCACCGGCCTGATTCTGGATGGCATTTCGCTCTACAGCCGCGCCGAGCGCGATGACATGCTCGAGCACTATGCACCGGATGTCCGGATCGACGCGATGGGGAGCCAGTTGCACTACATCTGGACCTTCGTGCGGGACGCGTATCTGTTCTGGCCCTGGTACCGCCGTGAGGTCGGCGCCCGGCGGCCTCTTGGGCTACCCGACCCGGACACGCTCCACGACAAGGTGGTCGAGGTCCTGAAGGCCGCACGCACCTACCCGTTGTCCTACCGTGCAGCGATCCGATACGAAAAAGAGGAACGGCTTCCACGCCTGACGGTGCCGACCCTCTTCGCCTGCGCACGTGCCGACATGCTGTTCATGTACTTCGAACAGGTCCGGGCGCTCTTGCCACCGCATACGGTCAGTGCGGTCACAGACGGGGTGGGTTCACCGGAGGCCCTCGAAGCAACCGTTCAGGTGTTCAGTCGCTTTCTTGATTCCCATTCCAGCTGAGTCGAGCCCCTCATGAGCACGCATGATCTTGCCGCGATTGATGCGGTGGTCAATCTCTGGACCCCCGAGTCGCTCGCGATCCGCCCCAACCGCGATGAGTTCTTTGGCGGAAAGATGCGAGTCGGCGATCAGACGCTTGCCGGTATTGCGCTCGAGGAAAAATTGCGTCGAATGGATGCGGCGGGGATCGAGCGCGCGTTTCTGATCGCGACCAAGGTCGGGCCCGCCGGCCATCGCGCGAGTTATCACATTCCGTACCGCATGGTGTTTGACGCGGTTGAGCGCTATCCGGATCGCTTTTACGGGATCGCCGGGCTCGATCCCACCGAGGGGATGCGAGGGGTGCGGGCGCTCGAGCAGGCCGTTCGCGATTACGGATTCATCGGCGCTCACTTCTATCCCCATTGGTACGAACTGGCCCCAGATCACGCGCGCTGGTATCCGTTCTACGCAAAGTGCGTCGAGCTCGATATCCCCGTTCAACTGCAGGTCGGCCAGTCGATGATCTACGACCCCGGCTACCCCATCCGAAGTGTTGGTCGACCGATCGCGCTGGATGCCGTGGCCTGTGACTTTCCGGAACTGAAGCTTGTCGGTATTCATGTGGGCATTCCCTGGACCGACGAGATGATCGCGATGGCCTGGAAGCACCGAAATGTCTACATCGGCAGTGATGCGCATGCGCCCCGCTACTGGCCGGCGTCCTTTGTGCACTACCTCAACACCTATGGTCAGGACAAGGTGATCTTCGGGACCGACTTCCCCATTCTGGATTTTGAAAAGACGCGCGAGCAGATCGAGGCGCTGGGCCTGCGTCCGGAGTCGCGGCGAAAACTCCTGCGGGATAATGCCTTGAGGCTCTATGGCCTGGATGCGCAGGGTCGGCGTTTGGCGCGCTGAAGGGGCGGGGCGATGAGCGCACACGGGGTCATCGTGCCCAACATTGCCGATCAGCTGATCCTGCATGCCCGTCATCGACCGACGCATCCGGCGATCATTCAGGGTGAGCAGGTCATCGATTACCGCGAACTCGAGCATGCCGTACGCCAGCGTGCCGCGCGTCTGATCGACGAGGGCGTTCAGCCCGGACACGTGATCGGAATCGCCCTGGGCGATACGATCGAACACGTGCTGATGCTCTGGGCGGTCGCCCGAGCCGGAGCCGTGATTCTCCCGATGGATTGTCGGTGGAGCCCCTCCGAGAAGGCCCGCCTGGTCGAGCATTTCCATCCCGCCTGCGTGATGGTTGAGCCCGGAGCGCGGTTTGAGGGCGCGCGCTGTATCGAGGTCGATCAGGTCTGGCACAGGTCGTTGTCAAAAACAATCATCGATCGGATCTTTCCGGATGGTGATCGGGGTCTGGTCCTCTCCCTCTCATCAGGGACCACCGGGCGGCCCAAGGGCCCGCTGATGTCGCATGCCCGATTCATGGCCCGGTTCTGGACGCATTGGGTGGATCTTGGGTTCGGCAGTCGTGAACGCTATCTGAATGCCACGCCGCTCTACTTCGGAGGGGGGCGATCCTTCAGCATGTCAACGATGTACGTCGGCGGAACGGTTGTCCTGTTTCCACCGCCTTACTCGCCCGCAGACCTTGTGGCCGAGGTCGAGCGTACCCGAGCCAGTGTGCTTTTTCTGGTGCCGACGCTTCTCAGACGACTGCTCGCCGCTGAAGACCTTGAGTTCGAGCCCTTGCGCAGACTCAAGAGCCTGATTTCGTCCGGGTCAGCGCTGTCACCCGAGGAGCGGCCGCAGATCCGTGAGCGGATCTGCCCCAACTTCGTCGAGTTCTACAGTTCGACCGAGGGCGGCGGGATCACGGTACTGGGCCCGGATGACCAGGATGCGCACCCGGGGTCGGTGGGCCGCGCAGTCTTTGGCGTCCGGGTTGAGGTGGTCGATGGCTTGCATCAGGTGTTGCCGCCGGGGTCGGTGGGGCGGATCCGCTACCAAGGGCCGGCTGTTGCCGAGGCCTTCCATCAGGATGCCGAGGCGAGCGCCGAAGCATTTCACGAAGGCTGGTTCTATCCGGGTGATCTGGGCTGTCTCGACGACGAAGGCTTTCTGTTTTTGAGGGGGCGGGCCAAGGACATGATCATCCGGGGCGGGATCAACATCTACCCGCAGGAGGTCGAGGCGGTGCTGCGGGCCGCCCATCCCGCGATCATCGATGTCGCGGTGGTCGGCTGGCCCAGCACCGAGTTCAACGAGGAGGTGGCGGCGTTCGTCATCTGTCGTGAGCCGGTCGATCTCGAGGCACTGCGGCGGCGCTGTGCAGAACAGCTGGCCCCGTACAAGGTGCCGCGCGCCCTCTTTCTGGTGGACGAGTTTCCCAGGAGTTCGCTCGGCAAGGTGCTCAAGGCCGAGCTGACCGCCCGTCTCCCGCGCCTTTGAGAGCTGGGCCGGGCAGGGTACCCGCCTGTCTGGAGGTATCCGCCCTGCGTCCGGGCCCTTTTTTTCATATCAATCGGGCTGGGTCAATGAGACTCAGTGTTCAGGGGGCTCCGCTGAATCGGATTTTGATACGATCGAATGCGAAGGCAGGAGCAGTCGTCGTATGCAGGGTAGGTCGAAGCAGGCGCTTGGGTGGTTGATCGTTTTGTCCGCGTTGACCCTGATGTCCTCGTCTGTGGCTTTGGGGGCTGAAACCGCTGCGGATCGGCTCGAACACGGTCACCTGCGTTACGCCATCGGGGCGCGGGTGGGCACCAGCTGGGGCGGAGTTGACCTACCCGCTCGCGCGCGTCCCTCGGTGGGTCTTGCCTACGGCCGATGGAAATTTGGCTCGGTTCCCAGTGATCAGGGCTTGAGGTTCAGCGGGCTGTTTCGCGAGCCCTCCCTCACGTACGAGGCCTTTCAGACGGCTCGGCGCAGTCTGGGACTGTCGTTTCGCTTGCATGATCTTGAACGGAAGGAAAACTGGGACGGACTGCCCTCCGGCAAGATCACCCTGCGCGGGCGTCTGCTGTTCAGTTATGCCTTGACCGACCAGTGGATGATTGCGACGGAAATCACCCAGGATCTCCAGCAACGCGGCGATGGCACGACGGCCGGTCTGGGTCTGGTGCGTGGGATCGATCTGGGACGGGGGCAGCGTCTGTTCCTGAGTACGATCGCGACCTGGGCGACCGGTGACCATTGGGCGGGCGTCTACCGCGAGCAGCTCGATCCTGCGAATCCGCCGTCCTCCATGTTCGGTCGGGTGGGGGTCGGGGCCACCTGGCGACGCTGGTTCGGATCCCATTGGCTCGCCTGGACCTCGCTCAGCGCCGCACGGCCGGTGGCCGATCTTGCCCGGCGGGTGGACACCGAACCCGAGTACCGGCTGGAACTGGGCGTGAAGTTTGTCAGCAGCTTCGAATTCCGCAGTCGACGTGTTGACTGAACGCAACGATTCGTTTCAGTCATACGCGAGGCGCGGCGCCTGAATGAGCCGGGCGGCCTGAACCGGCCGATGCCTTGCGCGGATTCATTGGCTAAAATCGAGCAATGAATACCGCCTACCGAACCCGCCTGCCCGGCACCGCGCTCGATTACTTCGACGCCCGTGCCGCGATCAATGCCATCGCTCCCGGAGCCTGGGATGCACTGCCCTACACCTCCCGGGTACTGGCCGAAAACCTGGTCCGGCGCTGCGAGCCCGCCACCCTGAGCGACTCGCTCAGGCAACTGATCGAGCGCCGACGCGACCTCGACTTTCCGTGGTTTCCGGCGCGCGTGGTGTGCCACGACATCCTGGGGCAAACGGCCCTGGTCGATCTGGCCGGCCTCCGGGATGCGATCGCCGACCAGGGCGGTGATCCTGCAGCAGTCAACCCGGTTGTCCCCGTTCAGCTGATCGTCGACCATTCCCTTGCGGTCGAGTGTGGGGGCAATGATCCGGATGCCTTCGAAAAAAACCGGGCGATCGAGGATCGGCGTAATGCGGACCGGTTTCACTTCATCGACTGGACTCGGCTTGCATTCCGTAACGTCGAGGTCATTCCGCCGGGTAACGGCATCATGCATCAGATCAATCTGGAGAAGATGTCGCCCGTCATCCAGGTGCAGGACGGTGTGGCCTACCCGGATACCTGTGTGGGCACCGATAGCCACACGCCCCATGTCGATGCATTGGGGGTCATCGCCATCGGTGTGGGCGGTCTCGAAGCCGAAAACGTGATGCTGGGTCGAGCCTCATGGATGCGCTTGCCTGACATCGTTGCGGTCGAGCTGAAGGGGCGCCCGGCACCGGGCATCATGGCCACCGATGTCGTGCTCGCGCTCACCGAGTTCCTTCGCAAGCAGAAGGTGGTCGGCGCCTATCTCGAGTTCCGGGGCGAGGGTGCGGCTGCGCTTTCGCTCGGCGATCGCGCCACGATTTCCAATATGGCGCCGGAATACGGGGCCACGGCGGCGATGTTCTTCATCGACTCGCAGACCATCGATTACCTGAAGCTGACCGGCCGAGACGATCAGCAAGTGAAGCTGGTCGAGACCTATGCACGCGCGGCGGGTCTCTGGGCGGACAGCCTGGTGAATGCCCAGTATGAGCGCACGCTCGAGTTCGACCTCACGAGCGTGGTGCGCAACATGGCCGGCCCGTCCAACCCCCATGCGCGGGTTGCCACGGCCGATCTGGCCTCGAAAGGCATTGCGGCCCCCTGGCAGGAAACCGCCGGAAAGATGCCCGATGGGGCGGTCATCATCGCTGCGATCACCAGTTGCACCAATACCAGCAATCCGCGCAACGTCATCGCAGCGGGCCTCCTGGCCCGCAATGCCAATCGCTACGGATTGCAGCGAAAGCCCTGGGTCAAGAGTTCGCTGGCGCCGGGCTCGCGCGTGGGCGCCGAGTACCTGCGTGAATCGGGTTTGTTGCCCGAGCTCGAGCAGCTGGGCTTCGGGGTGGTGGCCTTCGCCTGCACGACCTGCAATGGCATGTCGGGTGCGCTCGATCCGCCCATCCAGCAGGAGATCATCGACCGCGATCTGTATGCGACGGCGGTCCTCTCGGGCAACCGGAATTTCGACGGCCGCATTCATCCCTACGCCAAGCAGGCGTTTCTGGCCTCGCCCCCGCTGGTCGTGGCCTATGCGATTGCGGGTACGATCCGTTTCGACATCGAGAAGGATGTGTTCACGGTGGTCGAGGGTCGGGAGATCCGCCTCAAGGATCTCTGGCCGAGCGATGAGGAGATCGACGCGGTGATGCGTGCCGCCGTCAAGCCCGAGCAATTTCGTCGTGTCTATACCGAGATGTTCAGCATCCGGCGCGATGAAGGTTCGGGCGTCGAGCCGCTCTATGCCTGGCGCCCCCAGTCGACCTATATCCGCCGTCCGCCCTACTGGGAAGGTGCGCTGGCCGGGGAGCGAACGCTTCGCGCTCTGCGACCGCTCGCCGTACTGGGGGACAACATCACGACCGATCATTTGTCGCCCTCGAATGCCATTCTGCCCAACAGTGCAGCAGGCGAGTACCTCCAGAAAATGGGCTTACCCGAGGAGGATTACAACTCCTACGCGACTCATCGGGGTGACCACTTGACGGCGCAGCGCGCAACGTTTGCCAATCCGACGCTGATCAACGAGATGGCGGTGGTCGACGGGCAGGTCAGGAAAGGTTCGCTCGCGCGGGTTGAGCCTGAGGGCACAGTGATGCGCATGTGGGAGGCGATCGAGACCTACATGAACCGCGGCCAGCCCTTGATCATCATCGCCGGCGCGGACTACGGGCAGGGCTCCTCGCGCGACTGGGCCGCCAAGGGCGTTCGCCTGGCCGGGGTCGAGGCCATCGTCGCCGAAGGCTTTGAACGGATCCACCGCACCAACCTGATTGGCATGGGCGTCTTGCCGCTGGAATTCAAGCCCGGCACCACTCGATTGACGCTTGGGATCGATGGGACCGAGACCTTCGATGTGATCGGCGACCGCACGCCGCGTGCAACGCTCACCCTGCGGATCCATCGTCGCAGCGGCGAATCCGTCGAGGTCCCGGTGACCTGCCGACTCGACACCGCCGAGGAGGTGTCGATCTACGACGCGGGCGGCGTGCTTCAGCGTTTTGCGCAGGACTTTCTCGAAGCGAACAAGGCGGCCTGAATCCGTCTCCATTCACGACCCGTACTGCAAGGACATCCGATGCCCAGCCTGCCTCAGATTCGCGTTCCAGCTACCTACATGCGTGGTGGCACCAGTAAGGGCGTGTTCTTTCGCCTTCAGGATCTTCCCCCCAGCGCGCAGGCGCCGGGTGTGGCCCGGGATCGCTTTCTGATGCGGGTGATTGGCAGTCCAGATCCCTATGCCAAGCAGACCGATGGCATGGGTGCGGCCACGTCCAGCACCAGCAAGACGGTGATCATTTCGAAGAGCGACCGGCCGGACCACGATGTCGATTACCTCTTTGGCCAGATGTCGATCGAAACGCCTTTTGTTGACTGGAGCGGTAACTGCGGCAACCTCACTTCGGCGGTGGGTCCGTTTGCCATCAGTAACGGGCTGATCGACCCTGCTCGTGTTCCCCACAACGGTGTGGCCGTCGTGCGGATCTGGCAGGCCAACATCGGCAAGACCATCATTTCGCATGTACCGATCACGGATGGACAGGTGCAGGAGACCGGTGAGTTCGAACTGGACGGGGTTACCTTCCCGGCCGCCGAAATTCAGCTCGAATTCATGGACCCGGCCGCCGACGAGGACGGTGGGGGCGGGGCGATGTTTCCGACGGGCAATCTGGTCGACGATCTGGAGGTGCCGGGGGTCGGTACGCTGAAGGCCACGATGATCAACGCCGGAATTCCAACCGTCTTTGTCAATGCCGATGCGATCGGCTTGACCGGAACCGAGTTGCAGGGCGATATCAATAACGACGCGCGCCTCTTGTCGATGTTCGAGACCATTCGCGCGCACGGGGCGGTGCGCATGGGACTGATCGGCGATGTCAGCGAGGCATCGGGGCGTCAGCACACGCCCAAGGTGGCCTTCGTGGCACCCGCTCGCACCTATACCGCCTCGAGTGGCAAGGTGATCGATGTCACGCACATCGATCTGCTGGTGCGTGCGCTGTCCATGGGCAAGCTGCATCACGCGATGATGGGAACGGCCGCGGTCGCGATCGGCACGGCCGCTGCAATTCCCGGGACCTTGGTCAATCGGGCGGCGGGCGGCGGGCCGCGCGAGGCCGTACGCTTTGGACATCCCTCGGGCACGCTCCGGGTGGGCGCCGAAGCCATCCAGCAGGGCACCGAATGGGTGGTCCGCAAAGCGATCATGAGTCGCAGCGCGCGCGTCCTGATGGAAGGTACGGTGAGGGTGCCCGCGGATTCGTTCTGAGGGGTTGATTCGGGGGCGTTCAAAAACACGACCGGGGTTCATGCCGATGCATCCCGCACAGTCGCTGTTGTATGCCAGTGGGCTGATTCTCTTCTGGCTGATGCCGCTGATCGCGTGGACGTTGCTGAAAGGGCAGCGTGACACGGCGGCGCGTTGCTGGTTTTTGGGAACGGCCTCTTACGCGATTGTCGCCGTGCTGTTTGTCGCGCAGGGGCCGACCGGTCACTGGCTACAGACCGGCGCGCTATCGGCGTTTTCGACCCTGATGGTTCTCCTGTTGATGGAGTCGATGCGGATCGAACTCCATCCAGGTCCTGTTCGCTGGATGCTCGTCGTCGTTGTGGTGAGTGTCGACGCGGTCCTGATGACCGTTGTGCAGGGCGAATTTGGACCGATTGTTGCGCGTGTCGTCCAGCTCTCGTTCATTTCGATCCTGGATCTGTGGCTGGTCAGCCTCCTGCTTCGGGTGATACGCCTGCACCGCAGTCGTGCGCTGGTTTATGTGGTCTTTGTGGCCCTCTGCCTGATCGCCACCAATCTCGCCCGGGTCTATCGTTACTGGGTGTATGACGAGCCAGGCGGGCTGGGTGACTTCACTGTCACGACCAATCTGGCTTTTCTGGCCAATTATCTATCGGTGGTCTTCTACAGCTTCGGCTACTGGGGTTTCG
>JBDLRB010000157.1:0-18524 GCA_039800205.1 Pseudomonadota bacterium | reverse complement strand
CGCAGCGCTGCGTGGGCCTCCGGGGCAGAGGGGACGCACAGCACGACCGAATGTCCGCCCTCAAAGCGCTCCAGAAAGGCCATCATCTCGGGTCGACCGGTGCGCGCCTTTTCCGGGTCGCGGATCGACAGGAATTCCAGGTAGAACGCATCACGGAAACGCGCCAGCGTCTGCCACGAACCCAGCGGGTGGCCAAAGTTGCTGCCCCGCGGGGGAAGCGCAAAGCCCAGACGGTCACGGAAATGATCCTTGGCGGCCTCGAGGTCGCGGGCCAGCACGCGGACGTGGTCCAGGCCGTGCACAGTGAGGGGCGGACGGGCAGCGGTCATGGGCTTGAGTGCTCGATGAATGTGAGGGGAATCGCTGGGGGCGCATCACCGACCCGCGTGCAGCGCGCGGCGCTGACCGACCAGCCCGGGGACAGATCGCCGGGTTCCAGACCCTGCGTGACAAAGCGCAGGCGGCTACCCGGCGCGACCGATTGCGGGAGGGGGGCAGGGGGGGCCAGTGCGTGGCGGCGCGCTTCGATCGCAAACGGGCCATGCGGCGTGTGGACTTCGCCGTGGATACGCAGGACCCGCGCACCCAGCGTTTCCGATACGCCGTGAAGCCAATCGCCCACCGCGTCCAGCGACTGGGGATCGGACCAACCGAGCACGAAGTCCTCAAGGCTCTGATCGTGTGCCGCCCTCAGGGTCGTGGCCGGGCCCAGGGTCTCGGTCCAGGGGCGGGCATCCAGTGCAATCAAGCGGGCGTTGGGGCCGGCATGGCCGAGCGCATGGTCGGCAATCCAGGCATCTTCGCCGCCCGCCCAGGTGGTGACCCCAGCGATGCGGCAGGCCGCATTCGCCACCGCTGAGCGATTCAGTTCGATCAGCGCATCACCCGCCTGACCGGGCGGGGCGGTCACGATGATGCGGTCGAATTCGGGCGCTTCGCCTCGCGCCCGCCTGCGGAACAGATCGAGCAGGCTCGCGGTCATGCTCGCGCCCGCACGGCAACAGGCGCAGGCGCTGGCGGCGAAGGGAGCCTCGAGCATTGACGCATCGTGAACGACCCATGCGGCGTGGAGGGCCAGGGCCCGAACGGCCTGAAGCTGGGCGTCCTCGGCGCCCGTCAGCACGGTGATCGGGGTGCGCGACATCGGGCCTAGCCCGTACTCAGTCGACGGGCCAGCGCCTCGAGGGCGCAGGCGAGGGCCGCTGTACGCACCGCATTGCGATCGCCTGCAAAGAGGTGCCGCTCGACCTGGCTGGGTGCGCCCCGTTGGGCGGTGGCGATATAGCAGGTGCCGACCGGGTCGCGGTCGCTCCCACCGCCCGGGCCCGCGTAGCCGGTGATCGCCACGCTGATCCCGGCTCCGGAGTGCGCGAGGGCGCCCTCTGCGAGACCGGCAGTGATTGCAGCGCTCACCGCGCCATGTTCGGCTGCGATGGACTCATCGAGCCCCAAGCCGCTGGCCTTGGCGCTGTCGTGATAGAGCACGAAGCCTCGCTCGAAGATCCGCGACGCGCCCGGTACGGAGGTGAGGCAGGCCGAGACCAGCCCCGCCGTCACGGTTTCTGCGGTGACGATTCGTACACCCGCCTGATCGGCGGCGGCGAGCGCGTGAGCGGCTTTTTCGAGCAGTTCGTTGGGAAAAATCATGCGTGCCGTCCGGGCTCAGGGTTGGCGACCATGGAACGCCCCGCCCTTCATCACGCCATTCAGGCGCGCACGGTCCTCGAGGACGCGGATGTCGCTGAGGGGGTCGCCGTCAACGATCAGGAGGTCGGCCAGCCGTCCGGCCTCGATCAATCCGATATCGGTTCGGCCGATGCACCGCGCCGCGTCCGACGTCGCTGCGACCAGCGCCTGCATCGGGCTCATGCCCAGCCAGTCCACCATGAAGCGCAGTTCGACCAGGTTTTCGCCGACGAGCAGACGATGCGACTGATCGGTGCCAAACGCCACCCGCACGCCTCGTCTGACGGCGTCCTTCCAGAGTGGAATCTGGCGCTGCATGCGTTCGTAAATCTCCAGCTCCTTGACGTCTTCGGCAGCAAGTTGCTGCCGATCCCAGGCGGTGTTGCTGCGCCGGTGCTCCAGAGACAGCGGGACCAGTGCCAGCGTGGGCACCCACCAGGTGCCCTGCTCGATCATCTGCTCGACGCAGGCCTCATCGATGAACCAGCCATGCTCGAGCGAGTGAACGCCTGCGGCAAGCGCAGTCCGGATGCCGTCGACCCCTTCGGCATGAACTGCAACGGTCTTGCGACGCATGGCCGCTTCGGTCACGGCGACCCGGATTTCCTCAACGGTGAACTGAGCTTCGTCCCAGGAATCGGTGACCGAGGTGATCCCCCCGGTCGCGCAAATCTTGATGAAGTCCGCGCCGGCCATCAGCAGTTGCCGGACAAGCCGCCTGACTTCGTCGACGCCGTCGGCGACCGGGCTGGGCAACCAGGCGCGCTTCTGGATGCGCATGCCTGCGGGTACCCACGCATCACCATGCCCGCCCGTCTGCGAGATCATCGCGATCGAGATCAGCAGTCGGGGCCCCGGAATGTAGCCGTCCTCGATCGCTTGCCGGAAGCCTGCATCGGCGCCCCCCATGTCGCGTGCGGTGGTGACGCCGCAGGCAAGTGTCTGCTCGAGAATCGAGGTCGAGCGAAGCACGTTGTAGGTGGGCGTGTTCAGCAGGTGCTGCCGCATGTCGCGTGCGCGGTAGGTGCCGTGGACATGGCAGTCAATGATGCCGGGCAGGACGGTGCGGCCGGACGCATCGATGACGCGTGCACCGTTCGGTACCTTCAGATCGCGCCCGACCGCGCTGATGCGATCGCCTTCGATCAGGAGGGTGGCCTGATCGATCGGGTCGCGGCCGCTGCCGTCGATCAGTCGTGCGCCGGTGATCGCGATACTGTTCAAGTCAGTCCTCCAGGGAAATGAATACGTTCTTGACTTCGGTGTAGAGCTCCAGCGCGTGCAGGCCCAGCTCGCGACCGATTCCTGATTTACCTCGACCACCGAAGGGCGCCAGGAAGCCGTAACGGCTGGCGCTTCCGTGGGAGTTGATACTGACCATACCCGTACGCAGTTCCTTGGCCAGCCGCAGTGCCCGGCCGGTGTCACGGGTCCAGATCGACGCATTGAGTCCGTAGGGACTGTCATTCGCGATGGCGAGCGCTTCGGCTTCGCTGTCAAAGGCCATGACGACGGCGACCGGCCCGAAAATCTCTTCCTGCGCAATCGCCATGCTGTTGTCGACCTGATCGAGGATGGTGGGCGCATAAAAGGCCCCCTGGCTCAGTCCGGGCGGTGCGCCGCCGCCGGTCCGAAGGCGCGCGCCCGCGCTCCGCGCCGACTCGACGTGGCGATGAACGCTGTCCCATTGAGCGCGCGAAACCAGCGGCCCGATCTCGGTGGCCGGGTCGCGCGGATCGCCCAGGCGAACTGCTGCGCTGGCCGCGATGAAGGCCTCCATGAACGGCTCGAGTGCGCCGCGCTCGACCAGTACCCGTGTGCGGGCCGAACAACTCTGCCCCGCGTTACCAAATGCGGCCTTGACCGCTTCGCGCGCTGCGCGCCCGATGTCGGCGTCGGCGAAGATGATGTTGGGGCTCTTGCCGCCGAGTTCGAGCGTGACCCGCTTGATATCGGGCGCGGCCATCGCCATCAGGGTGGCCCCCGTCGCTGTTTCGCCGGTGAAGCTGATCTTGTCGATCGCTGGATGCCTCGCGATCGACGCGCCCAGTGCGGCGCCCGGTCCCGGAAGAATGTTCAGCACGCCCGCGGGTACGCCGGCCTCGAGCGCGATCTCGCCCAGCATCAGCGCGGTCAGAGGGGTATGACTCGCCGGTTTCAGAATGACCGTACAACCGGTCGCAAGCGCCGGCGCGACCTTCCAGGCCGCAGCCATGAAGGGGAAGTTCCAGGGCGTGATGGCCGCCACGACGCCGATGGGTTCTCGCAGCGAAAAATCGAGCACCCCCTGGCCCATCGGGATCGTGTCCCCATAGAACTTGTCCATTGCACCGGCGTAGTACTCGAACACGTTGGCCGCGCTCTCGACCTCGTTCATCGAGTTCGCAATGGTCTTGCCGCCGTTCAGGGTTTCGAGTTCGGCAATGGCCTGCTGGCGAGCGCGAATGCCGTCAGCGATTCGGCGGAGGACTTTCCCCCGGGCAAACGGGGCCATCCCTCGCCACGGGCCCTGGTCGAACGTACGACGTGCGGCGAGCGCCGCCCGGTCCAGGTCTTCTGGTCCCGTACGGGCGACCTGGGCCACGGGCTCGAAATCGATCGGGCTCCAGGTCGTGAAGGTGTCGCCGCTCTGGGCGGGGATGAACTGGCCATCGATCAGAAGGTGGGTCTGCATGTCAGCGGTCGAATAGGCGTTGGCAGATCGCCGGGAGTTCGGCGAGCGATTGCAGATGGATGAAGTCGTTGTCGTGGTCAACGGGTTTGACTTTTCCGGGGGCAAGCCAGGCGGCGTGCAGTCCGATGGCGCGCGCACCCTGAACGTCGTTTTGAAAATCGTCGCCCACCATCAGCGTGCGGGCGTGATCCGCTCCAAGCGCTTGCAGAGCGGGTTGGTAGCATTGGGCATGGGGCTTCATCCAGCCGGTTTCGGCGGATACGACGACAGAGTCGAAGTAGCGTGAGAGGCCGAAGCGATCCAGAGTGCGCCGGACCACCGGCGCATGCGGATAGTTTGAAATCAGGCCCAGCCGGTGGTCTGCAGCAAGCTGCGGGATCACCTCGGCGGTATGGTCCAGCATGCGGGCTTCGGAGGCAATCGCGTCGCCGAGCGCATCAGCCATGGCGTCGAATTCAGCCTCGGGCAGAGGCGCGCTGGCTCCAGCGTATTCGAAGCTCAAGGAAAAACGATCGGCGAAGCCGTGCTCGATCAGGGTACGGCGGGATGCGTCGATCTGATTCTGGCAGGCCTGCAGATAGCGGCTGATGTAGTGGCTGACATCCAGCACGGCTCCGGCCGCATGCAGCCGGGGCCGGATGTGGGCATCGAAGATTCCGGCTACGCAGGCGAGATGCCGGTCGGCATCGTGGATCATGCCCGGGATCCAGATCAGTGTGTCACCCCAGTCGAAGAGGACGACCGGTCGAGCCGCCTCGGTCATGCGTCGATCGCTGCCGCGGCGCGCCTGGCCTCGCCGACCAGCGTCCGTGCAGCGTGAGCGGGATCATCCGACGCGTAGACCGCGCGCCCCACCACACCCAGTACGCTGCAACCCGGCGCCGCAGGGACCAGATCGCTCAGTCGGCCGCCGAGCGGGCCGATGCCCGGGACAATGAACACCGGGCGCCTGTCACCCAGTCGAGCGGCCTGGTGTCTCAGCTTGGCCGGTGTATTGCCAGGGACGACAAAATGATCGGCGCCGATGGCCGCCGCCCGGTCGATGATCTGATCCAGCGCGTTGTCGGCGACGTAGCCCCCGCCAGACACGTTGTAGTCGGGAAAAGGCAGATCGCCTCCAACGAGCGGCAGGATGCCCCGTTTGAGCGACTCCCCGACGAAACTGTCGACCGCGCGTGGACCGGCGATCGGGAAGAGGATCAGTCCATCCACGCCCGCTTCGGCTGCCAACGCCGCGAATTTTGCCGCCATGTCGAAGACGTCGGGCCCGGCCTTCTGGTGATCGTAGAGGAGCGGCAGATCGGTGTGGCCGCGCAGCTGGCGCACCGATTCCCCCAGGCCCAGCCGCAGGGCGGTGGTGAGCCCCAGCTTGTAGCCGACGACCCCATCGATGCTCGTGGTCAGGTCGACGGTCCGCTTGCAGGCGTCGACCGACTCCGCGTCAAGGGCAATGATGATGCCGTGACGGGCTCTGAAACGGACGGGTGCTTGCGCGCTCATCCGGCAGCCTTCAGACGTTCGATCGTTCGCTGCGCGCTGGGTTTGATGTCACGGACATCGAGGCTGATATCCAGCGCCTGAACCGTATGGGTCAAGTCGCCGACCGAGATCACGTCGACGCCTGTTTCGGCGATCGGCACGATGGTTCGCTCGTTGATGCCGCCCGATGCCTCGGTGATCGCTCGACCGTTGACCAGTGCCAGGGCCTCGCGCATCTCATCCAGGTCCATGTTGTCGAACATGATCACTTCGACGCCGCAGTCGAGTGCTTCCTGAACCATGTCGAGCGATTCGCATTCGACTTCGATCTTGAAGGTGTGCTGCGCACGCGCCCTCAGTAACTCGATCGCGTTGCGGATGCTGCCGGCGATCTTGATGTGGTTGTCCTTCACCAGCACACAATTGGTCAGGTTGAAGATGTGATTGTGTGCGCCCCCGACCCGCACCGCGTATTTCTGGACCATTCGAAGCCCGGGCCAGCCCTTGCGCGTATCGGTCAAGCGCACCTTCGTGTGACGCACGAGATCCATGTAGCGCCGGGTCTTGGTGGCGATCCCGGACATCTGCTGGATCCAGTCGAGGGCCGCGCGCTCGATCATGAAGAAGACCGACGCACGGGCTCGGATCCGCATCAGAACGGTTCCCGGTTCGACCGGGTCGCCGTCTTTGACGAGCTGTTCGATCTCGGCGTGTTCATCGAGCAGTCGAATGGTCTCATCTGCAAAGAGCAGTCCGCAGGCGATGCCCTTTGCCTTGGCGTAGATCTGCGCGGTCTGCACGGGATCGTCATCCCAGACCAGAAAGCCGCCCGTGGTGTCCCCGGCGGACAGTTCCTCTCTCAGCCCGGCTTCGACGAGGGGCCGAATCATGAAGCGTTTCAGGTGCATGGGATGTCTCTTTGAACGATTTGAACGAAAATTCAACTGGAAGTGTCAGACGGTCGTACCGGATCGGTACGGTGCCGCGCCCGCGTTCGGGAGGGATGCGCCGCGCCCGCGATGCGCGGGAGTCGTGCCATCGCGTCGATGGTATGCGATGGCCTGGTCCGCGGCAAGCCTTCAGGACGGGTCCGACGGGTCGGTCGATGCCCGTTGGCCTGCTGCCCGTTCGAGCACCTCGGCCGGCGTGGCCGATACGATTCGGCCGTATGCGGGGACGAAGCGACCGCCCTCGATCATCGCGACGAACTCGGGGCGGATCGATTCCGCGAGAACCTTCCGGATCCGCGCATGTTCCACGATGTCTCGCCATTCGCCGATCAGCCAGAATCTGCGCGCATCGTCGACGTCCTGGACCAGCACCCCGTCTTTGACCTGTGCTGCGGAACGGTGCATGGGATTCGCGTCCGAATAATCGAAGTCGTTGAAGCTCCGGATGAAGGCCAGGGGATCCACGTCCTCACGAATCCGGAAGTCGTAGACGTGAAAGTAATGCCCTTCGCGAGCCAGGGGTTCGAGTGCCATGAAGCGGTTTCTCCAATCATCGACGGGTCCATTGGACCGAGTGCCATGCCCGAACGGCGCGGCCGACGACCTCCGCGCGCTCGGGGCCCGCTAATCAAACAGCCGGATGACTGCGCGTCAATCCGTGACAACCCGTGGTGCACTGCGGGTTTTGGGCCATTCTGGTGCACGATCGGAACCCCACCGCCTGATTCGTTTGCATGCAATCAATCAGCTGTTGATTTATCGCGGACCACGCAGTATTCTGGATTTTCAGACGGGTCCTTTGCCGGCATGCAGCTGCGCCGTGCACACACAACAACTCTGGGAGATCACCATGCAGCGTCGTCGTTTTCTGTCCCGTTCCGCAGCCGCCGCCGGTGTCGGCGTGTCGGTGGCCATGCCGGCCGTCGCGCAGTCACAGCCCACCGTACGCTGGCGGATGTCAACCGCCTGGCCCAAGAGCCTGGACACGCTGTACGGTTCGGCCGATGAGCTCTGCAAGCGCGTGTCGGCGCTCACCGACGGCAAGTTCGAGATCCGTTGCTTCCCCGGGGGCGAGATCGTTCCCGTGCCGCAGAACATGGACGCGGTGTCCAACGGTACGATCGAGTGCAACCACCTGCTTGCCACCTTTCACATCGGCAAGAACACTGCGCTGGCCTTTGACGCCGGCCTGTCTTTCGGTCTGAACGCGCGTCAGCACAACGCCTGGGTGCACTACGGTGGCGGCATGGCGATGCTCCGCAAGCTCTACGCCAAGTACGGCATCATGAATTTCGTCTGCGGCAACGTCGGCGTTCAGATGGGTGGCTGGTACCGCAAGGAAATCAAGTCGGTGGCCGACATCAAGGGCTTGAAAATGCGAATCGGCGGCATCGGCGGCATGGTGCTGAGCAAACTGGGCGGCGTTCCGCAGCAGATTGCTCCGGGCGAGGTCTACTCAGCGCTCGAGAAAGGCACGCTGGATGCAACCGAGTTCGTCGGCCCTTACGACGATCAGAAGCTCGGCTTCAACAAGGTCGCGCCCTTCTACTACTCACCCGGCTGGTTCGAGGGCAGTGCCTCGATCACCACGATGGTCAATCAGAAGGCCTTCGAAGCCTTGCCCGCTGCGTACAAGGCCGCCTTCGAGGCCGCCTGCAACGAGCAGACCATGAAGATGATTGCCCATTACGATGCAGCCAACCCGGCGGCGCTTCGCAAGCTGATCGGCGCGGGCACCCAGCTTCGCTACTTCCCGCGTGACGTGATGGACGCCGCCTACAAGGCATCGCAGGAACTGTGGGGCGAGCTCTCCGAAAAGAACCCCGACTTCAAGGCGATTTACCCGGCCTGGAAGCAGTTCCAGCAGGATCAGGCCAGCTGGTTCCGGGTTGCGGAAAATGCGCTCGACAACTACACCTTCAATGCAGTCACCAGCCGCTGAGACCCAAGAGGCTGAGCGCGTGAGGACGGTACGTCATGGGACCGCGCGGGCGGTCGGTGCGGGCGTCGTCCTCATTGCGCAGGACGGGGGGGCCTGTTGAGCGTCGATCTCGACAAGCCTGAAGCCGGGCAGGGCATTGGTGCCCGGCTGCCCCGCAAGGAGGACGCGCGTCACCTGCACGGGCAGGGCCGTTTTGTCGCCGACTGGTCCATGCCGGGCTTGTCCGAGGTCGCCTTTTTGCGTAGCCCGCTTGCGCATGCGCGCATCGACCGGGTGACCATACCGGAGACCCTCGCTGACCGGGCGTTTACCCGTGCCATGATGGTCGATGCGCGGGACATCGAAGCCGATTCGACGCTCCCCACGTATCAGGCCTCTGCCCAGCCGCCGCTGGCGAGCGGCAAGGTCCGTTTTGTCGGCGAGCCGGTGGTCATGGCCGTTGCGCCGACTCGGGCCGAGGCCGAGGATCTGCTCGAATCGGTCGATGTCGACTACGCGCCGCTCCCGGTCTGCGCGGACGTCGAAGCGTCGCTGGCGGCCGGCGCGCCCCTGATTCACGAGCACTGGCAGCACAATACTTTCGTTACGCTCACCGCCGACCGCGAATTCGAGGCCTTGGCTGCCCAGGCTGACGTCGTGGTCAGCCGGCGAATCAATCTGGCCCGACAGTGCATGGTGCCCATGGAGGGCAAAGCGGTCCTTGCGTACTGGGATCATCTGACAGACCAGCTGGTCGTGGTCAGTGCGACGCAGGTGCCTCACATGATCCGAACGGTGCTGGCCGAGCTGCTCGAGCTCGATCAGGGCCAGGTTCGCGTGATTGCGCCCGATGTCGGCGGGGCATTCGGCTACAAATGCGTCTTGCAGCAGGAAGAAGTCTGTGTGGCGTGGCTCGCCAAGACCTATCGCCGGCCCTTTCGCTTCATCGAGGATCGCCGGGAGCACCTGACCGCCGGGGCCAACAGCCGGCAGCACCACTACGAGATCACGGCTTACGCGGACCGTCGCGGCAAGCTGCTTGCGCTCGATGCACGCATCACGATCGATGGCGGCGCCTACTCGGTCTGGCCCTTCACGATCGGACTCGAGCCGGGGCAGGCGGTCGGAAACCTTCCAGGCCCCTATGCATTCCGAGGCTACCGCTGCGTGTCCCGTTGTGTGGCCACGAACAAGCCCGGCTTCGTGCCCTATCGCGGCGTGGCGCGCACGGGCGTGTGCTTCGCGATCGAACTCACGATGAATGCCATCGCCCAGGCGGTGGGCCGCGAACCCTGGGAGGTTCGCCTGGACAATCTGGTCTCGCCCGACCAGATGCCCTATGTCAATGTCACCAACAAGCATTTCGACGGGGGCGACTACCCGGCCAGCCTGAGGCGCGCACTCGAGATGATCGGGGCTGACCGTATCCGCGCCGAGCAGCGCAAACCCCGGTCGGACGGTCGGCTGATCGGGCTGGGCGTCGCCACCTACACCGAGCAAGCCGCTCACGGTACGTCGGTATTCGCCGCCTGGGGAACCCCTGTCATTCCCGGATTCGACCAGGCCTTTGCCCGGATTACCCCCGATGGTGGGCTGGAGCTTCGCGTGGGCGTCCATTCCCACGGCCAGGGCATGGAAACGACCTTTGCCCAGATTGCACACGAGGTGTTGGGCATTGACGTTACACGCATCAAAGTGGTGCACGGCGATACGGCACTGACCCCCTTCTCGACCGGGACCTATGCGTCGCGTTCACTGGTCATGTCCGGCGGCGCGGTGTCGCGCGCCTGCAAGGAGCTCTTGCCCCGGGTGTTGAAGATTGGCGCCCATTTGCTGGGCGTACCGGCCGATCAGGTCCTGCGCGAAGGCGATCGTATTCAGTCCGGCGACCGTTCGGTCACGATCGGAGAGATCGCCCGTGCTTGGTATGTGACGCCGCAGTTGCTGCCTTCGGAGGTCGATCCCTCCGGGCTGGAAACCTCTGTGGGGTATCGGCCCAAGGTCGACACGGGTTGCTTTTCCTATGCGAGCCATGCTGCGGTCGTAGCCGTCGATCCCGAGACTGGGGCAATCGAAATCCTCGACTACGTTGCGGTCGAAGACTGCGGCGTCATGGTCAATCCGATGGTGGTCGAAGGCCAGTCGATTGGCGGGATCGTGCAGGGGATCGGTACCGCGCTCTTTGAAGAGGCGAACTACGACTCGCTGGGGCAGCCGCTCGCATCCACCCTCGCCGATTACGTGATGCCGGGCGCCAGCGAGTCACCCCGGATCCGCATGGATCATTTCGAGACCCCTTCCCCGCATACCGAATTCGGTGCCAAGGGCATGGGTGAGGGCGGAGCAATCGCACCGCCCGCAGTCTTGATCGGAGCCGTCAACGACGCGCTTGCCCGCCTGGGCGCGCAGGAATTGCTCGATACGCCCATTACGCCGCGGCGGGTGCTGGCGGCCGTTGCTGCCCGTACGGCGCTGGCTGCGGAGTCGCCCCCTTGAAGGCCGCCCGTTTTTCCTACGTTCGGCCCCGCTCGCTCGGCGAAGCGCTCGATGCGATCGCCCGTCAGGATGGGTCAAGCCGCCTGATCGCAGGCAGTCAGTCCTTGGGCCCGATGCTCAACCTCAGACTCGTCCGCCCCGAGCGCTTGATCGATATTTCGGCGCTCCACGAGCTGCGTGGGGTGTCCAGGCACGAGGACATGCTGCGTGTGGGGGCGGCCGTCACTCACTCCGACATCGAAGACGGTGTGCATGAGGCGCTGCACGATCATCCCTGGCGTCGTGTGGCAGGAACCATTGCCTATCGTTCCGTACGCAACCGAGGCACGCTCGGGGGCAGCCTTGCGCACGCCGATCCGGCGGCCGACTGGGTCCTGGCCGCCTGGGCCTGTGATGCGCAGGTCGAATTGGGGCGGTCGACCGGTGCCCGGCTCGTACCCATCCACCAGTTCATGCAGGCGGCCTACACCACAGTGATTGAGCCGGACGAGATCGTTCTGGCCCTTCGCATCCCGCAGTCCGTCGCCCAGTCGGCCTGGGGCTACTACAAGGTCTGTCGCAAGATCGGCGACTTTGCCGAAGCCAGCTGTGCGGTCGTTATTGATGACAGGCGAGGTGTCTGCCGGATCGCCATCGGTGCGCTCGACGGTCCGCCGGTTCTTCTCGATTCGCTCGCCCAGATGCTGCTGCGTGAGCGCGCTCAACCCCAACGAGTCTTTGATGCCATCGATTCCGAGGTCAAGGCCGCGATCCCCGAGAGTGATCCGGTCACCTGCCGAATGGTTTCAGCGACCGTTCGGCGCTCGATCGACCGCGCGCTCGGTCGTGACGGAGAGCAGTCATGATCCCGATTGTTGTTGAAATCAACGGTCGTCGGGTCGAGCGCGAGGCCGAGCCCCGAACGCACCTCGCGGACTTCATTCGGGATCAGGCGGGTCTCACCGGCACCCATCTCGGCTGCGAACATGGAGTGTGTGGGGCCTGCGTCGTTTTGCTTGACGGTCAACCGGTTCGCTCCTGCATCACCTTCGCCGTGGCCTGTGAAGGCCGCGCAGTGACCACCATCGAAGGCCATCAGGGCGATGTCGTGATGCAACGCCTGCGGGCGGCCTTCACGGCGCATCACGCCTTGCAGTGTGGGTACTGCACCCCCGGCATGCTGGCCACCGCCCGAGACATCGTCCTTCGGCTTCCGGGTGCGGACGAGCGGCGGATTCGTGCGGAGCTCTCCGGCAACCTGTGCCGATGTACGGGCTACCAGGGGATCGTCAACGCCATCCTGTCGGTACTCGCCGACCTGGCGGCCCATCCCGATGCCGAGGTCGAGGCCGTGCGTGCATCATGCCTGAGGTCCGATCGATTGCCGGCGTCGGCCGCTCTGGCCCATCACCCCGTGCTTGTCGCCGTGCCCGACCGCATCCCCGTTGTCGAACCCGCGACAGCAAGCGCCTTGGGCGGCGAACACCGCATCCCCGATCGCGCATCGGCACCTGCGCAGCCGATGCGCCCGGGCGCCGCGATCACCGAACAGTTCGATCTTCCTTTTCCCCAGGAGGCCGTCTGGGCACTGATGAGCGAGCCCGCGCGGGTGGCGGCGTGTCTACCGGGCGCGTTTCTGTCCGGGCAGGAGGGCGCGCGCCTCACGGGTGGCGTGGCCTTGCGCTTTGGTCCGATGCAGGCGAAATTCGAGGGGGATGCCGTGCTCACGCTCATGCCGGCCGAGCAGCGGGCCCGACTCCAGGGGCAGGGTCGCGATCGGCTCAGCCAGTCCAGAGCCGAAGGTGATATCGCCTGGCAGGTCAGCGCGATCGGAGCGCAGTCCACCCGGGTGGTGATCGAAATGGCCTACAGCCTGCAAGGCCCGCTCGCACAGTTCTCGCGGAGTGGCCTCGTGCAGGAGTTTGTCCGCCGAATCGTGCAGCAGTTCGCGGGTAATGTGTCGGTTGCGCTGGGTGCGCCGTCTGCTGCCGCGACTGCGGGGGCCACTGCGCCCCCGTCAGCCGCTTCTACGCTCAATCCGATCAGCCTGCTCTGGGCCGTGATCTGGGCGCGTCTGCGTCGCCTGTTCGGCGCACGCGACTGAACGCCGGGAGCCCAAGATGCGCAGCCTGCTTGCCCTCGCCCGGGCGATTGACCGCCTGAACGAATGGGTCGGCCGTCTCGCAATCTGGCTCGTGCTGGTGGTGGTCCTGGTCAGTGCCGGCAACGCGGTCTTGAGAAAGACCCTCAGCCTCAGCTCAAACGCCTGGCTTGAACTGCAGTGGTACCTGTTTGGTGCAATCTTCCTGTTGATGTCCGGCTATACCCTGCTTCGAAACGGTCATGTGCGGGTCGACATCCTGTCCGGACGCCTGTCGCGACGTGGCCAGATCGGGATCGAGATCTTCGGCGTGATCTTTTTCCTCTTGCCCATGGCGGTGTTGATTCTTGTCCTGTCCTGGCCGATGTTTGTCGATGCCTGGACCAGCAACGAGACCTCGTCCAATGCAGGTGGCCTGATCCGCTGGCCCGCCAAGCTCCTGATCCCGGCGGGCTTCAGCCTCCTGGTTCTGGCGGCGATCTCACACCTCATCAAGTGTGTTGGTTTTCTGTTGGGTCAATGCCCGGATCCGACGGCTCGGGCAGGCCCGAGCGAAGAAGAGTTGCTCGCGGCCGAAATCGCTGCGTCCAAGTTGGCCGTGGATGAACCGGTTGCGCAGCCTGTCGCTCGCCAGGATCGGTCGGCTATTCGATCCCCTTCACCTCAGCGCGATTGACCGACGATGGACTTTCTCGCCGCCAACCTCGCACCGGTGATGTTTGTCACCCTCTTCGCTTTTCTGCTGTTGGGGTTTCCGGTGGCCTTCGCGCTGGGTGCCAATGGTATTGTGTTTGGATTGATCGGGATCGAGTTGGGTCTGCTGACGCCCGCGCTCTTTCAGGCTTTGCCTCAGCGGGTGTTCGGTGTGATGGCCAACGACACACTGCTCGCAATTCCGTTTTTCACCTTCATGGGTCTGGTTCTCGAGCGCTCCGGTATGGCCGAGGATCTGCTGGAGACCATTGGGCAATTGTTCGGATCGATCCGCGGTGGGCTAGCCATTGCCGTCGTCGTCGTGGGCGCCATGCTCGCTGCAACCACCGGCGTGGTCTCCGCATCGGTCATCTCGATGGGGCTCATCTCGCTCCCGATCATGCTGCGGTATGGCTACGATCGCCGGCTGGCCAGTGGCGTGATTGCCGCATCCGGCACGCTGTCGCAGATCATTCCCCCCTCGCTGGTGCTCATCGTGCTGGCCGATCAACTCGGGCGTTCAGTGGGCGACATGTACCGTGGCGCGATCATCCCGGGTCTGTTGTTGACGCTGAGTTATCTGGGCTATGTGTTTTTCATGGCCTGGACACGGCCCAGCGTTGCCCCCGCCTTGCCCCCTGAGGCGCGTACTTTTGTCGAGCCGTCCGGCGCGACGGGCAATCGGTCGCTGGTCTTGCTCCTGGTGATCGCCGCGCTGTCAGCGATCGCGGTCAATCAATGGTTGATCCCCGAGAAGTCCCCGGTCGACGAGCGCATCGTAATCCAGGTGCTGGCGGCCGGTCTGACCGCATTCGTCATCGCAGTCTTCAATCGCGTGTTTCGCCTGGGCCTGCTGTCGCAGATCGCCGAGCGGGTCACCTTTGTGATGATCCCACCGCTCGCCCTGATCTTCCTGGTGCTCGGTACGATTTTTATTGGAGTGGCTACGCCGACCGAAGGCGGCGCGATGGGTGCGGTGGGCGCGATCGTGATGGCTGTGGCCCGGCGCAGGCTGACGGTCAGTCTGTTGAAACAGGCGATGGACAGCACCGCGAAGCTGTCCTGTTTCGTGATGTTCATCCTGATCGGATCGACCGTGTTCGGCTTGACCTTCCGAGGGGTCGATGGCGACTTGTGGGTCGAGCATCTGCTGGTCGATCTACCCGGGGGCCAGACCGGCTTTCTCATCCTGGTCAGCGTGCTTGTCTTTTTGCTGGCCTTCTTTCTTGACTTTTTTGAGCTGGCCTTCATCGTCGTGCCGCTCCTTGCACCGGTCGCCGACAAGCTGGGGATCGATCTGATCTGGTTCGGTGTGCTGCTTGCCGTCAATATGCAGACCTCATTCATGCACCCGCCGTTCGGTTTCGCCTTGTTTTATCTCCGCTCGGTCGCACCGGCCAGCGAGTATCTGGACAAGTTGACCGGTCGACGGATCGCTCCGGTGACCACGGGGCAGATCTACTGGGGCGCGGTACCGTTCATTGGCATTCAGCTGCTGATGGTCGCGGTCGTGCTCAGTTTCCCGGGACTGGTCACGCACTACAAAGAGGGCGTCGTGCAGGTTGACCCCTCAAAGGTCGAGATCCGGATCGAAAACAATCCGTTTGAGAGTAGTGGCGGTGCAGGGGGGAACGCAGGGGGTATGCCTTCGTTCAATCCCTTTGGCGGTGGTACGGACAGTCCGCCGTCTGATCCGTCCAAGCTCTTCAGGTAGACACCGCGGCGGGTGCGGTAGGCATTTCCGGTGGATCGCGGAACGTGCGCCGAGGTGGTTCCCGGGAGGGCGCAGGCGTGTGGGTCGGCGGGCGACTGTTTTTTGGAGCCCGGCCGGGCCCACCGGCGAAAGCCCTCCTGCAGAGACATCAGCGCCCGATCAGCGCCCACTCAGCCCCTGATCGCTGTCGACCCGGTCTTTCTCGTCGACCGCATGCGGTTCGCGCGGTGGGCAGTCGAGCAGGATCCAGGTGATCGTGCTGGACGCTGCGAGCAGGCCCCAGAACACGAAGAATCCGACCGTGTAGGCCGCCTCGCGGCTATCGCCGAGATGGCGCGCGACGATACTCAACTCGAGCGGATCAATCGTCGAAAAAAACAGACCCTCGGCGACGACGGCGACCAGAAACGATGGCCAGAGCACCTGCATCAGGAAGCGACCGGATCGCCGGTCTCCAATGGGCCGGGGTCGGTTCATCGGCGTGTCTCCTCAGGGGGGTCGGTCTTGGGTGCCGATTGGGCGCTGATCGCGTTGGCCGCGCGCAGCTGTCGCTTGGCCGCTGGGTCATTGAACGTCTTCAGCAATCGCCAGGTCCGGTCCGGATCTTCGATCTGCAGGGTCCATCGGGCGGGTGCGGGGGGCGCAAAGCGAGCCTCCCACCGCGCGTCCCCCACCCGGGTCATCACGAGCCGATGGTCCAGATCCGCCTCCGTGGCATGAATCAGGCGGACGAACAAGCGATCGGGGGGGGTGAAATGTTTCTGATCGAAGGCGGACAGGTTCAGACGTGCGCGATTTGCCTTTCCGTCGACCGCCCACTGTGCGCTCAGGCCCAGTTGGCGGGCCAGGGCATCACGCGCAAAGGTCTGATTGATCGCCCGTCCTTCACGATAGTAGTCATCGACAACGAGTGAGTTGTTCGAATGAAGCGCCAGCCATAGTGTGACCATCCCGCCCACTACGGCGGCAAGCGGGGCGATCAGCAGCAGCCAGGGCTCGGGGTGGCGATACCAGGGTCGAACCGAATGCAGGGGGGTCATCAGCGTATTCCTCATTCAGTCAGAGGGTCCGCTCAGCGCGGCACGTAGAAGGTTGATCGGGTGATCACCCGGTCTTCGGGTCGGTCAAGCGCTTCGATCTCGAAGCTGAGTTTGTTGGAGCCGGCAGGCGCCTTGCCCGGTTCGATTCGAACGCGAATGGGGACCATCCGTACGCCGGCCGGGCCGACTTCGAACACGGTTTCGCCGGCCATGCTTGCACTCTCCAGTCCTGAAACGCTGACTCGAAATTGTCGGCTCGTCTCATTGGAGTTGATCAGCTGCAGGCTGTAGCCATTCTCGATCAGACCGTCCTCGACGATTCGACCGAGAATCCGGTCGCGGATGATATCGGCCTTGAAGGGGGTGCGCAGCAGGATCGATGTACCTAGCGTGATCACGATCGCGAGCAGGATCGCTGTGTAGATCAGCACCCGTGGGCGAAGCACCCGCCGCCACATCGCTCGATTGTCCAGCCCTTGCTCGATGGCGTGCGTGGTGCTGTAACGGATCAGCCCGCGTGGGTAGGCCATCTTGTCCATCACCTGGTTGCATCCGTCTATGCAGGCTGCGCAGCCGATGCATTCGTATTGCAGGCCCTTCCGGATATCGATGCCGGTCGGGCAGACTTGAACGCAAATGCCACAGTCGATGCAGTCGCCCAGACCCGCCGCGCGGGGGTCGGCCTTGCGTGAACGTGAGCCGCGCGGCTCGCCCCGTGCGGCGTCATAGGTGATGATCAGGGTGTCCTTGTCGAACATCGCGCTCTGGAAACGCGCATACGGACACATGTACTTGCAGACCTGCTCTCGCATGAAGCCGGCATTGCCCCAGGTCGCGAACGAGTAGAACAAGACCCAGAAGGTTTCCCAAGGGCCAGTGTCGACCCGAAGCAATGCGGGCAAGAGTTCGCGAATTGGCGTGAAATAGCCGACAAAGCTGATACCGGTCCACAAGGCGATCAGTACCCAGATGAGGTGTTTCGTACCCTGCCGAGCGAGCTTGCCCGTGCTGAAGGGGGCCTGATCGAGTTTCATCCGCGCGGTGCGATCGCCCTCGATCACCCGCTCCACCCACATGAAGATCTCGGTGTAGACCGTTTGCGGGCAGGCGTAGCCGCACCATAACCGTCCGGCCACTGCGGTGAAGAGAAAAAGGGAGAGCGCCGAGACGATCAGAAGCCCTGTCAGGTAGATGAAATCCTGGGGATACAAGACCAGACCAAACAGGAAAAACCGGCGATCCTCAAGCGCGAAGAGGACCGCCGGGCGGTCACCCCAGGTCAGCCAGGGCAGACCATAAAAGAGAATCTGCGTGGCCCAGACCAGGGCCCAGCGCCAGCCTGCGAACCAACCCGACACCGCGCGAGGATAGATCTTGCGGCGAACTTCAAAGAGCGCCTGTTCGACGCTCTCGGGCTTTGCCTTGTGGTCTGGGGTGGCCATCACCGTGCTGCGGTGGCGGGGCTGTTCGAAAGCCCCCAGATGTACGCGGCCAGCAGGTGAACCTTGCCCTCGCCCAGAGAATCCTTGAAGGCAGGCATGACCCCGCCTCGCCCCTTGTTGATCGCTTCGATCACCGATGCGACCCCGCCGCCATAGAGCCAGATTCGATCGCTCAGGTTCGGCGCACCCAGTGCCGGATTACCCCGCCCCTCTGCGCCGTGGCAGGCGGCGCAGACTTCGAACTTGCCTTTGCCCAGCGCAGCCTTGGTCGCGTCATGGCCACCGCCCGACAGGGACACGACGTAGTGGGCGAGATGCTCAACCTCCGAACCGGAGCCGACGGCGGCGG
>JBDLRB010000156.1:0-3099 GCA_039800205.1 Pseudomonadota bacterium | reverse complement strand
TCGATCCCAATGCGCCCACCGCGCGGCGGGTGATGATCTCGAAGATCCTGCTGCTGGTCGTCGCGATTCTTGCGGCACTGGTGGCTGCCCAGAAACCCGCGGACATCCTGTTCCTGGTGTCGGCGGCCTTCTCATTCGCAGCGGCAGGGTTCTTCCCGGCGCTGACGATGGGGATTTTCTGGAAGCGCACCACGGGCATTGCCGCTTCGCTCGGCATGATCGCGGGCTTTGGCATCACCTTCTACTACATGATCACCAACCAGCCCTGGCTGCGTGAGCTCTTCCTCGGTATTCCGCGGTCGGCTCCGGTGACCAACCTGTGGTGGGACATTTCGCCAATTTCCGCGGGTCTCTTTGGCGTGCCCGTTGGCTTCGCAGTGATCATCATCGTGTCGCTGCTGACGCCTGCGCCGAAGAAGGAAATCCAGGATCTGGTCGAAAACGTCCGGTATCCGAACCTCAAGGCCGCTTGACACACGGGCTGCGTGCCGGTGCCCGGATCATGGGGCACCGCGCCCAGCCCGGTTTGATACGGTCTAGTGCCGGCCGGGTATGAAGCGGTGACCGTTTGCGTAGTCAAGCACCGCTTCGAAGCCGCCCGCTCGAACTCGAGTGGGCAGCTTCGGCCAAACGAGCAACATCAGTTGCGCCGTGGCGAGCGTGTCTGCCGCCGCCTGGTGACGGCTCAGGCAGTCGATCCGATAGCGTTTCAGCCAGTCATCCAGCGGGCGCCGTTGAGGTTCCTGGTGCAGCACAGCAGCGACCGGTTCCAGGTCGAGCCAGCGCGCCGCAAGGCCATGTCCCAGATGCCGTCTGCAGGCCCGGTCGATCATCGTCTGGTCGAAGTCGCTGTGATAGGCGACGAGCGGTGAATCGCCCAGAAAACTCAGCCACGCGCTCAATGCAGCGTCAGGCGGAATGCCCTGCCGTTGAGCCCCCAGACCGATGCCGTGGATCAGGATATTGCCTTTGTCGATGGGCTCTGCAGCTGGATCCTCCTGCCGCAGTACCGCCTCGAAACTGTCCGCCAGAACAATACTGGGCCGCGCGGGCTCGCCCGTGCGCGTGGGCACGAACACTACAGCGACTGCAGCGATCGCGAGCAAGCGATCACGACGTGCATCAAGACCGCTGGATTCGACATCGACAATCACCCAGCGCCGGGGCGGGGACGATTCAGAGCGCGAACGGATCGGACGCATCCGATTCCACCAGCGTACGAGGCGGGCGCCCATTACCGACCGTAGTCCAGTTCCAGGTCTTTCTGCTGATGGAGCACGACCCGCAGGGCTTCCTTCAGGATGCGTCGGTCGATGTCATTGAGTCGGTCGATCGCAATCAAATTGGGATTGAGTGAGCCCGACACCCTGAACGCGCTATCGGGCAGTTGCACCCTGAGTCCGAGCATCTGCAAAAACTCGAATGCGGTCGCCCAGGCTTCGCTACGCTGGGGGGGTACGCTCCGTAGCTCAGCGACTGCAGCGAATCGCTTGAGCGTATTGACTTCATCGACACCCAGCTCGAGCGCGCGCAGACGGGCCACCGCGACCAGTACCCCCGTGCCCAGCCGTTTCAGGTCGAAGGCCTGATCCTCGGACTCGATGCGGCCCAGCCAGTCAAGAGGCGGTGGTGTCCGTAGGACCTCGGCGGCCAGGAGCTTGCAGAAGCGGGGCGTTGTTGCGGCCTTGCGCCGAATCAGTTCACGCAGGGGCTGAATGAGTTCAAGGGTGCCCGCAATGGGCCTCAGGTCGAAGTAGATACTCGCAGCCAGCAGGTGCTCGGGAGTACCCCCTTCGATCCAGCGCGTGAATCGCTGCGCCCATTCCTGCGGCGTCAGGCAGCACTCCGGATTGCCCGCCATCACGTTGCCCGTGCAGAGCGGAAATCCACACCGTGCCAGCGCCTGGTTCACATCCTGTGCAAAGGCGAGCCAGGTCGGTCGATCGTGCTCGGGCTGTTCACTCAGGAAAATCAGGCCGTTATCCTGATCCGTGGCAATGGTTTGCTCGGCTCTACCCTCCGAACCAAAGGCAAGCCAGCAGAGGGCACTCAGGTCGCGGTGATGGCGCTCGGCCATCAGATGCACGATTCGTGCGGTCAGCCGATCATTCAGCTGGCTGATCAGTTCGGTCAACGCCCCCGCCTGAACGCCTTGCGCAAGCAGAGACGCAGCAAACTGCCGCAATTCCGCTGCGACATGCGTCAGGCCGTCCACATCCGGTGCGGCGTCGATACTGGCCGAGAGGTCTCGAATCGACAAACGCTGAATCGAGAACAGATCGCGCTCGGACACCATGCCGACAACCCGACCGTCACGGGTGTAGGGCACATGGCGCACACCCTGGCGGCTCATGAGGAGCGCCGCCTGCTGCGCGGGCGCGCTTTCGGGGAGCGAATGCACGGGCGTGGTCATCACCGCTGAGATGGGTGTGTCGAGTGACAACTGCGGCAAGGTGATCCGAGCAAGGATGTCGTGCCGCGTGAGGATCCCGAGTATTTGACCGTCCGGATGGCTGATGATCATGGATCCGATCCGACGGTGATGCATGGTCTGCAATGCGAGGCCGATCGGCGTGTCCGGTGGACAGTGTTCGATCGATCTGGAGCCGATACTGTGGAGCGGTCGCTCAAGGGTCTGCGCAGCGAGGTTCTGCGAGGCGTAAGCAGCGCGAAGCGATTGCCGCGATGCCTGCAGAAAGTGTTGCATCCGTCGGTTGAGGAGGTCCGCAAAAGGCGGGCTCGAGCGCGCAAGCGTTTCAACGACTTCAAAGGGAACGCTGAGGCAAAAGGTGTCTTGTGTGGCCACATAATGGGCCGTTACAGCACGTCGCCCCATCAACGCGGCCACCGGAAACAGATCGCCGGCTTCGTATTCGAATCGCCCCTCGTACGGACCCGTCTGGCTGTGACCGCCCGTGACCGCGCCCTCGCGAATCCAGAGGATGGCCTCGACAACGCCATCCTCTGGGCTCAGGATCGTTTCATCGGGTGCAAAGTAAAGCTCGGAGGCGGCTGCGATGAAGCGATCGACGTCCGCATCGTCCATCAAGGAGAAGGGCGGAATCTGTTTCAGTCGCCCCCTGAGCGCGGCCGCCAGGC
>JBDLRB010000155.1:0-5830 GCA_039800205.1 Pseudomonadota bacterium | reverse complement strand
CCATAACCCGGGTCATCACTTTTCTCGAGATACGCCGCGATGATCTCGCCCGAGCGCTGCAGCTTGCCGCTTGGACTGAAACGAATCCTCTCCTCTTGTCCGCCCTTCATCAACTTGACCGCACAGGTCTCCTTGCCCTGGGCATTCCGTGCCGCCATCACGACACCAAAGCTCCCCTGTCCGAGTTTCTTCCCTGCGCTCAGACCAATCTGCTTCAGCAAATCCCAGGTATTGCCCTGACCGGACAGGATGGGTCTCGCGGATGGCTGAGCGGATGGCAACGCGATTGCGTCTGTACGCGGCTGGGACGCATCGACCTGGGGCGGCTGTCCACCCAAGCCCTGCGAAAGTGACTCAGACGACGCCGGCTCAAACTGCATTTGCCCTGGATCGGGGGCCTCCGACGATGGTTCGAGAATATCCTCAGTGACGAGCCGTCCACCGACCGGCTGCATCTGTGAGATTGAACCCTTGCCATCATCGATCTCCATCGCCTGGAGCAACTTGATAAAGCTTTGGCTACCGATTCGATTGGACGATTCACGCAGATAATTGTCCAGCGCCGTGACCGCTCGATCCTGCCCTCGCGCCGCAGCCACCTTGACCACCAGTTGCCGAACCAGATCGGTGGCCACCCGGTTCGATCCGGTATTGCGAATCCGTCTAAGCCCGGTAGTGAGGGTTTGCGCCCCCGAAGAATCAGCCGCCTGGCCAAGACGAAGCCTCAGAAACCCGGACTGGACGCCTTGCCCGCGCGACGAACGCAGTGACACACCGATTTCGGCCAGCAACTGCGCTGCTTGGTTGGCATCGCCCTGAAAACTGACGGTTTGATTGGCATTGACCGAAATGCCACGCGCGCTGATATCCATCACTGTCCCCCCTTGTCCGATCAATCGGTTGACGAGGCCTGCCACCGCTTGAACAACACCACGTGGTTTTCGTCGTTTTGGCGCTGGTATGTCCGGGTGTCCGTCATCTCGCGCACAAAGTGCACGCCCAGGCCTCCGACGGCACGGCTGTCCAGATCCAGGTCGAGGGACGGTTCGGGTGCTTCGACAAAGGGATCAAATGCATCGCCGTTGTCGGTGATCCGAATCTCCAGCCCCTCGACCGATTCGAGTAACTGAACCTTCACCCAGGCTTGCCCGGTGTCGCGCCCACCGTAGGTCAGCGCGTTCACCACCAACTCCTCGATTACCAGCATGACCTGGCTGCGAAAGACATCGGTCCAGCGGCGATCCTGAGCGAGGGCCTCGAGGCGATCGAGCAACAGCGGCAAATCAGCCTGCTGATCGGCAAGACGCTGCTCGAGAGGCAACGCGGGCGGGGGCTTCATGACGGCATGGGGCCCGGAATCACTGGCCAAAATGGGCGCGTGCAGCGTCCTCGTTCGGCGCAAGCGGAATCACACGGTCAAAGCCGCTCATGCGGAGCACTTCGGCGACCGCGGGCTGCGCGGCCTGGATCACCGCCTTGCCCCCGTCGGCCCTTGCGCGCTTGGCCGCGACCAGCATGACCCTCAAGCCCGCACTGCTCATGTAGCTGAGCTGACTGAGTTCAATGATCAGGTGCGGGCCGGATTGCTCGATCGCGGCCAGCAGATCGCGTTCGACCTGAGGCGCGCTGGCCGCATCGATCCGGCCGGTGACGGTAAAGCTGAATGGCGTGCTCATGTCTGAAAACCTCGAAAAGACGTCATGGCGAGGGCGCCGAATTGCGGTCGACCGCTCCACCGGTCACCAGGTTGGTCCCGGGGATCGGAAGACCCGAAGCGCCCGTCGTGGGCGCGGTCCGGACGGCAGGCGGGCGAGATGGGGTCGAGGGTACCGCCTGCGGAGACTGTATGGTGGTCGGCTTGGTCGGCGTATCGAACTTGAGTTCCGGAATGGGTCGGGTCGCCATGGCCGACTGCCCGCTTGCGACGGTCGAGCGGATCAGGAACAGACGCTCGCGTCGCTGCAACTGCTCGTTGCGCGTGCGAAAGAGTGCACCCAGCACCGGCAGATCACCCAGCAACGGAACCTTATCCTCGCCCTGCACGGTCTGGACCGAGTTGTAGCCCCCGATCAGGAGGCTCTCGTCGGGCCGGATACTGGCCTCGGTACTCACCACGCCGCGACGGACCGAGGGACGCGTTCCGGCCGATGCGGACTGAATCTGTCCATCTTCGATATCGAGCGTCAGATGAACCTGCCGGCCCGCGCCCTGCCCCACCAACCGGGGCGTGACGCGCAAGGTCGTCCCCGCCGTGATCGGTGTGACCAGTGCTGTGCGCTCGCTGACCGTCTGCAGATACTGCGTCTCGGACAAGTCGATGACCGCCCCGAGATTTTCGGAGGTCAGAATCGAGGGCCGAGCCTGAATGGACGCATCACCTTGTTGTTCCAGAAACCGGAGCCGGGCCACAAAATAGTCTGCGCCGGTGACGACTGCTGCCGACGGTACGGCGCCCGAAGCCGATGCACCGACTACAGAAAGCGTACTTGCGGTCAGGGGCGTATCGCCAACGCTGCCAAAACCCAGGGCGCCGCGTTGCCCATCGAAGGACGTTCCCCAGGCGACCCCCAGTTCCGACAAGCGGTTGGTATTGACGTCGATGATCATCGCTTCGATCTCGATGAGTTGCGTGGGCACATCGAGCTGGGCGATCAAGCGCTGATAGACCGGAATCCGGTCGGGCGTGTCCTGAACGATGATCGAGTTGGTCCGCGGTTCGGCCTGAATGGACGGCTGAAATCGGGGTAGCGCGCCGAGGTTTGGGGTGGATGCGCTCGCGCCCGACGAAGAAGAGGCACTCGCATCCGCCGCGGCCGATCCGGACGAGGCCGCCGACGAGGGACCGCCCGGCACGCTGAGCTGCGAGCGGCCCGGTTGCCCGTCCAGCATGGAATCGCTGGTGGCGCGAAGGTTGGGCTGCGCAACCGTACGCTGGCTGCTCCCCGCCATGGAAGTCCCCTGCACCAGGTTTCGCAGGATCGATGCCACGCCCGGGGTGGTGATTTCGCGGTCACGGTAGCTGACGACCCGGTCCTGAACGGACGCATGCTTGAGCCGGAATACGGCAACCTGCATACCGCTTGGGCCGTCTGGCAGCGCGCGGATGGTGCGCTCGACCAGTTCGACATAGGCCGGCGGCCCGGAAAGCACGATGGTCCCCTGTTCCGGGAGGGCTCCCCAGCCAAATTTGGTCTCCAGGACCCCCAGGCTCGCCAGCAACTGGCGCAGTCGGTCGGCAGAGGTGACCGAGGGCACGTAGATCGGCTTGACCTGGATGTCGCGCGCGCTCGAGATATGGAGCCGCCCGGCGTGGGTGAACCAGACAAAACCGTAGGTGCCGCCCAGTCGGTTGATGAACGCGGTGGGGCTGGGGGTATTGAAGCGGCCATTGACCGAATCGTTCAGAGCAATGGTGGACTCGAGCGTCAAATTGAAACTGGCTGCAAAATCAAGCAACACGCGCCGCAGCGAGCTGCGGTCGGCGTAGTAACTGAATTCGGCCTCAGGCCAGGGCGGCGGACCGGCCTGCGCGCCCGGCATCACGAGCATCGCAGCCAGAACGAACAGCGCACGGCGCAACGCCCCCACCGCCTTGCGGGCCCAGAGGGTGGGTACCGCTCGAATACGCATCGGGATCACAGGGCCGCCCTCCAGCGTTCCACTTCGTTGATCAGAGACTCAACGCCCTCGTCGAGTTCATGGCGTTGAATCGTCCCGGCCATCCGTCGCTGCAACCAGCACGCGGCTCCGTCCTCGTCAATCGAAAGCGCCGCGGGATTGTCACGCATGCGCGCGAGGGCGATCTGGGTCAGGCGGAAGACGGTTCGCTCACGGTCGCCCCCGAGGGCAGGCAGATCGCAGATTCGCGCCTCGATCAGGATCTGCCCGGATCCGAGAATCGTGAGATGGACACGGACCGAGTCGAACGTGATCGAGGCTCGTGGGCCCGCCCAGGGCAGCGAAACCGGCAAGGCGTTGTGCCGGATCCAGTCGTTGATCAATTGCACCGGAGAACTCATTGATTCGGCTCGCGTTGACCCAGTTCGTTGACCAGTCGAAGCACGGCAGCCACCGGTTCGATGAGATCAGACGGGATGTATTGATCGACGCTTGCCTGCTCAAAGAGGGATCGTGCAAGCGGGATATTCTGCATCACGGGCACCCCGGCCTCGCGCGCGGCGGCCACCATCCGCTCGGCAAGATGACCTTCGCCCTTGGCCAGAACGAGCGGTAAGGGGGTTTCGTTTTCGTCGTAATGAAGCGCAACCGCAAGATGGGTGGGATTGGTCACCACCACCGACGCATTGCGGGTTTTCTGAACGGCATCCTCCTGCATCATTTCCATGTGCAGATGTTTGCGGGCGGACTTGATGTGCGGGTCGCCTTCCATGGTCTTGTATTCCTGCTTGACCTCGTCCTTGCTCATCATCAGTTTTTTCGTGTAGGAGTGGCGCTGCCAGGCAAAATCGGCCAGCGAAATCACGACATAGCAGAGCCCGGTGTAAAGAATGATGTTCTTCAGCAGCTGCCCATAGAGGCGCCCGACCTCGGCCACGGTGTAATACGGCGCGTCGAGCAGGGGCGGAATGCTCTGGAGAATGAAGACATACAGCACATAGCTGACGACTGCGATCTTGCCGCACGATTTCAGAAACTCGATGAAATTCTTCTTTGAGACGACGTTCTTTGCGTTCTCGATGAAATTGAGCTTCTTGGCCGAGGGCATCAATGCCTTGAAGGAAATCAGCATGCCCGTCTGCAAGGCCTCGACAAAGAGGCCGACCCCCAGGACGATCAGCAGGAACGGCATCAGGATGCCGATCAATTCACGAAGCATCCGGTCGATCAGTTCGGTGATGGCAAAACCGAAATCGGTGGGAATGAAATCCATGGGCAGCAGGATCAGTCGCGCAAAATCTTCGGCCAGACTCTGACCCTGAGCGATGATGTAGCCAAACAAAGCGATGATCAGCGCGGTCTGAGTGAAATCCTTGCTTTTTGCAACATCGCCCTTTTCGCGTGCCTCGCGGATTTTTTTGGGTGTGGGCTGTTCGGTTTTTTCACTCACCGCGAAAGCCCTCCGCCCAGCAGACCATCCAGGCGACCGCTCCAGTTCCGCAGATCACGCAACTGTTCGCCCCCAAAATCAAAGAGCGTTGCGCTGTAGATGATCAGGACAAAAATACCGAGGGCACTCTTGATCGGCATGGCCAGAAAAAACACCTGAAGCTGCGGTGCAAAGCGGCTGACCAGCGCAAGACCCAACTCGGCCATGAACATGATCACGAGCGGCGGCGCCGCCAGCAAAAGCGCAAGCAGCACCAGACGATTGATCTGGGCCAGCAACAGGCCGCCCTGCTGCAACTCAAGCATCGGCCAGAAACGGTCCGGCGGCCAGAGCCGGTAACTTTGATAGATCAGGTCGAGCAGAATGGCCATGCCCCCGATCGCGAAGAAAAAGGTGATGAACGCCATATTGAGCAGCATGCCGATCGGCGAGGTGTCGTGCCCGGTCATCGGGTTGATCGTCGCAGCCATGCTGGCCCCACGCTGGTTGTCGACGATGAAGCCGACGGCCTCCATCACCCAGAATGGAAGGGCGCAGACAAAACCAAGCACGAGGCCGACAAACGCCTCTTTGGCAACGATGAACACGAGGTTCATGTCAACGTTCAGCACCATCGACTCCGGCAGAATGGGCAGCACAATGAGGCCCATGCCCGCCGCCACGCCAAATACGATCGTGCGCGGCACCAGATTGCGGCTCATGAAGGGCAAAAGCAGAAGCAGCGGCATGAGCCGGGCCTGCACGAGGCCCAGCAGCAACGCC
>JBDLRB010000154.1:0-8100 GCA_039800205.1 Pseudomonadota bacterium | reverse complement strand
TGGCGTTGGCGGGCGCGGCAAGCGCCTGTTCAAGGGTTTGCAGAAAGAGTCGGATGTTGACGAACTGGTTGGGAAACAGGGCCCCGTCCCGGTTGTCGAACTGTGCCTTGATCCGGATCGTTCCTGTGGCGACATCGATCGCGTTATCGATACTGACGATCTCGCCGGCCGCCAGCCGTTGCCGCTGCTCACGGTCCCAGGCTTCAACCTTGGGCGGATCTTGCCGCTTCATTCGAGCGCGGATCTGCGGCAGGACGGATTCCGGGACCGCAAACACCACGCTGATCGGCTGGGTTTGGGTCAGAACCACCAGGCCGCCTGTATCGCCTGCGCGGACGATGTTGCCCGGGTCCGCCAGCCTTAATCCTGCCTGTCCGCTGATGGGGGCGGTGATTCGGGTGTAGGACAGCATCAGGCGGGCATTGGCGACTGCCGCTTCGGCAACCCGGATCGAGCCACTCAGTTGTTTGACGAGGGCGGCCTGGGTGTCGAGTTGCTGTCGAGCGATCGCGTCGCGCGAGACCAGGTCCTGATAGCGCGCGAGGTCATTGCGGGCGTTGGCCAGTTGGGCCTGATCGCGGGCGAGCTGGCCTTCGGCCTGCGCGAGCTGGGCCTCGAAGGCTCGGGGATCGATCTCGGCCAGTAGTTGCCCCGCCCGGACGGTTTGTCCCTCGCTGAAGTGAATCGCTTTCAGTTCGCCGTCCACTCGCGGCCGGACCACCACCGTGTTGAGCGCAGCAATGGTCCCCAGCGCGGGCTGGACGATATTGATCGCGCGTCGCTCGAGTGTGCCGGCACTGACCGGCTGAGTGCGTCCTGCGAAGCCGGCCGCTCGCGGGCCGGCTGTGCCGGCTGCCGTGGCGGGCGCGCCGCGGGGACCGGTCAGGGGCGTACCCGATCCCTGCCGAGTCGGCGTCTGGGTGGCCCACCACCACGCCAGGGCGCCGACGGCAGTCAGCAGTAGTGTCACCAGGGCCGAAATGAAAAAACGCCGGCGGCGGGGGCGCTGCGGGCGTTCGGAGGACGTGTCCATGAGGTATCGAGGAGTGAGGTGCGTAGATTGTAGGCGTCGACGCCCCGTGCGTGGTCAATTATTTTCAAATACTTTGTTTCAGAACGTTTCGAACCGAAGGCGCGACCCGCGACGCGCGGGCTGCGGTGCCGTCGGCCGCCTTGTATCATCCCAGGTGATCATGACACTATCCCAAGCTTATCCATCCGCCGTGCTCCTCGATTGGAGCACCCACGTCTTCACCGCTCAAGGGCTGCCCGGGCAAGACGCCGCCGAGGTGAGTCGGCGGCTGCTGCGAAGCGAGTTGCGCGGCTACGGTACGCATGGGCTGACCCGCATACCAGCCTATGTCGAGCGACTGCAGTCCGGGGCCTTCAATGCCCGCCCCTCGATTCAGGTGCAGCGCAGGGCGGGCGGGGTCGTACTCGATTGCGACGGGGCGATGGGGCAGGTCGCTGCAGCCTGGGCGATGCGCGAGGCCCTGGCGGGACTTGAGTCCAGTGCAACGGTATTGGTGGCGCTGCGGGACTGCTGTCATCTCGGTGCGCTCGGCATCCATGTGCTTGAGGCTGCAGAAGCCGGTTGTTTTGCCCTGATGGGCCAGCGAACGCCGCCAGCCCTCGCGCTACCGGGCTTTGGCGCGGCCGCCATCGGTCACAACCCCGTGGCTTTTGCGTGCCCGGTCGGAGACGGTGATCCCATAGTGTTCGATATGGCGTGCAGCGTTGCGGCGCGCGGCCATATTCTGCTCGCTGCGCGCGACGGGCGGCCCATTCCGGATGATTGGGCCGTGGATGCCGACGGTCAGCCGACGACCGACCCTGCTCGCGCATTGAAGGGTGCCCTGCGCCCCGCAGGACACTACAAAGGGGTGGGCATTGCGATGATGATCGAATGTCTGGCCGGTGCGTTTGCTGCGACCGCCGATTCCCTGATCGCCGCGCGCCAGCCCTTGAGTGCCACCGGCGTGAGCGGCCGCCAGAGCGGATTCCTGTGGGTGGCCCGCCCGGGGGCGTTCACCCAACGGGAGGCCTTCGAGGCCTACATGGGGCACTGGGTTGCACACTATCGTGACGCGGCGGGTGAGCAGGCTCACCTCCCGGGTGAGCGAGGCGCGCGCGGTGAACGCGAGGCCGAACGGGACGGGCTCGTGCTCGAGCGCGCTTTGGTCGAAAGTCTCGTCGAGCTGGGGCGTCGTGTCGGTTGCCCTTGGCCTGGCGCAGACTGAGAGGCATCGCCTGGCGGGCCGGCCCTTTAGCATCCGCATTTATTTCAAGACGCATGAGGAGTTCATTTCATGAGTGACATCCTGATCCGGCACGAGGAATCGATCGCAGTCATTGCCTTCGACCGTCTCGCCAAGAAGAACTCGATTACAGCGTCGATGTATGCGCAGCTTGCGGCGGCGTTGAACGATGCGGCGGCGCAGATCGCGGTGCGCTGCGTGGTGATCCACGGGCACCCGACGATCTTTTCGGCGGGGAATGACATCGGCGACTTTCTCAAGGATCCGCCGTCGGGCGACGATGCTCCCGTGTTTCAGTTTCTCCAGGCGATCTCAGGGTTTCCCAAGCCGATCGTGGCCGCCGTGTGCGGGCCCGCCGTCGGGATCGGTACAACGCTGCTCATGCATTGCGATCTCGTCTACGCGGGTGACAATGCCCTGTTTGCGTTGCCCTTCGTCAATCTGGGCCTGTGTCCGGAGGCCGCCTCGAGCCTGCTTTTGCCGATGCGGATCGGTTGGCAGCGGGCAGCCGGCGCCCTGCTCCTGGGTGAATCGTTCAATGCCGCTCAGGCGCTTGAGTGGGGTCTGGTCAATCGGGTTCTCGAACCGGATACGGTGTATGACCAAGCCATGCTGAGTGCTCGCTCGCTTGCGGCCAAGCCACTGTCCTCGCTCATCGAGACCAAGCGATTGATGAAGGCTTCGCTGCGCCAGCCTGTGACCCAGGCGATGGCCGAGGAGGCGATCCGCTTCCGGCACATGCTGCGCGAGCCCGCGGCGATCGAGGCGTTTTCGGCGTTTTCGGAACGGCGAAAGCCGGATTTCTCAAAATTCTGAGCGGGCGAGCCGTGGGCCACGCACACGCGTCCAGCCGACGGGCTGGGCGGCTTGAGCGGGGGAGCTGGGGCGGCGCTCAGCGTCCGGGGTCGCGCGGACAGTAGGCGACCGCCTTGATCTCGATTCGGATCAGGGGGTGTGGCAACTGATGCACTGCGACCGTCGTCCGTGCGGGCCCGGTCTGCGCATTGAAATAGCGGTTGTAGACCGCGTTGTAGCCGGGGAAGTCGGCCATGTTGACGAGGAAGGTGGTGATCTCCACCAGGTGTTCAAGTGATGCGCCCTCGGTCGCCAGCGCCTTGCGGATGTTTTCGATCACGGCTTCGGTCTGCTCGCCGATATCGAAGTGCATGTCACCCGAGGCGCTCATCGATGCACCTGCGAAGCTGTTGTCGGGACGCCTCGACGACAGTCCCGAAACGAATACGTAGTCTCCCGCCCGTCGGCAGTGCGGGTAATTGGCGCGGGAAACGGGCAGTGGATCAGAGGCGTTCAACATGGATAGACCTCAACAGGCAAGCACTACACACCGAGCAGGGATTCGACGCGTGACCGGTCGCCTTGCAGGGCGTTTGAATCACCGTGCCAGACGGTCACCCCTTTCTGAAGGATGACGTGACGGTCGGCCAGCGATTGCAGAACGCGCAGGTTCTTGTCGACGATCAGAATGGATTGTCCTTCAGCCTTGAGTTGGCGCAGGCAGTTCCAGATTTCGCGGCGGATCATCGGCGCAAGCCCTTCCGTGGCTTCGTCGAGGATCAGCAGCTTGGGGTTGGTCATCAGTGCGCGACCGATCGCGAGCATCTGTTGCTCGCCGCCAGACAGCGTCGCAGCCGACTGCATTCGACGCGTCTCAAGCACGGGAAACAACGCGCAGATCCGGGCGAGCGTCCAGGGGCCGGGCCGTGCCGTGGCGATCAGATTTTCACGAACCGTCAGCGTTGGGAAGACCTGGCGGCCCTCAGGGACCAGACCGATGCCGGCTCGGGCAATGCGCTCCGGCGTTTGCCCGTTCAGGCGTTGACCGTCGAAAACGATTTCGCCCCCGATTGCGGGCAGCAGACCCATCAGCGTCCGAATCGTCGTCGTCTTGCCCATACCGTTTCGCCCCAGCAACGACACCACCTCACCGTAGCCCACCGCAAGGTGAACGTCGAACAGCACCGGCGTGGCACCGTATCCCGATTGCAGGGCGCGGATCTCAAGCATGGGCGTCATGGACTCACCCTGAGACGGACCTGGCCTTCAGTCATCGCCGTCTCCCAGGTAAGCCCGCCGAACCCGCTCGTCGTCGCGGATGTGGTCCGTCGGCCCGCTCGCGATGCAGGCGCCCGAGACCAGGACACTGATTCGGTCGGCCAGCGCGAACACGGCGTCCATATCATGCTCGATCAGGAGGATGGGCACCGTGCCGCGCAGTTCTGCCAGGCGTGTCGTCATCGCGATACTTTCCGAGGGCCCCAGCCCGGCCATGGGCTCATCGAGCAGCAGCACGCGCGGTTGCTGGGCGAGCGCAATCGTGAGTTCGAGTTGCTTGCGCTGGCCATGGGACAGTTCGGCAACCGGGACCCGGGAGACCTCGCTGAGCCCCCCCACGGCCAACTGCTGGTCCGCCCGATCGCTGAGATGACGATCGCTTTCGACCGCACGCCACAGGCGCTTGCTGCGTCGCTGGTGAGCGAGCAGGGTCAGCATCAGGTGTTCGTGCGCGGTGTAGTCGGGCAGCAGTTGTGTGATCTGAAAGGTCCGACTGATGCCGCGTCGAACCCGTTCTGCGGGCGAGAGTCCCGTAATGTCCTCTCCGTCCAGCAGGACTTGACCCGAGTCGGAGCGCAGCTCGCCGGTCAACTGGGCGATCAGCGTGGTCTTGCCCGCGCCATTGGGCCCGATCAGGGCATGAATTTCGCCGGCATTGACCTCGATTGAAACCTGGTCGGTCGCCAGCAGGCCACCGAATCGTTTGACCAGCGAGACCGTATGCAGTCGCGGCTCGCTCATCCGGGCTTCTCCCTGCTGGACGGGTCGCTGGGCGTTGTCCGCCGTTGGCGAGTGACCCGGCGTGCGGCCCATCGTTCGAGGCCGCCGTAGAGCCCGCCGCGTGCGAACAGCACCACCAGGATCAGTATGAGACCAATGCCGAACATCCGGTGTTCGCTCCAGCCGGGAATTCGACCCAGCAGATCCTCCAGCCCAGTGAGCGTGAATGCACCAATGATCGGGCCAAAGAGGGTCGCGGAACCGCCCAGGATCACCATCACCATGAACTCGCCCGATTTGGTCCAGAACAGCATGTCGGGCGTGACAAAGCGACCCTGATTGACCATCAGTGCGCCTGCGAGCGCGCCACCCATGCCGCCGATCACGAAGGCTGCGAGTTTATGTCGGTACGGGCTGAGGCCCAGCGCCAGGATCCGGCGCTCGTTCTGGCGAATGCCACCCAGCGCCAGGCCAAAGGGCGAGCGGACGATCCGATGGTTGACCCAGACAATCAGCACGACGATCGCGAGCACCAGGTAGTAGAACATCGTGTCATCACGAAGGTCGATGCCCGGAAGTTCGTTGCGGCGCCGTACGGTCATCCCGTCGCTGCCGCCATAAAGGCTCAGAGACGAAAACAGGAAAAAGAGCATCTGGGCAAAGGCCAGCGTGATCATCAGGAACTGTACGCCCGTGGTTCGCAGCGACAATGCGCCGATGGCGAGCGCGAGAAGTCCGCCGGCCAGCATGGCCGCGGGCAGCGTAATCAGCAGGCTGGTCGTCCCGGGGATGAGGCCCCAGAGCGGTTCAGCGAGCTGCCAGTGCTTGTAGAGCACCGCCACCGTGTAGCCGCCGATCCCGAAGAACGCCGCGTGGCCGAAGCAGGCCATGCCGCCGTAGCCCAGCACCAGGTTGAGGCTGATCGCAGCGAGCGAGTAAATCAGCATGCGGGTCGCGAGGGAAATCCACGCGGGGTCGCCCGTCCAGCGCGCCAGGGTCGGCAGGGCAAGCAGAACCGCCAGGGCGAGCAGTCCGGCGATCTGGAGCGGTCGCAGGGAGCGATCTGACAGACGCGGTGACTCAGGCATGGGCTGGCAGCAAGCCTTTGGGCTTGATGAGCAAGATGAGCGCCATCAACAGGTAGATGCCAAGCGACGACAGCCCACTCCCGAGCGCGTCGGCGGCGGACGCTTCCATGAAGGTCTTCAGCCAGGGCGGGACGAGCGCCCGCAGGGCTGTATCGATCAAGCCGACGAGCATCGCGGCGACGAATGCGCCACGCACTGAGCCCAGTCCGCCGATTACCACGACGACGAAGGTCATGATCAGGATCTGTTCCCCCATGCCGACCTGGACCGTGTAAACAGGGCCGGCCATCATGCCTGCGAGGCCGGCGAGCAGTGCCCCCAGACCGAAGACGGCGGTGTAGAGCAGACGAATATCGACCCCCAGTGCGCGAACGATCTCCCGATGGGTTGATCCGGCGCGAACCCGCATCCCGATCCGGGTATGCGAAATCAGCAGGTAGAGGCCGAGCGCGACCAGGAGGCCCACCACGATGATGGCGAGCCGGTAAATCGGATAGGGCACGCCCGGCAGCAGATCGACCGATCCGTCGATCAGGGGCGGGATTTCGACGTAGAGGGGGCGCTGGCCGAAGATCATCGCAAACAGTTCGTTCATGCACAGCGACAAGCCAAAGGTGGCCAGGACCTGGTCGAGGTGGTCGCGCGCGTACAAGCGCCGCATGATGGCCAGTTCCATCACCACGCCGACCAGCGCCGCCGAAGCAAGTCCCACGACTGCAGCCAGCAGGAACGATCCCGTCTGCGAGAGGGTCCACGCTGTGAGAAATGCGCCGACCATGTAGAGGGAACCATGAGCAATGTTGATGACGCCCATGATCCCGAAAATCAGCGTGAGTCCGGCCGCGAGCAGAAACAGCATCACGCCGAGCTGCAGCCCGTTGACGGTCTGTTCAACAATCAGATTGAGCATCTTGAAGGGTTGATTGAGGCCAGAAGGCGCCGGCCCGCAGCCCGCTCAGGCGGGTGAGGGCTCGGACGCCTGCCGAATCGCGCCGATCAGAGCTTGCAGTCTTTCGAGAATGCGTCGCCGTGCTGATCGAGGATCTTGCCGACGGTTTGCAGAGAGAGGCTGCCGTCGGCGCCCTTGACGGGACGAACGTGGTACCAGTCCTGCACCGGGTGCTGGTTGGGCCCGAACTTGAAGGGGCCCCGGATCGACTTGAAGTTGGCCTTGCGTAGCTCAGCGCGCAGCCTCGCGACATCGTCGCTGCCCACGACCTTGAGTGCGGCCGCGAGGGCCTGTGCCGTATCCCAGCCCTGTCCTGCGTAGACCGTCGGCACGCGGTTGTATTTCTTCTGGAAGGCGGCGACGAAGGCCTTGCTTTCGGGGTTGCTGAAATCGGTATTCCATTTGGCCCCGATATTGACGCCCAGCGCAGTTTCGCCCACGGCCCGCAGGGTCGTGTGGTCGAGGGTGGGCTCCGCGCCGACCATCGGGATCGTACCCATCAGCCCCGCCTGAGCGTACTGCTTCAGGAAAGCGATGCCCACGCCACCCGGATGGAACTGGTAAACGACGTCCGGCTTGGCCGCGCGGATGCGCGCCATTTCGGCCGAGAAGTCGGTCTGGTCCATCCGCGTGTAGACCTCCTGGACGATCGATCCTTTGAACATCCGTTTGAAGCCGGCCACGGCATCCTTGCCGGCCTGATAGTTGGCCGCGAGCGCGAATGCATTCTTGAAGCCGAGCTTGTTGGCCAGAGCGCCCGCGCTCTCATGCAGCGAGTCGTTCTGCCAGGAATAAACGAAATAATTCTGGTGGCACTCGCGCCCGGCGAAATTGGAGGGGCCGGCATTGGGGCTCAGGAAGAGCGCGCCGGAGTCAACGACATCCGGAACAATGGCCACAGAAACGTTCGAGAACACGACGCCCGTGACGATCTTGACCTTTTCGGTCTTCAGCAGACGATCGACGATCTGTTTGCCCTGGCCGGGCTTCAGACCATCGTCTTCGATCAGGA
>JBDLRB010000153.1:0-3741 GCA_039800205.1 Pseudomonadota bacterium | reverse complement strand
CGAGGTGATTCCGACCTCGGGATGACCGGGCGTTCGGGAATGCAGTTGCCTGAAGTTGCGCAACTCTTCGATGGGCAGGTCGTAGCCTGTGAGATGCAGCAGCGCGTAGAGCAGCATCGAGCCGTGACCGTTGGATAGGACGAAGCGGTCGCGATCTGGCCAGTGAGGATCGAGTGGGTTGTGTCGGAGCTCGCCCGCCCAAAGGGCAACGGCAATTTCGGCCATGCCCATCGGCATGCCGGGATGCCCGGAATTGGCCTGCTGCACGGCATCCATCGCGAGCGCGCGGATCGAGTGGGCCAGCGACTTCGGGGACACGGCCGGTTGACGCGCCTTCGACGCGCCCGAACCTGCGCGTTCACCCACGCGATCTTGATCCATTGCACAACACCTCGTCGATGTCTGACCGGTAAACGGCTCGAACAATTCGAGTTTCGCCCAGCGCAAACAGCCGGATTTTATCAAAGCCCATCCGGCAAAATCCGGCTCGTCGGACGAGCCTGTTATGATTTTTGGTTTCCTCGCCCGCGCATGAGCGCCCAAACACCATGCAGGGACTGCACCTTACCGCCGATTTACATGACTGCCAATGTGAGCTCGGCCTGCTCATTCGGGAGACCGTTCTCGCTGATCGCTGCCGTGTGGCGGTGGGTCGCGCCGGGCTGACGCTGGTCGACGAGAAGTACTTTGTCTTCCCCGACTACCAGGGACAGCCTGGCGGGGTGACCGGCGCTGTGCTGCTGGCCGAGTCGCATCTGGCGGTTCATACCTGGCCCGAGCAACGTGCCGTCACCCTCGACGTCTACGTGTGTAATTTCTCCACCGACAACTCCGACCGCGCACGTCGGCTGCTCACCGAACTGATCGAAGCCTTCCAACCGGGTGCGCAGGTGCTCAACCAGATCCTTCGGGGCGACGCGACGGACACGGCGCAGTCCATCGTGGGCACTCAGGCGATGGTCGACGCGCCGATGCTCGAATGGCTGAACGCCGACTGCGTCTACGGTTTCCGCAGTACCCGTCTGCTCGAGGCGACCCAGTCGCGCTACCAGGCGATCGAGGTGCATGAGTCTGCGCAGTGGGGGCGCCTGTTCCGCCTGGACGGCTGCTTCATGACCTCTGAGCGCGACGAATTCCACTATCACGAAAGCCTGGTTCACCCCGCGGCGATCACGCATCCTGCCCCCCGCTCGGCCTTGGTGATCGGCGGGGGCGACGGAGGATCGACCGAGGAACTGCTCAAACACCCCTCGATCGAGCGAGTCGTCATGGCTGAGCTCGACCCGGAGGTCATCCGGATTGCCAGACAGTACCTGGGCGAAATCCACCGGGGCGCACTTGACGACCCCCGGCTTGAAATCCGATTGGGCGATGGCTGGGCGATCGCAGAATCCATCGCACGCGCCGGACAGGAACGTTTTGATCTCATCCTCCTCGATCTGACCGACCCCGACACGCCAGCCTTCAAACTCTATTCGGAGGCTTTTTTCCGGATGGCCCGGCAGATCCTGAACCCGGGGGGGGCCCTGGTGATGCACATTGGCTCGCCCGTATACAAGCCCACCCGTGTTCAGGCGTTGCTGCGTTCGCTGGGCTCAAGCTTCCCGATCGTACGACCGATGGGTCTGTACATTCCCCTCTACGGAGCCTACTGGGGACTCGCCGTCGCTTCAGACACTCTGGACCCCTGCGCGATCCGTGCCGAAACGGTCAGCGAACGCCTGAACCACCGTGGGATCACCCGCCTGGAGTTCTATAACGAGGCCACCCACCAGGCGCTCTTCGCTCTGCCGAATTACTACCGACGTTTGTTGCCGGGTTGAACCCGACATGGTCCCCAGACTGCTGGTCCGGGACGCCGGCAAGGCCTTCGGTCCGGACGTTTCCCCCGTCGATCTGGCCCTCAATGAGGGTCAGTCACGTTACCTCGGGCGCGTGTTACGCCTGCCGGTCGGCGCACCGATCGAGATCTTCGACGGCGAGGGCCGACGCTTCCGGGCCCGCTTGGTCCATCTCGAGGCCAAACGGGGGGTGCTCCGTATCGAAACCGAGTGCCCCGCTCGGCCCCTGGATCGGTTGTCCGTGACGCTGGGTCAGTGCCTGTCGAGTGCCGACAAGATGGACTGGACGATCGAAAAAGCGGTCGAACTGGGCGCGCGCCGGCTCGTCCCTTTGTTCTCGGAGCGCAGTCCGATCCGCTTCGATCGCGAACGAGGCCTGCGAAAATCCGAACACTGGCAGGCGATCATCGAAGCAGCCTGCATGCAGTGCGGTGAGGATCGTCTGCCTGAGCTGTACCCGCCCCGCTCGCTGAGCGAGTGGCTTGCGGAGCCCCATCAAGGCGTGCGGCTGACGCTTTCACCGGACGCGGAGGACAGCCTGCCAACGGTCATCATCGCAGCGCTCAAGACCCCTCCGCCGGCCGCCCCCCTTTCGATCACACTCCTGATTGGCCCGGAGTCCGGGCTCTCCGAGGCTGAAATCCGGCAGTCTGCTCGAGCAGGCTTCGTGCCCGTGCGGATGGGTTCACGCATCCTGCGAACGGAAACTGCAGGCCCCGCTGCCCTCTCAGCCCTCCAGGCACTGACAGGCGGATTCGATTGAGTCAGATCGCAGCCGGGCGGACCGAGTAGAACACCCTGAACGCAATGCCACGGGTATCGAAGTCGTCTGACGCATCGCGAAAGACATCGAGCAAGGCTTCGCGCTCATCGATCCCGAAACCGGGCGCACCGGGCAGGTTTCTCAGAATGACGACAAACCCAGGCCGGTCAGCGTCTTCGGGCTCGAGATCGCTGAGACAGTCGGCCAGGGCATCCAGGTTACGGCCGAAGTGACCGGGCAACTGGAAACCCGATCCGATCTGGGCCATCACACCGGCCTTGTCCGTCACCGAATCGAAGTCAGCCCGCAGAACAGTCTGATCCGCGCGCACTGCGTCCTTGAGCAAGGCGTCGAGGTCGTACGCACTGAGCGGGAGCACGGCCTGCGCAGGCAGATTGCTGATCAGACTCATCGCGACGGTCCTTCTTGCCGTATCCCTCGGATACGGCGGAAGCTGTTGTAGTGATCCTCGGTGTAATAGTACTCGCCGGAGGTCTGCGGATCACCGCCTGCAACGATCCGACGGGCGCCGCGATTGCGCGCACCGGGTGTCCGGACGGTGTACTCGCTGTAATACCCGCGTGGCTGGCGCGGCAGCAGACGTTCGCGGTTCTGGAAGACCGTGCCATCCTGCCGGTGGGGAAAGGGCCCCCCCGCCCGGATCAGTTCGAGGGTCTGAAGCGCCTCCCTGGGCAGTTCGGCCCGTTCAATCCAGGCGATGCCGGGCGCGGCTTCGCCGGAGGTCCGCGCATCCGCACGGACCACGCCCGAACCCAGCGCAGTGAGCAGCGCGAAGAGGAACAACGGGACAAGCGCACGCCAGAAACCGGGCCGTACCCGACCCCACCCCCCGTGGTGCCCGTTGGAATTGCTCATCGGCTCAGCGCTCGCTGATCGAATCCACCACAGCCCAGGCGGTCATGTTGATGATGCGCCGAACCGTCGCTGACGGAGTCAGGATGTGCACGGGGCGGGCCGCCCCCAGCAGAACCGGGCCGATCGCCACGTTGTTCCCCGCAGCCGTCTTCAGCAGGTTATAGGCGATATTGGCCGCGTCGATGCCCGGAAGAACCAGCAGATTTGCGGCGCCGTCGAGCGCGGAATCCGGCACCAGTGAGGCTCGCACCGCGGGGTCGA
>JBDLRB010000152.1:0-35573 GCA_039800205.1 Pseudomonadota bacterium | reverse complement strand
CTGTCGGCGACCGTGCCCGTTCAGTTATTGTTGCCCGAGGTGGGTTGGCGGGGTGTCTTCGTCCTCATGGGCGTGCTGCTTGCTGTGGTGAGCGCGGTCATCGGCCTGACCTTGCCGTCCGAGCCGGCTCAGCCGATTCAGAGCCTGGCCAGCCAGTGGGGCGGCTATCTGGAGGTCTTTGGCGACCGTTATTTCTGGCGCTATGCCGTGGCGGCCATGGTGATGCAGTCCAGCTTTGTGGCCTTTCAGGGGCTGTGGGCTGGGCCCTGGTTCATTACGGTACTGGGGCTTGATGAGGCGGCAGCGGCGCGCTCATTGTTTTCGATCAATCTGTTCCTCATGGTCGCTTACATGGTGCTGGGCGTGGTCTTGCCTCGCTGGGTCCGGCTCGGCTGGACGGTGCCGAGACTGGTCGCCTGGGGCGCCGGGATCATGCTGGGCTCGCTGGGACTGATCGCGGTGACACCGGGACCGTGGGCATGGCTGTTATGGTTACCGCTTGCGCTCGGTTCCACGACGTTCATGATCACCCAGAGCTATCTCAGTCTGACTTTTCCTGCTGCCCTGACCGGCCGAGCGTTTTCGGCGTTGAATCTTCTGATGTTCATTGGCATGTTCCTGACCCAGTGGCTCTTTGGCGTCGTGATCGATCTGATGGCCGGGATTGCGGCGATTGGTCCCGGGGCGCCGGCTTTTCGTGCGGCCATGGGCGTCTGGATCGTCTTGCAGGCGTTCGCTTACGCGCTGATGGTCGGTTGGCGGGTGGGCCCCAGGGTCCGTCCGGTCTGAATGCGAGGGCGGGCAGGGTTCGGTCTGGGCGGTGTCGCCCCGGCCGGGAGGATGGGCGGCGGGTCATGGCATTGACGCAGAAGCCGGCTCGGGGCCGGTGAGCAGGGCGCGCCGCAGCGCGACGGCCTCGGCGACGTGTTCGGCGTGGATGTGCGCCTGAGCATCGAGATCGGCCGCGCTGCGCGCCACCCTGAGAACCCGATGCAGTGCACGCGAGGACCAGCCCAGCCGCCGTGCGGTTCGGGTCAGCAATGTGCGTGCCGCTTCGTCGAGCGGACAGTGGCGATCGATCTCGGCGGGGCCCAGTCGGGCATTGACGATGCCCTGACGCTGCAGCTGCCGGGCGTAGGCCCGGGCCACGCGATCGGCCACTTCGGTCGTCGAGGGGCCGTGGGTCCGGCCGACCAGCGTCACTTCGTCGACGGGTCGGACGGACAAGAGCAGATCGATGCGATCCAGCAGCGGTCCGGAGATCCTGGACTGATAACGGAGCACCCGGTCGGGTGGGCATGGGCAGCGGGCGCTCCCCAGATAGCCGCAGGGGCAGGGATTCATCGCAGCGATCAGTTGAAACCGGGCGGGCAGATCGATCTGGTGCGCTGCGCGCGACAGGGTGATGCGCCCGGTTTCGAGGGGTTCACGGAGGGCTTCGAGGACGGGCCGTGTGAACTCAGGCAGTTCGTCCAGAAACAGGACGCCTTGATGGGATCGGCTGATTTCGCCGGGGCGAGGCGGATTGCCCCCACCGGTGAGTGCGGCGGCAGAGGCGCTGTGGTGAGGGCTTCGAACGGGTCGGACAGCCCAGTGATGGGGTTCGAAGTGGCCGCACAGCGCCGCCACTGCGGCGCTCTCGAGCGCCTGCTGGTCATCCAGCGGCGGAAGCAGTGCCGGGAGTGCGGCGGCGAGGAGCGATTTGCCCGCGCCCGGGGGCCCGACCATCAGCATCGAATGCCCGCCGGCTGCTGCGATCTCGAGCGCCCGTTTAGCTTCGTGATGACCCTTGATGTGTTCCAGGACGGTGCCATGCTGCACTTGGGCGGCGGGTGTGCTGTGCTCGAGCCGGACGAGTTCGGATTGACCCCTCAGATGGGCGCAGACCTGCCCCAGATCGACGCCAGAGAGGGCCCGCAGCCCGGGCACCAGAGCGGCTTCCGCCGCGCACTCCGCCGGAACGATCAGCCTGCGGTCGGCCGCGCCGTCGCGTACGGCGAGCACCATTGGCAAGACCCCGCGGATGGGGCGCAGGGCCCCGGTGAGCGAGAGCTCGCCCACGAACTCGAGCTGGGCCAGTGGGTCGGCCGGGGCCTGTCCGCTCGCCACCAGAATGCCGATGGCGATGGGCAGGTCGAACCGGCCGGAGTCCTTGGGGAGATCCGCGGGAGCCAGGTTGACGGTCAACCGGCGCGACGGAAATTCGAAGCCTTGCTGCAGGAGGGCCGAGCGTACCCGTTCCCGGCTTTCGCGCACGGCCGCCTCGGGCAGGCCCACGATATGGAACGCGGGCAGCCCCCGGCTCAGGTGGACTTCAACCCGGACTTCGGGTGCGCAAAGGCCGATCAGGGCACGGGAACGGACGATGGCCAGGGTCATGATGCGGGCGAGCCTGTGCGAGTGCAGCGTTTCGGGCGTGGCCGACCCGTACGGTCGGCGGCGGAGTCGTTGAATGTAGCCGGCCTGGGGGTCTTGCCGAGCCGTAGTCCTCGGTCGCCTGGCTGACCGGTTTGGCCGTATTGGCCGCTGGACTCTCGGCGCCCGGATAGGGTTGCCGCCTCATACGCGATCTGCGTCATCATCACGCAGTCCGACCGCGTTCAACGCGTCGCCCCCCTGTTCCCGTTCTAGGAGTTCGCCGTGTCCATCTTTCTGGTCCGCCATGCCGAGACTGCGCTCAACGCCGCGCGCGTGGTTCAACCGTTCGATACGCCCATTTCTGCACGCGGGCGGGCGCAAGCGCAGCGGTTGGCGATGCGGCTTTTGCGCGACAGCCGGCCGGCGATGGTCCTGTCCTCCGATGCCCCTCGGGCCCTGCAGACGGCGGCGCCGTTCGCTCAGTCAGTCCGAATGGACGTGACGCCTGATCCGACGCTTCGGGAACGTGATTTTGGTGTCTTACGCGGGCAGGCCTACGACACGCTGGGCGTTGACCCGCAGACGCTGGTCGAGGCCCCGGCAGACGGCGAATCGCTTGAAGCCTTTGGAGCCCGGGTGCAGGCCGCCTGGGCGAGACTCATCGAGCGCCATGCAGCCTGCCGAGGGGGTGACTTGGTGGTCTTCAGTCATGGCTTGTGGATCCGGACACTGATCGGGCATCCGGGGCTGGACCCACAGCACCCAGGCCCAGGGGCACTACCCAATACCTCTGTGACGGTGATCGACCCCGGCCCGCCCGTGCGCATTACCCAGACTGGTTGTGCCGCGCATCTGGACGAGACGCTCGCAGGGCGGGGGGTGTCGGGGATCTGAAGCGGCGTGCGAACCGGCGCGCGATACCCGTGGCGCTGAATCAGCGCCCGTGTTCGGCCGTGTCCCCAGTGGGTTCGCCCAGCCGCGCTTCAAGGGCGGCCACGCGCTGCTGCAAGCGGGTGAGGCGTTCTCGCTCGATCTCGAGCGCGCTTCGGGTCACCAGATCCATCCGTTCGAAGGTCTGTTCGACCAGAGCCTTGAGGTTGCGCTCGAGGTCACCGGCCGGGCTGGACCGGATCAGGGCCAGGATCCGGTCCTGCATCTCGACCAGAAACTGTGCGGGATCTCTTTGGTTCATCGTGGCTCTTCCTTGATTTCAGTCTAGCACGCACGCGGTGCACGAGGCCCCCCACCCGTCGCGCACCGCTTCGGTGCGCGCACGCTTTCGTCACACCAAACCGGTGCGTGCCCCGACCCGCTTTGCGACGCGCGAGCATTCCCTGCCGGGTCTGGACCTGGCACGGGAAATGCTGTTTGGTCACGCAGTCTCCTAAACACTCCTCCACGACCGTTCGGAGAACCATGATGAAAAAATTCCTGTTCGCTGCCTCCCTGGGTGTCCTGTCTCTGCCTGCATTCGCGGCGGGCTCCCCGTTGACGGGCAACATCACCCTCACCACGGATTACAAGTTCCGAGGCTTTACCCAAAGCAACTACAAGCCCGCGCTTCAGGGCGGCTTCGACTATGCGCTGCCGGCCGGCTTCTATCTGGGTAACTGGAACTCGTCGATCGAGCAGTCGCTGTACGGTGGTGCAAGCCTCGAGTCCGACCTCTATGGCGGCTACAAAGGCAAGCTGGGCGCGATCGAGTACGACATCGGCGCGATCCACTACATGTATCCGGGCAGCGCCGGGCCCAAGATCGACAACACGGAGCTCTACTTCGGGGTCAGCGCCGGCCCCCTGTCGGCGAAGCTGTATTACGCGGTCACCGATTACTTCGCCTACGGCAAGATCGCCCGCCTGGCCAACCCGGCTGCGCCGGAGACGGATGGCACGATTTATCTCGATCTCGCGGCCAATCACGATCTCGGAGGCGGTCTCATGCTGAACGCGCATGTGGGCATGCTGAGGCTCAAGCATGCCTCGGCCTACAGCGTTGCCAGCACCGTCACCGACTACAAGATTGGCGTCAGCAAGGACTTTTCCGGCTGGGTGCTGGGTCTCGCTTACCTGGGCACTGACGAGAAGAGCTTCGCCCTGACCGGCAGCATGACGGGCGCACGCAGCGCCGGAGACGGCAAGGCGCTGCTGTCGTTGACCAAGACCTTCTGATCCCGGCGGCCGGGTCCGCCCCGGCGCGCCTCACCAAGAGGACCCAAGATGAAACTGATTACCGCCATCATCAAGCCCTTCAAGCTCGACGAAGTTCGCGAGGCCTTGTCCTCGATCGGCGTGCAGGGTGTGACCGTCACCGAGGTCAAGGGCTTTGGCCGCCAGAAAGGTCATACCGAGCTCTATCGGGGAGCCGAGTATGTCGTCGACTTCCTGCCCAAGGTGAAGATCGAGGTTGCGATCGACGATGGTCTGGTCGAGCGCGCGATCGAAGCCATTGAAAACGCCGCCCGCACCGGCAAGATCGGCGACGGCAAGGTCTTTGTCTACAACCTCGAACAGGTCATCCGGATCCGCACCGGCGAGACCGGCAACGAAGCGCTCTGACGCGCAACCGCCTCACGGAGTTCTGATCATGAAATCTCTGCACAAACTGCTGACCGCGCTCATGAGCCTCGCGCTCGTCGGCCTGACGCCGCTCGCCGCGCTGGCCTCGGGCACCCCGCCCACCCCGGACAAGGGCGATGTGGCGTGGATGACCATTTCAACCGTTCTGGTCATCCTGATGATCGTGCCCGGGCTTGCCTTGTTTTACGGTGGCCTGGTCCGCGCAAAGAACATGCTGTCGGTACTGATGCAGGTACTGATGGTGTTTTCGCTGATTACGGTGCTCTGGGTGATCTACGGCTACTCGCTCGCGTTCGGCGGTGACGGCGCCTTCTACGGCACCTTCGACAAGCTGTTTCTTGCCGGTGTGACGCCCGAATCGACGGCAGCCACCTTCAGCAAGGGCGTGGTGATTCCGGAACTGACCTTCATCGCGTTTCAGGCCACCTTCGCCGCGATTACGTGCGCGCTGATCGTCGGGGCCTTCGCCGAGCGCGTCAAGTTTTCTGCCGTGCTCCTTTTTTCGGTCCTCTGGTTCACGTTCTGTTACATTCCGACCGCTCACATGGTCTGGTACTGGGCGGGTCCCGACGCGATCACGGACGCGAAGTCGCTCGAGGCCGTCACCGCTGCTGCGGGCTTCCTCTGGGCCAAGGGCGCGCTTGATTTTGCGGGCGGAACCGTCGTTCACATCAACGCGGGCGTCGCGGGCCTCGTGGGCGCGTATGTGATCGGCAAGCGAATCGGCTACGGCAAGGAGTCGATGGCCCCGCACTCGCTGGTCATGACGATGATTGGCGCCTCGCTCCTCTGGGTGGGCTGGTTCGGCTTTAATGCCGGGTCCAACCTCGAGGCCACAGGCGTCGCGGCGCTTGCGGTGGTCAACACGCTGGTCGCCACGGCTGCTGCCACACTGTCCTGGTCGTTTACCGAGTGGTTTTCCAAGGGCAAGCCCTCGATGCTTGGCGCGGCCTCGGGTGCCGTGGCGGGCCTGGTTGCGATCACTCCGGCCTGCGGTTTTGTCGGACCCATGGGTGCGCTGATCATCGGTCTCATCTCCGGTGTGCTCTGCGTGTGGGGGGTCAACGGGCTCAAGCGGATGCTAGGGGCCGACGACTCGCTCGACGTGTTCGGCGTGCACGGTGTGGGCGGCATCGTCGGTGCGCTGCTCACCGGCGTGTTTGCGGCTCCGTCGCTGGGCGGTACGGGCATCTTTGATTACGTCAAGAACGCTGCCAGCCCGGATTACTCGATCGCCGCTCAGGTCTGGATCCAGTTCCAGGGCGTTCTGATCACCATCGTCCTGTCCGCAGTGGTCGCATTCATCGCCTTCAAGATCGTCGACCTGCTGATCGGTCTGCGCGTGGCTGAAGACGAAGAGCGCGAGGGTCTGGACATTGCCTCGCACGGCGAGACGGCCTACCGCAACTGATGACGGATCGTCGCGCTGCGGTCGATGGGCGACGAGCCGATCGACGCACGGATCCGATGCCGCCCGGCCGCGCGCGATGACCGCGTGTGGCCGGGTCGCCTTTTTTTGGGATGCCCAGGCCTCCGGGCTCATACATGCGGCAAGGTTTGTTCCAGCCCTCAGCAGCCTTTGGCGGGGGCCAGTACAATTGAGGCATGGTTCCACATCTCATTACCGCACAGACCGGCCCCTTGCATGAGCTCGAGCGGCGCATGCTCGATGCCACCCCACAGATCGAGCGCTGGTTTCGCCTCGAATGGCAGGATCACACACCGCCCTTTTATGGTTCGGTCGATCTCCGCAATGCCGGCTTCAAGCTCGCGCCCGTCGATACCAACCTGTTTACGGGGGGGTTCAACAATCTCTCCGAGGCGATGTTGCCCCTTGCGGTTCAGGCGGCGATGGTTGCGATTGACAAGTATTGTCCCGATGCCCGCAACCTGCTGCTGATCCCGGAAAACCACACGCGAAACACGTACTACCTGGAAAACGTTTCACGGCTTGTGGCCATCCTGCGCCAGACCGGGTTGAATGTCCGACTGGGCTCGATCAATCCCGAGATCACTGCGCCCACCGAGCTCAAGTTGGCCGATGGCCGTGGCCTCCCGATCGAACCGGTCGTTCGACGCGGGCGCCGCGTCGGTCTCGATGACTTCGATCCCTGTTCGGTGCTCCTGAATAACGACCTGTCTTCGGGTACGCCCGAACTGCTGGTTGATCTGCATGAGCAGGTGTTACTGCCGCCCTTGCATGCCGGCTGGTCGGTTCGTCGAAAGACTCAGCACTTTGCCGCCTACAACGATGTCGCCAAGCGTTTTGCGAAAATGCTGGACATTGATCCATGGCTCATCAACCCGTATTTCGCCGCCTGTGAGGGCGTCGACTTCCAGGCCGGCATCGGGCACGATCGTCTGGCCGACGCCGTGGATGCCCAGCTGCGTCTGATCCGGGCAAAGTACCGGGAATATGCCATTGATGAGCCGGCGTTCGTGATCGTCAAGGCCGATGCCGGCACCTATGGCATGGGTGTCATGTCCGTGAAGGACGCGACCGAAGTGCGCAGCTTCAATCGCAAGCAGCGCAACAAGATGGCCGTCGTGAAAGAGGGTCTCGAGGTGCGTGATGTGATCGTCCAGGAAGGGGTCTACACGCACGAGACGGTCAACGGTGGGATGGCCGAGCCGGTTGTCTACATGATCGACCGTTACGTTGTCGGCGGGTTCTATCGCGCCCACGAGAGCCGTGGGCGGGACGAAAACCTCAATGCACCCGGGATGCATTTCGTTCCTTTGCCGTTCGCATCGAGCTGCAATCTGCCCGAGCCGCGCGGCGAACCGGATTGTGCGCCCAACCGTTTCTACGCTTACGGTGTCGTCGCCCGACTCGCACTGCTTGCGGCAGCCATCGAGCTCGAACGCACCGACCCCGACCAGAGCCGCTACGGCTGATCGGTCGGAACCCGGTCGCAACCCGTCTTCGGGTTCGCGCCATCGAGAAGGAATTGCGCATGCGCTGGTTGTTCATCATCGATCCAATCGAATCGCTGAAGACCGTCAAGGACAGCAGCTTTGCCATGATGGTCGAGGCCGCTCGCCGCGGTCATCGCCTGTTTGTCTGTGAGCAGCCTGCGATCGGCTATCGCGCCGGACGCATCCGGGCCAAAGCGGCGGAGCTGACGCTGCTCGACCCCAGCGGGCGGTCGTCGATCTGGTGGCAGCTGTCGCCGCAAGACGATGAGGCACTGGAGGCCTTTGATGCGGTCCTGATGCGAAAGGACCCGCCGTTCGATCCGGAGTATCTGAACACCGTGTGGTTGCTCGACCGCGCTGCGCATTCCGGTGCCCGGGTGTTCAATGCCCCCCGGGCTTTGCTCACCCATAACGAGAAGCTCGCGATCCTCGAGTTCCCCCAGTTCATTGCGCCGACGATCGTGAGCCGCGATGGCGCCGATCTGCGCGCTTTCGTCCATGAGCATCACGAGGCGGTGTTCAAGCTGCTGGATGGTATGGGTGGTACCTCGATCTTCAGGGCGCGGCGAGACGATCCCAACCTGTCGGTGATCATCGAAACGATGACGCAGATGGGCGCGCGGACCGTGATGGCGCAACGCTACCTTCCCGAGATCGTTGACGGTGACAAGCGTATTTTGCTGATCGACGGGCAGGTGGTGCCGTATTGCCTGGCCCGGATACCGAAGGCGGGCGAATCGCGCGGCAATCTCGCCGCGGGTGGGCAGGGCGAGGCTCGCGCCCTGACTGAACGCGACCGCGAGATCGCCGAGCATCTGGGGCCGCTCCTGGCTGCGCGCGGGTTGGCGCTGGTGGGGCTCGATGTGATCGGTTCGTGTCTGACCGAGATCAATGTCACCAGTCCGACCTGCTTTCGCGAAATCATGGATCAGACCGGCGATCCGGTTGCGGGGCGATTTGTCGAGGCCATCGAGTCCCGGGCCCGCACGCCCGCCGCAGCGGAGCCGTTTCGATGATCGGCATTCTGATCGTGTCGCACGAGCCTCTGGGCACGGCGCTTCTCCACTGCACGCGTCATATTTACGGACGCCTGCCGGTTCAGCTCGCCGCGCTTGATGTCGTTCCGGACGAAGACCCCGAGGCGGCACTGAAGGCCGCCCGTGAACTCCTTGCACGCATCAACGATGGCAGTGGCGCGCTGGTCCTGACCGATGTCTACGGCGCAACACCCTCGCGCATTGCGGCCCGTCTGTACGAGCCTGAGCGGATCGAGGTCCTGGCGGGTGTCAACCTCCCCATCCTGATCAAGGCGCTGACCCATCGCCGCGAACCTCTGGCCGAGCTTGCGCCGCGATTGATCGAAGCGGGCCAACAGGCCATCATGCCGATCATGGCCGAGCTTTGCTCGCAAGGATGAAACGATGTTGAGTGCCGACGTCGAGGTGGTGAATGCGCTGGGTCTGCATGCACGGCCGTCGGCCCGGCTGACCGCGCTCGCGGGCCGTTTTCGTTCCGAGATCTGGATCAGTCGCGGCGCCCGTCGGGTGAATGCCAAGAGCATCATGGGGGTGATGATGCTGGCCGCCGGACGAGGGAGTCTGCTCAAGCTCGAAGCGGACGGTCCCGATGAAGCGCAGGCGATCGAGGCCTTGCAGGCCTTGATCGCCTCAGGTTTTGGCGAGCAGGGCTGATCGTGTTCAGTCTGCACGGTAGCGGGATCGGGGGCGGAGTGGTCATTGGCCGCGCCCGTGTCTTCGAGTCGGGCAGTCGGGATATTGAACGTCGCCGGATCGAGTGCGCCGATGTCGACCATGAGACGGCGCGACTCGATCGGGCGCTCGACCAGGTCAAGAGCGAACTGCGGACCCTGGCAGACCAGCTGCCGCCCACCGCACCCCCCGAGGCCCGGGCGCTGCTCGAAGTGCATGCCATGATCCTGGACGACCCCTCGCTGGTTCAGGAAGCCCGCGCAATGATCGCCGGGCAACTCTGGAATGCGGAGTGGTCCCTGTGGACGCAGGCCGGACATCTGGCGGCGCAGTTCAGCGCCTTCGAGGATGCCTACCTGCGTGAGCGGGGTCGAGATGTCGAGCAGGTCGCCGACCGCGTGTTGCGTGCACTGGCCGGTACCCGCGTGCAGCCTGCTCGTGCGGCGGCCGCCGCGATCGTCGTGGCGCATGACCTCTCGCCCGCTGACATGCTGGCCATGCGCGAGGCCGATGGCTTTGTGATCGAACAGGGGGGCAGCACCTCGCATACGGCGATCCTCGCGCGCAGTATGAATGTGCCCACGGTCATGGGACTGGCGACGGCCTGTCAGCGGATCCAGGATGACGACTGGCTGATCCTCGATGGCGAGGCGGGCACGGTGATCGTGTCGCCAGACGAGGACGTCCTTGCAGCCTATCGTGCCCGTCAAGCGGTCGATTCGCTCGAACGTGAGCGCTTGCAGCGACTGGTTTCGGTCGCCGCGCGGACCCGCGACGGTCGCGAAATTTGCCTTCAGGCCAACATCGAGCATCCAGATGAAGCGGCTGAGGCCCTGTCGGCCGGCGCTGAAGGCGTGGGCCTTTTTCGCACCGAATTCCTGTTCATGAATCGTGCAGTCCTGCCGGATGAGGACGAGCAGTTCGAGGCCTACCGACAGGTGGTCCAGGCGATGCAGGGCCGACCGGTCACCATTCGTACGATCGATATTGGCGCGGATAAGGCGCTCGATGGGTCGACCTCCGCCCAGGCGCCCAACCCCGCGTTGGGCTTGAGGGCGATCCGCTATGCGCTCTCCGCGCCGCAGCTCTTTCTGGCCCAGGTGCGGGCCATCTTGCGCGCGTCGGCCTATGGGCCGGTGCGGCTGCTGATTCCGATGGTTGCGCATGATCACGAGATCAGACTGAGTCTGGAATGGATCGAGCGGGCCCGAGAAGGCCTGCGCGATCAGGCCATTGCCTTCGATCCGGCGATGGCGGTGGGGGTGATGATCGAAGTGCCGGCGGCCGCGTTGTGTGCCGCGCATTTTGCGCGACGGGTCGATTTTCTATCCATCGGCACCAACGATCTTGTCCAGTACACCCTCGCGATTGATCGTGCCGACCACGAGGTGGCCGCGCTCTATGACCCGTACCATCCGGCGGTGCTGCGACTGATTCAGTCCACCTTGCGGGCCGCGCGGCGTGCGGGAAAGCCCGTTTCGGTGTGCGGCGAGATGGCGGGTGATCCGCTCGCTACGCGATTGCTGCTGGGCATGGGCCTGTCCGAGTTCTCGATGCATGCGGCCACCTTGTTGCGTGTCAAGCGGGAAGTCCTGCACGGTGATGTGGCTCAGCTGGCCCCGCGAGTCTCGCGTCTCATTTCATGTGACGACCCGGTCCGTTCCCGATCGATGCTGGATCGCTTGCGGGCCGACCCGGTCCGGGGAACGCCGCGTCGCTGAGTGACCGCCGGGCCCCGCAGGGCTCGGTATCGCCCGCTCAGATCGCCGGCCGCACATTGACGCGATCGCCGCCTGTTATACACTCCGGGTTGGAGTCGTTGCCCTGAGCAAACGAGTCCCTCGTCGCGCCGATTTGATGTCTAGCTTGCGGGCGCGTAACAAGTACGGCTAAAGCGGCGTGGTGCCCCTCACCCGACCCGCCTGTTCAGCCGGTCGGGTGTTTTGTTTTTGGGTTCTGTTTTTGGGATCAGATGAACGATAACGCTGTTCGCCCCCGCAGTGAGCGCTTTGACGAGGCGCTTGCGCTCAGCAGCGGCGCTGCGATCGCCGGCTATGAGCTGGTCTATGAGACCTACGGCGAGCTCAATGCTGAACGCAGCAATGCGGTGATGATCTGTCACGCGCTCAACGCGTCGCATCATGTTGCGGGACGAGCTGTCGACCCACCGCATGAGTTGGGCTGGTGGGACAACATGGTCGGACCGGGCAAACCGGTCGATACGCGGCGGTTTTTTGTGATCTGCGTCAACAATCTGGGCAGCTGCTTCGGCTCGACCGGCCCGATGTCGATCAATCCCGCCACCGGTCGGGCCTGGGGTCCGGATTTCCCGGTGGTTACGGTCGAGGACTGGGTGCACAGCCAGGCGCGGCTGGCCGATCGGCTGGGAATCGGTCGCTTTGCTGCGGTGATGGGAGGCAGTCTGGGGGGTATGCAGGCGCTGGCCTGGAGCATGCTCTACCCGGAGCGCGTCGCACATTGTGTCGCGATTGCCACGGCCCCACGCCTGTCGGCTCAGAATATTGCCTTTAACGAGGTGGCGCGTCGCGCCATCCTCACCGACCCGGATTTTCACGGGGGTCGCTTCTATGAGCATGGTTGTGTGCCCGCGCGAGGCCTTCAGGTGGCCCGCATGATCGGTCACATCACCTACCTGTCCGATGATTCGATGGCGGAAAAATTCGGGCGGGCGCTACGCGCTTCGGCGGCTTCCGACCCCCCGCGCAGCGACTACCGTTTCACCTTCGATGTCGAGTTCGAGATCGAGTCGTATCTGCGCTATCAGGGCGAGAAATTCTCACGCTACTTCGATGCCAATACCTATCTGTTGATTACGCGGGCGCTCGACTATTTCGATCCCGCACGCACTCACCAGGGCGATCTCGCGGCCGCGCTTGCACCCGCGCGCGCGGAGTTCCTGATTGCATCGTTCACCACCGACTGGCGCTTTTCACCCGAACGCAGCCGCGAGATCGTCACGGCTTTGCTGAAGGCCGGCAAGCGCGTGAGTTATGCCGAGATCGATGCACCCCACGGACACGATGCCTTCCTGCTCGAGCATCCTCAGTACCACGCACTGATCGCGGCCTATTTCGAGAATATCGAGATCGGCCGTGGTCGCCTGTCCGAGTCGGGAGAACGATGATGCCGGCCGCCTCCTCTCATACCCAGCGCAGCGCAGCGCCTGCGGACCCGCAGGGTGTGCACCCGGTACGACTCAGAGCGGACCTCGCCTGTATTGCGGGTTGGATCGAGCCCGGCGCCCGCGTGCTGGATCTGGGCTGCGGCGATGGTGATCTGCTGGCCCATCTGCAGGCCGAGCGCGCCTGCACCGGCTATGGTGTGGAGATCGACGACGCGCGCGTGCTGGCCTGTGTGCGTCGTGGCGTCTCGGTGATCCAGCAGGATATCGAAGCGGGTCTGGGCATGTTTGGCGCGGCCGCCTTCGATGTTGCCGTGTTGTCGATGGCCCTGCAGGCAACCCACCAGACCGAGAAGGTGCTTGCCGAAATGAGTGCGGTCGCGCGCACCGGAATCGTCTCGATCCCGAATTTTGGCCACTGGTACCACATCTGGTCACTGATGGCCGGTCGGATGCCGGTCTCCCGAGAAATGCCCTACCAGTGGTACAACACGCCAAACCTGCACCTCGCGACCATCCACGACTTCGAGGATTTTCTGGCGCGCCTGGGCCTGAGAATCATCCGTCGCACGTTTCTGGCTGATGGTCGCCCGGTCCATCGGTTCACCACCCTTCGCGCCACGCAGGCGATCTACAGTTTTCGGCGCGACTGACGACCGGGACCGTGAAGCCGTTCTCATGAGGCGATCGATCTAGGTCGGTCGGCCGATTGCGGCCTTGTGGGGCGGTCCATAGCGTGTCAGGCATGTGGACACGAATCCTTCGCCGCCTGTTCGGTGGCTCGGCACGCCTGACCCTTCGGCCACCCCCGATCGGCGTGCTTGCGACCGGCGCTCGGGGGCGCTTCGTCTTGCGCGTGGCCCTGCTCCTGGGCCTCATCGCCGCGCCCACCGCGGTCCGTGCGGCGCAATGCCAAGCGGCCGGCGGGCTGCCCGATCTGAATCGGGCCAGCGACGTTCGGATCGCGCTGGGGCGTCTGGGCGAAGCCTCCGGCCTGCAGACTCGGCTGAGCGATCTGGCGATCGGTCCGACGGGTGTGGGGGGCGCGTCCTGCGGGAACCGTTCGGAGGCAACGGCCCCGCCGGAGCCCGCGAGCCTCGGTGCCCCACAGCCCTCGATTGCTGCGGGCAATCCGGTTGATGTGGTGAGCGGCGCCAAACACGGGCGAGTCGTTGATGTCATGCTTCCCGCGCCCGATTCGCTGACCCGCGTGGCGGCCGATGGTCGCGCCGACCCCGCGCGTGTCAGTGCCGCGCCCATTCCCGGCGATCCACTCGTGATGGCGTTTGCGCGGCACTATGACAGCACCCGGACGTACTCGCTGGCGTTCGGTCCGGGTTGGAGCCATAGCTTCGAGACCCGTCTCGCGCGTCAGGTGCAGGCGGGCGGGCGGGTCCGGCTGCAGATCCTTCAGGGCGACGGACGGCGCATTCTGTTCGATGAGCGCGGCGCCGTGCAGCCTCCCCATGCAGGACGTCTCTTCGCGTCCCCGGATTCGCAGGACGGTCTGATCGAAGAGCGTGACGAAGCCCTGGGGCGACGCTGGATCTGGTCCTGGCCCACGGGCCGCCAGATCGAGTTCGACGCGCGCGGCCGTCTTCGCATGATCGAGACGCCGGATCGGGATCGCCTCGAACTCACCTACGGCCCCGATGGCCGGGTCGACGCGATCGCCGATCGGCACGGGCGACGTCTGAGCGTTGAGTATCGCCAGGGGCGTCTCAGTGCGCTCGAACTGCCCGAGGGCCGCCGCATCAGCTATCTCTATGACGCGTTGCGTCGTCTGGTCGGAGTGCGTTACCCAGACGGTCGATTGCTGCGCTACCACTACGAGGATCGTCGCGCCGACCACAGGCTCACGGGGGTGACCGAGACCGATGGAGCGCATGCGGCGTATCGCTATGACGAGCAGGGTCGGGTGATCGAAAGTCGTCCTGCCGGAGCCCTCGCCGCGGATGCGCTGCGTCTGAGCTATCACGGCTCGGCGCAGTCCGGATACACCGAGGTCCGCTGGCGCACGACGGTCACCCGATATCACCGTGAGACCGGGTCAGGCATCCCGATGCTCGTTCGTGCCGAGGGCGATGGCTGTCCGGTGTGTCCGCCCACTGCACTGGCCTACCAGCGTGACCCCGCAGGCCGTTTGACGGCGCAGGGTCCCTGGCGAATGCGGTATGACCGGCACGGCCGCCTCATCGCGCTCACCCAGGCGCTGGGAGGTGCGTCCGATCAGTGGCGGATTCAGTACGCCGGTGAGCACCCCCTCGCCCGTCCCGAGCGGATCGAATCACCCAGCGTGGTACCGGGCCGCAGCCGTGTGCTTGAACTGGCCCATAACGAGCGCGGTCAACTGACGCGCTGGAGTGAGTCGGGCTTCAGCCCCGAGCCCGGGGGCGCGCGGGCGATCTATCGTGAATATCGCTATACCTATCAGCAAGGTGGACCCGCCGAGGGCAAACTGATTGCGATCGAACAACGGGAGGGTCGTCCTGGTTCGGGCACGCCCTCTCGAACGATCGGGCTGGACTGGACGCCGCAGCGCACCCTCCAGGCGGTTCGCTATCCACAGGCGATCGAGCATCGGATCGAACGCGATCGGTGGGCCCGACCGATCGCTGAAACCCTGCCCGATGGTGCGCGGATCGAGCGGGACTTTGACGCCGGCGGGCACCTGTCGCGCTTGCGCACACCCGAGCGAACGCTTCGCTTCATCCGGTCGTTTCAGGGTGTACTGGAACGCGTGGAGTTTGGCGATGGTGAGCGCTGGACCTTTGCGTATCACCCGGACCGTCTGCTGCTCTCGACGGCCAGCGGGCGTTTGTTCCGGTGGGCGATCGACCGCGACGGGCGGAGCCTGGCCGCACCCGCCCCGGCACCGGGGGTCAAGCCGCTGGTTCAGGGCCTGTCGGTCCTCGAGCGCACGCTGCGTGTGATCGATGCGGACGGGCGCCTCAGCGAATTCGTTCGCGATGACTTTGGGCGAACCATCCTCGAGCGTTCGAGCCAGACTGGAGCGCGGCACCTGGCGTACGACGGCTGGGGCCGGCTGATTCGGATCGATGAGGCGGGACTGCGCCAGACACGTTTACGCTACGACGACGCGGGTCGACTGACCGAGCGCGAAGTCGAGGCGGCGGGGGTGATCGAACGGACGCGGCTCACGTGGCAGGCGATGCGATTGGTCGAAATCGAGCATCCGGTCGAGACGGTGCGTTTGAGCCACGATTCGGCCGGCCGACTGACAAGACTCGAGCGGCAGGGCTCGGACGGGCCGGCCCTGATCATCGATTTCAAGCGGGATGCCCACGGCCGTCTGATTGAACGTGGACTGGGCGACGGGCTGAGCCTGCGTTACGACTATGATCGTTTTGGCCGGCCCGCCCGTTTTGGATGGGCCCCGCAGGGCTCGTCCACCGCCACCTGGCTGCTGGACCGATCCTGGTCGGACGAGGGCATCACTCAGGCCGACCGGGCGCTCGAAGGCCGATTGATTCGGACTGAGACGGTATCGCCTGCCGGGCGGGCCGGCGAGCTGGCCTGGCGATGGCGAGGGCAAGGCGAGCCCCTGGCGTTCTGGCGCCCGGTCTGGCGAGCCGATGGGGAGCTTACGGCGCTGCACCACCGGCACGGCGAAGACCGTTTTGGCTACGACCCGATGAACCGCCTGATCGTGCGAGAGCGGTCTGGCACAGGGTCTGAATTCTTCCTGTATTCCCTGGGGGGCGATCTGCTGGCCCGGCGCGATCCGCAGGGCCGCTCGGTGCGGACCCCGCCGGTGCCCAGGGACGCCCTGGGGCGACCCCTCCACTGGCAGGACTGGCAACTCCGATACGGCGTATCGGGTCGCATCGAGCAGATGTCACGTCCCGCGGCTGACGGCGTTCCGGACGCCCGGATTCAGTACCGCTACAACGCGCTCGGCGAACGGGTCTCGAAGCGGGTCACGAGCCGTTCGGCGGGCGAGCGGGTCACGGGCTTCATGCATGTCGGCCAGCGACTGGCGGCCGAGCTCGATCAGGAAGGCCGGATCACGCGGCACTATCTGTACTGGCAGGGCCAAGCGATTGCGATCCTGGATGTGGACCCCCAGGTTCCCGGGCGGGTCCGCGCGCTGCATCACCTGCTGACCGATCACCTGGGGACCCCCCACCGGGCCATCGATCGAAGTGGGCGGGTGATGTGGGAGGCCCGCTACGATAGCTACGGTTCGATTCGCGAGGCGCGTGGACCCTTCCGCCAGCCGCTACGTTTTCCCGGTCAGTATCACGACGAGGAGACCGGGCTCTACGACAACTATCTTCGGACCTACGATCCGGTTCAAGGTCGCTATCTCGAGCCCGACCCGCTGGGCCTTGCCGCCGGACTGAATCGTCATGCCTATGTCGGCGGGCGGCCCCATCGTGCGGCCGACCCGCTGGGGCTGATTCTTTTCGCCTTCGATGGGACCGACAATGGGAGCACCGCGCGCGCCCCCGACACGCTGTCGAATGTCGCCCGACTGTTCAGCCTGTACGAAGGCGATGATGGCCACTACATGAGTGGCGTCGGAGTCGATGATCCAGCCACCGGCATCCGTGCAACGCTCTTCGATCGCTACGACGCGGGGTCGGCCAGAGCCCGGGTCGATGCGATGCTGGCTGCGCTCGATCGCGAATTGCGCGAGCCCAATCCCGCTGACCCGGCCGTTCAGGTCGATGTCATCGGCTTCTCCCGGGGCGCGGCGATGGCGCGCGACTTTGCCAATACCGTCGCTTCGCGCATTCGTAGTGGCCATTACTCGGCGATGCAGCGCTGCGTGAATCTGAACTTCGTCGGGCTCTGGGATACGGTGGCGCAGTTTGGCTTGAACGGGATCGCCAACGAGCGCTGGAATCTGGCGATCCCGGACGAGGCGCGTGTGGTGGTCCATGCTGTGGCGGCCAACGAGCAGCGTCGGTTTTTCCCCTTGGAGTCGATCCTCAGTGCGCCGCCGGCCTCCTCGAGCGATCATGTTCAGCCGCTGCCGCCCGCGGGATCCCGCACCGACGGGCTGCTGCGGATTGAGCAGGCCTTCATTGGCGATCACGCGGACATCGGTGGCAGTCACGCCGAGGGCGATCTGGCCGACGTCACGCTCAGCTGGATGGTGCGTCATGCCCAAGCCGCCGGCATCGATCTGGCGGCCATGGATCCGACCTGGCAGAGCGTCGAGCGGCCCTTCGTACATGATGCGCGTTCGCTCGTCCAGCTGGGGCCGGACCGCGAGGTGCGCTATGGGTCCTCAGCAACGGTCCAGCAAAAGGCCATGGAGGGGGCCGGACTCTCCTGGAAACAGGCGACCGAGATGATCCGCTTCTATCCCTCACCGCGCGTTGGCGAGGGTGTGCCGGTCGCGGGTGAGGTGGACCGTGCAGCCTATGGCCGCTGGCTTGATGAGCAGTACGGCCTGCAGATCACCCACTGAACACAAGTCCGAGCGCTGCGCCGGGTCGATTTGACCCACTATGACCAGTCGATTAGATTGGACTGGCATAGAAGGGAAAACAACATGTCCGATTCAACGCACCCTGCTGCCGGGCAGCTCTACCACCCGGTTCACAAGGTTCGCATCGTCACGGCGGCTGCGCTCTTCGATGGTCACGATGCGGCGATCAACATCATGAGGCGATTGCTGCAGAGCATGGGCTGCGAGGTCATCCATCTGGGCCACAACCGCTCGGTGCACGAGATCGTCAACTGCGCACTGCATGAGGACGCGCAGGGCATTGCCGTGTCGTCCTATCAGGGCGGGCACAACGAGTTCTTTCGTTACATGGTGGATGCCCTGCGTGCCAGCCAGGCCGCGCACATTCAGGTGTTTGGCGGCGGCGGCGGGGTGATCATTCCGGCGGAGATCCAGGCGCTCCAGGCCTATGGGGTCAACCGGATCTATTCGCCCGAGGACGGCCAGAAGCTGGGACTGCAGGGCATGATTGCCGACATGGTGGGGCGCTGCGATTTTGATCCGCTTGCTCACGCACCCGTCGATTGGCAGGCCCTGACCGGCTGTGCCCAGCGTGCGCCCGTGGGTGATGGCCGGATCCACGATCATTTGCGGCCGCTCGCGCGTGCCATCACGGCCATCGAAAACGGTCGGGTCGATGCGGCGGCGCTTGCCTTGCTTCGCCAGCAGGCCCAGGGCGTGCGGGTGCCCGTACTGGGCATCACGGGGACGGGGGGCGCCGGCAAGAGTTCGCTCACCGATGAGTTGATCCGGCGCTTTCGTCTGGACCATGACGAGGGACTGAGCATTGCGGTGCTGTCGGTGGATCCAACCCGCAGGAAATCGGGGGGCGCGCTGTTGGGCGACCGCATCCGCATGAATGCGATCGAACATCCCCGCATCTACATGCGCTCGCTGGCTACCCGGGAGGCGGGAAGCGAAGTGAGTGCGGCGCTCTCGGACGCGATCGCACTATGCCGCGTGGCTGGTTTTGATCTGATTCTGGTCGAGACCTCTGGCATTGGTCAGGGCGATGCGGCGATTGTCCCGCTGGTGGATGCAACGCTCTATGTAATGACGCCGGAGTTCGGTGCCGCCAGCCAGCTCGAAAAGATTGACATGCTGGATTTTGCGGATGTTGTCGCGATCAACAAGTTTGACCGCCGCGGCGCCCTCGATGCCTTGCGCGACGTCAGCAAGCAATACCAGCGCAATCGCGAGCGCTTCAGCGAACCGATTGAGGCGATGCCGGTCTTTGGGACTCAGGCAGCGCGCTATAACGACGATGGCGTCACGGCGCTCTACCAGGCGCTTCGCGACCGGTTGCTTGCGCTGGGCCTGAGGCCGATGGCGCAGACCGGTCGCCTGCCAACGGTCGATGGTCGTCACTCACAAGGGCATCGCGCGATCGTGCCCGTCGCCCGCTCGCGCTATCTGGCGGAAATTGCCGAACGCGTGCGTGCCTACAAGGCGAACGTCGCCCTGCAAAGCACCCTTGCGCGAGAAATTCAGCAGTTGCGCGAATCGGGCCGCATGCTGCACGAGGCGATCCCTGAAAAGCACAAGGCCCGTGAAGCGCTCGAGGATCAGGCCCGACTGCGCGAGGCACGCATGGAGCCCGCCGCGCGAAGCCTCCTGACCGCATGGCCGCAGACCGTTCGCGACTATTCCGGTGACGAGCAGGTGGTCACCATCCGTGATCGGGCGATCCGGACACCGCTCGTCCGGATCAGCCTCTCGGGATCGCGCATTCCGCGGGTGGCCTTGCCAGGCTTTACCGACCACGGGGAGTTGCTGCGCTGGCTGATGCTGGAAAACCTGCCCGGATTTTTTCCCTACACGGCCGGCGTCTTTCCGTTTCGACGCGAAGGCGAGGACCCGACCCGGATGTTTGCCGGCGAAGGCGACCCGCAGCGGACCAATCGACGTTTTCACCTGCTCTCGGCCGGCATGCCCGCACGACGCCTGTCGACCGCGTTTGATTCGGTCACGCTCTACGGCCAGGATCCGGACACCCGGCCGGACATTTACGGCAAGGTCGGCAACTCGGGTGTGTCGGTGGCCACGCTCGACGACATGAAGGTGCTGTATCGCGGCTTTGACCTCTGCGACCCGGCCACCAGCGTGTCGATGACAATCAATGGCCCGGCGCCGACGCTCCTGGCCCTCTTCATGAACACGGCGATCGATCAGCAAATCGAACAATTTGCTCGGGCCGAGGGACGGGAGCCCGACGCGGCCGAGCGCGCGCAACTGCGCGCGCAGGCGCTTGCATCGGTTCGCGGCACGGTTCAAGCCGACATCCTGAAGGAAGACCAGGGGCAGAACACCTGCATTTTTTCGACCGAGTTCAGCCTGAAGCTGATGGGCGACATTCAGGAATATTTCGTCCGCCACAACGTCCGAAATTTCTATTCCGTGTCGATTTCCGGCTACCACATCGCCGAAGCCGGCGCGAACCCGATCAGTCAGCTCGCCTTTACCCTGGCCAACGGGTTTACGTATGTCGAGGCCTATCTGGCCCGAGGCATGAAGATCGATGATTTTGCCCCGAATCTGTCGTTCTTCTTTTCGGCGGGGATGGACCCGGAATACACCGTTCTCGGACGGGTCGCACGACGCATCTGGGCCGTGGCGATGCGCGATCGCTACGGCGCCAATGAGCGCAGCCAGAAGCTCAAGTATCACTGCCAGACGAGCGGTCGGTCCTTGCACGCGCAGGAGATCGCATTCAATGACATTCGCACGACGCTTCAGGCGCTGATTGCGACCTATGACAACGCCAACAGCCTGCACACCAATGCCTACGACGAGGCGATTACCACGCCTACGGCGGAAAGCGTGCGGCGCGCGATGGCCATTCAGCTGATCATCAATCGCGAGTGGGGACTCTCAAAGAACGAGAACAGTACTCAGGGCAGCTTCATCGTCGAGGCCCTCACCGAGCTGGTCGAAGAGGCCGTACTGGCCGAGTTCGAACGGATCAGCGAACGGGGCGGGGTGTTGGGCGCAATGGAAACCGGCTACCAGCGTGCGTCCATCCAGGAGCAGAGTCTGCACTACGAGATGCTCAAACATACCGGCGAATACCCCGTTGTCGGGGTCAACATGTTCAGAAACCCAGACGGCGATACGGTCGTTCAGGAGATCGAACTGGCGCGCTCGACCGAGGAGGAAAAGCGTTCGCAGCTTGAGCGGCTGTCAAGCTTTCATCAACAGCACGCTGAAGAGAGTCCGGCAATGCTGGAGCGCCTGCGTCGCTCAGTCATTGTCGGTGACAACGTGTTTGAGGCGCTGATGGATGCGGTTCGTGTCTGTTCGCTGGGTCAGATCACGTCCACGCTCTTCGAGGTGGGCGGGCAGTACCGGCGCAACATGTAAGACACCGCCTGCAGGGGCACATCAGGCGGGCTCGGTTTGAGCGTCGGCCCGAGTCAGGGGGGCGGCTTTTGGCTGGGGTGCCTCGATTCCGCGGGCCGCTTCGGCCAGGAGCTCGAACGAGCGCAGTCTTGCCTGATGCTCGAAGATCATCCCGGTGGCGATCACCTCGTCGACGCCCGTTCGGGCAATGAATTGCCTGAGGCCCCGGGCGACCGTGTCCGGGTTGCCCACGATCGAGCACTCAAGCATCCGCATCGCGTGACTGCGCTCGGCCGGGCTCCAGTACTGCTCGATGTCGTCGATTGGCGGCGGCAGGGTTGAGCGCGCGTTGCGAAGCATATCGGTCACGCGTTGCTGGTGGCTGGTGAAGAGTCGTTGAGCGTGCGCGTCGGTGTCGGCGGCCACCACATTGACCGCGGCCAGGGCATAGGGCCGGTCGAGTTGGGCGGATGGCCTGAAGTGGGCGCGATAGACGGCCAGGGCCTGATCAAGTGCCGCCGGGGCAAAGTGCGAGGCAAACGCATAGGGCAGCCCGAAGTGAGCGGCGACCTGCGCCCCATAGAGGCTCGAACCGAGGATCCACAGCGGCACCTGGGTATCAAAACCGGGCACTGCCCGCACCCGTTGCCCGGGCTTGAGCGGGCCGAGCAGCTCCTGCAACTCGACGATGTCCTCTGGAAAGCGTTCGGCGGCGTGGGCATCGCGGCGCATTGCAAAGAGGGTCTCGTGATCGGTCCCTGGTGCGCGTCCCAGCCCCAGGTCGATGCGGCCCGGGTAAAGAGACTCGAGTGTGCCGAACTGTTCGGCGATGACCAGCGGGCTGTGATTGGGCAACATGATTCCACCCGACCCAACCCGGATGGTCGTGGTGCCGCCGGCCAGCCAACCGATGACCACCGAGGTTGCGGCGCTCGCAATGCCGACCATGTTGTGGTGTTCGGCGACCCAGTAGCGGGTGTAGCCCAGGCGTTCGGCGTGTCGGGCGAGATCGCGCGCATTCAATAGCGCCTGATGGGCCGTCGCGCCGCGCGCGATCGGCACCAGATCCAGCAGGGCAAGCGGAAACATCAGTGCACTCCTCGTCCAATCAGCAGGCCGGGTGGCCGGTGCGCGCGCCGTGCACCCGGCTTGATCCGGTTCCAGGGGGGCCGCCCTGGGCTGTGCGAGGCTGCGCGGTGTCAGCAGACAATCGAATCACAGGAGTTTAAGTGAGCTTGCCCTGGGCTGTCTCGGCGGTACCCGACCCGCGCCTGATTCAGGCGGTCCGGGCGCGGCGCTTTGGCGGCCGTCGATGGATCACGACCCATGGCGCCTGGGTGATGTGGGCAGGCCACACGGCGTGGAAAGGTCGTCGCCCGATCAGGACGTCTGACCGGGATTGTTCGACGCCTGCTGCGCGTCGACTCGCCTGCCTGGCCGAGCTCGCCTTGAATCAACGCTTTTCGCCCGCGATCTACCAGGGCCTGTCCTGCCTGAGGCTGAATGATCGGGGTGAGCCCGAGATCGTCGATCTGGACTCTGGGCGGGAGGGGGAGAGCGACCCGGCCCTCGGAGGAGCCGCACCGATCGACTGGTTGATCCGGATGCAGCGATTGCCTGCAGCGGATTTTCTCGATCGGCGACTGTCCGAAGGCCGAGTGAGCCTCGAAGATGCGGCCGCGGTGGCGGCGATGCTGCACCGCCTGTATCGGGATCTGCCCGCCTCGGCCATCGAGACCGACGCGTTCGCTGCGCGGTTTGTCCGGGAAATCGAGCACAGCGTCGCGCTGCTTGGGCCGGTGCTGAATCGCTTCCCCGGGATCAGCAGCCGGCGGCTGGACGCGGTGCGGCCGATCCTGACGGCTCGGGTTCACGGCGCATGTCTGGTCGATGGCCACGGCGACCTGCGGCCTGCGCATGTACATCTGGGTGAGGAGATTTCGCTCATCGATGCCCTCGATTGCGACTCGGTGCTCAGACAGGTCGACCCCTGGGAGGAGCTGTGTCTCCTCGCGATGATGGCGGCTGAAATCGGTGCTGCGTGGTTCGGGCCCGCGTTGGGCCGTGCCTTTGAGTCGGCCCAGGACCGATCGCGCAGCGCCCGGTCTGCACCTCGCGCAGGCGCGACCGATCGACCGCCCGCGCCGTTGCTTGCGTTTTACACGGGCTACCATGCGCTCGTGCGGGCGCGACTGGCGTATGCGCATCTGCTCGACCCGGCGGCCGGTCACCGCCGGGTGTGGTTGCGGCGGGCACGCCGGTTTGCCGCGATGGCGGGCGCCGGATTCGAGGGCTGGAGTGTGCTGGGCTGATCTCAGCGAAGCCACGTCCGCGCAAGCTCGGTCAAGCCCGCTTCGCAGGGCAGACGCTCGACCCGGAGGGACGCTGGCTCACCGGAGGGCCGGGTGCCATCGGGCACGCTGTCGCTGGTGATCAGGCGTTCTACGCCCGCCTGAGCCAGAAGGTCCAGCGCGCCCGCGGTGTGCAGGTCATGACTGACTGCGGCGATCACCCGTTTCGCCCCCGATCGGAGCAGGGCCTGCGCCGCCCAGGCGAGGGTACGACCCGAGGCGATGAGGTCGTCCACAAGGATCACCGCAGCGCCGTCGACCTCGCCGCAGACGTGTTCACCGGGGGTGAGGACCCCGTGCGCCCGACGCTTGTCCAGGCTTGCAAATCCGATCGTTCCGGTGAGGGTCGGCTGCAGCGACTGCTCGAGATGTTCGCGCCAGAGTTGCGCGCGCTTGATGCCTCCTGGATCGGGCGAAACCACGACCCAGCGCGACCCGGGGGCCGCCTGAATGTGGTGGCTCAGGTGCTCGCCCAGCATCCGGTGGCCTGCCAGTGAGCGGGCCGGAATGCGAAAGGCGTTATCAAACGCGGCCGCGTGATGCGCCTCAAGGGTTGCGATCGATGCGGCGCCGGCCGCCTCGAGAAGCTGCGCCACATAGCGAAGGCTCACCGGATCGAAGGGCTGGGTGCGCCGATCCTTTCGTGCATAGGCCAGGTAGGGGGTCAGCAGATCAATCCGTCGCGCGCCATGGTCACGCAGGGCCGCAATCAGAAAGAGCACCTGGCACAGCCGGTCATGAGGGCTTTGCCGGACATCGCCATGGAGGTAAGCAAGGACCAGACAGTGCCGGTGGGCGGGGTCGGAGAGCGGGCGGACCTTGAATTCGCCGTCCTCGAACACGCGCAACTCCACCATGCCGGGATCAGCGTAAAGTGCTGTGGCAAGCCGCGCGGCCAGGGCCTGCGCCTCAGGCAGCGCGTAGACCGACACCGGTTCCTGCCTCTGCCGTTCGTTTCGATGCTCATGGGTCGTCATCGGTACAGTTTCACCCCAGCGCCCGGGCATCGCCTTGCCTGGACTGGGCGTATGCGATCATCGAGCCGACAAACGGAGACGCTATCCCATGGCCACGATCGATGTCTGTAACGGCGATGCCGATGGGCTGTTTGCGCTGGTTCAACTCAGACGGGCCGAGCCGTTGGCAGAGGTGCAACTGGTGACCGGTCTCAAGCACGACATCGAGTTGCTCGAGCGCGTTCAGGCCGAACCGGGTGACCGGGTCACCGTCTGTGACCTGTCCATGCGCCGGAACGCGCCCGCGCTGACTCGACTGCTCGAATCCGGGGTGCCGGTCCGCTACTTTGATCACCATGAGTCCGGCCCGATTCCCGAGCATCCGCTGCTCGAGGCCCACATTGATCTGGCCCCCGACCTCTGCACCAGCCTGATCGTTGATCGCTATCTGGGCGGACCGTATGGCGCCTGGGCCGCCGCGGCCGCCTGGGGAGACAATCTCGCATCAAGCGCCGAGCGGGTGGCCGATCGAATCGGCCTGGATACCGCCGAACGAGCCGTGCTCAGGACGCTGGGCGAGGCCGTCAACTACAACGCCTACGGTGACCGGCCCAGCGATTCGCTGGTGCCGCCCGCCGAACTGTTTGAACGCTTGCGGCTTCACGATGATCCGCTGTCGGCCTGGCACGCTGAACCCGTTCTGGCGCAGATGGCCGAACGTCGCCGCGCCGATCTGGCGCGGGCCGGGGCGCGCGCTCCGGCCGTTGTCGACACCCGATGCCGGCTCTGGGTGCTCCCTGATGAAGCCTGGAGCCGTCGCGTGCTGGGCCCCTTTGCCAATCAGGTGGCTGAAGAGGATCCCGAGCGAGCCCATGCAGTCGCGCGGCGGCGCAGCGACGGCGCGTACGATGTCAGCGTCCGGGCACCGCTTGCGCGCCGCACAGGTGCACAGGACCTCTGTCGAGCCTTCGGAGGCGGGGGGCGTGCCGCCGCGGCCGCCATCGATGGCTTGCCCGCCGTGGACTTCGAGCGGTTCGTTGCGGCGTTCAGGCAGATGGGCTGGACCGCTCCGGCGCCGCCTTCTGAGCGATGACAACGATCGCCAGCAGGCCAAATCCGACCAGATCGGTCAGCCAGCCGGGTTTGATCAGCGCGAGCGCGGCGATGACCAGCAAGACCCGATGCCAGGGCCGGGCCAAGCCGACAAACCAGCCAAAAAAACCGCCGGCGAGTGCGATCACGCCGATGGACGCCGAGACGACCGCCAGCAGAACCTGCGACCACTCGGTGCTCCAGTCCTTGACCAGCAGCAGAAGGCTGGGCTCGTAGACGAACATGAAGGGCACGATGTAGGCCGGGGCGGCCGCGCGCATGGCGGCGAAACCAGCGGCCCACATACTGGTCTGTGCGAGGCCCGCAGCGGCGAACACCGCAAGCGCCACGGGGGGCGTGATGGCGGAGAGGATGGCGAAATAAAGCGCGAACATGTGAGCGGCCGGGGTGACCGCACCCAGCTTGATCAGGGCGGGCACGAGGAGCGAGACCATCACGATATAGGCGGGCGTCGTGGGCATGCCCATGCCGAGGATGATTCCGGCGAGCGCAGTCAGGATCAGCGCGAGGAGCAGTGCGTCCTGCGCGAGACTGATCACCGCCTGCGTAAACTCGATCCCGAGTCCGGTGATCGTCACGCTCCCGATCACGAGGCCCGCGCAGGCGCAGGCCATCGCCACCGCCAGCGTATTGCGCGCACCTTCCTGCAGCGCATCGATCACAGTCCGCCAGCCAATGCCCTGCCGTGTGCTCTGTCGTAACAGCGCAAGGGGAATGCAGGACAAGGCGCCCACCAGCGCGCAGAGCGGTGCCGAGTACCCGGCGGTCAGTCCGATCAGCACGATCAGGATCGGGCCGAACAGATGGCCCCGTTCGGCCATCACCCGGCCAAAGCGGGGCAGTTCGGATTTGGGAACGCCCGCCAGCTTGTAGCGCCGCGCTTCGAAGTGCACGGCCGCAAACACCGACAGGTAGTAGAGAAACGCCGGGATCAGCGCCCAGAGCGCGACCTGCGCGTAGGGTACGGCCAGGAATTCGGCCATGACAAAGGCGGCCGCCCCCATGATGGGCGGCATCAACTGGCCCCCGGTCGAGGCGACCGATTCGACGGCCGCTGCAAAAGGCGGTCGGAAGCCGGTTCGCTTCATGAGGGGAATCGTGATCGGTCCATCGACCATCACGTTGGCCACCGCGCTGCCCGAAACGGTGCCAAACAGCGAGGAACTCACCACCGCAACCTTGCCGGGACCGCCGGCACTGTGGCCGGTGATCGACATCGAAAAATCCATGAAGAGCTGACCGGTGCCGCTCTTTTCCATGAAGGCCCCAAACAGCACGAACAGCATCACATACGAGGCCGAGACGCCCAAGGTCGAGCCAAAGATCCCTTCGGTGGACAGGTAGAGCTGTTCCATCAGCACGGGGATCTTGACCTGCGTGAAGACGGCGGCGTAGACGATGAAGATCAGCGCCGTGATGGGCAGCGCCCAGCCGATCACGCGGCGCGTGGCTTCAAGCACCAGCAGCACCGCCACCACGGTCCAGAACTGATCGGCAAGCGTCAGGTCGTCAATGTAGAGAATCCGACCCGTGAAGTACTCGTAGTTGATGAAGATGTGCAGGACCGCGCCGCAGGACAAGGCGAGCAGCACCAGATCGAAGATCCGTACGCGCCAGCCCCCACGCGTGAGACTCGGATAAAGAAGAAACACCAGGGTCATCGCAAACATCAGATGGATGCCGCGAAAGATCACGGCATCCGGCGGACCGAAGGCGGCGGTGTAGATGTGGTAGACCGACATAGCCACTGCGATCAGCGCCACGACGGCCTTCAGCGCGCCAGCGCTGGGCGGTGTGGCGGCGTGTTCGTCAGACATCTCGACTCCGTCCCCGGTCCTGAGCCCCGGCCGTTCAGAGCGCGCCGACCTCGCGATAGAACTTCTCGGCGCCCTTGTGAAGCGGCACACCGATCTTTTCGGCCATCATTTTCGGGGTGAGGCCTGTGATGGGCTTGACCACCGCAGCCATGCCGCTGATGTTGTTCGCCATGGTCTTGAGCATGGTGTAGACGGTGGCTTCTGGGAGATCACACGACACCACCACATGCGTCAGATAGGCGATCACCGGGACATCGGTCGTCTGCTTGGGGTAGGTCCCGGCCTTGATGATCTGGCGGGTGTAACCCGGGTTGGACTTTGACAGCGCCGACATCGTGGCATCGTCCACCGGTACCAGGCGAATGTCCCGGGCGCTGGCGAGATCCATGACCGACGAGGCGGGCGCCGTGGTCCCCAGCGTGAAGACCTGCGCATGGCCGTCCTTCATCATCGAGACCGCGTCGGTGTAGCCCGCCTGGAAGCTCGCCCGGGCAAGCTTCTTGTAATCGAGCCCGTTCAGGTTCAGGACCGTACCCGTCAGCACCTCGGCGGTGTTGCCGCGGGGCTGGGTGACCAGTGACTTGCCCCCCAGGTCCTTATAGGTGTTGATCTTGGCATCGGCCAGCGCCACGACCTGGAAGTACTGGGGGTAGAGGTTGGCGAGCTGGCAGACTTTGGTGACCTTGCGCGGATAGGGCTTGTTGCCCTCAATGCCGTCATAGGTGGTCGACGAATTGGCCATGCCGATCTGGGCCTTGCCCTCGTCGATGCCTCGCACGTTGCTGATGCCGGCCCCGGGGGTGGTCTGGATCTGTAATCCCGGAATGGCCTTCTCCCACATGCCTTTCAGCGCACCGCCCAGCGGGATCCAGGCCCCGCCCTGCGGACCCGTCATGAAGGTCATTTGCTGCGCGCTGGCAGCGCTGGCGGCCAGGCCGGCGATGAGCGCCATGCTTGCGCCCAGACGATTGACTCGGGTCATCTCTGTCTCCTGTCGTGTTGAACGTCTTTTGCGAACGAATCCGATCATAGCCGTTACGGGGGTGATCGATAAAGCACCGGGGGAATTCCCGACCCGCTGCGCGGCCCTCAGGGCCGCCGCGGCCGCCAGCGTGCAAGAAGCAGCGCATTGCTCACGACGCTGACCGAAGAGAGCGCCATTGCGGCACCGGCGATCACCGGGCTCAGCACGCCCGCGACCGCCAGACCCATTCCCACCACGTTGTAGATGAAGGCCCAGAAGAGGTTCTGGCGGATCCGCCGGTGGGTGAGCTGGGCGATCTCGAGTGCTGCGGGGATCAGTCCGGGGTCGCTGCGCATCAGGGTGATGCCGGCGGCATTCATTGCGACATCGGTGCCGCTGCCCATTGCAATCCCGATATCGGCCGCCGCGAGTGCGGGCGCATCATTGATGCCATCGCCCACCATCGCGACCACAGTCGGGCGGCCGTTGCGGTCGGGGGTTTGACGCAGTTGTTCGATCCGAAGCGCCTTGTCGGCCGGCAGGACCTCCGCATGGACTTCGCCGATGCCGAGCTGTGTGGCCACGGCCTGCGCTGCGGCCACACTGTCGCCGCTCAGGAGCACCGTACGCACACCGCTTGCTTGCAGCGCCGCAACCGCGTCGCCCGCCCCAGCCCGCAGCGTGTCGCCAAAGACCAGCAGCGCGGCGGTGGGCGTCTGCGCGGACACCTGCGCGGGCGGATCGATCGGCCGGATGCCCACGTAGGACAGGGTGTGGCCGCGGGCCTGCGCGGCGTCGGCAGCAGACTGCCAGGGGGCGAGCGAGAACCCCAGCGATTCCAGCCATCGACCCTGGCCGATCAGCAACTCGAAGCGCTGATCGGGCGCCCGGTCGTGTTCTGCGTGGTCGGGTGCGACCGGGTGCGCAGGGGTGATCGTCGCGCGGAGCCCCCGCCCAGGAATCGCCTCAAGCCCCGAGACTCCAGCCCAGGCGCCGGTCGTTTCACCCGGTGCCGGATCCGACAGCGCGAGCGCCTGTCGTTGAGCGGGATTCAAGACGAGCGCGCGGGCCAGGGGGTGTTCACTGCCTGCCTGAGCTGCACAAACCAGGTTGAACAACGCCTGCCGATCGATGTCTGGAAGCGTTTCGAACGCAAGCAGCCGGGGTTTGCCCTCGGTGAGAGTACCGGTCTTGTCGAAGGCGACGGCGTGGACGGACTGGGCGATTTCAAGGGCCTGGGCATCGCGGATCAGGATGCCCTGTCGTGCGGCGACGCCGGTGCCAGCCATGAGGGCGGCCGGTGTCGCCAGGCCCAGCGCGCAGGGACATGCGATCACCAGCACCGATACGGCGTGAATCAGCGCAACCCCCCAATCACCGCCGATCAGGCCCCAGCCGAGCAGGGTCAGCGCGGCGATCACCATGACGGTCGGCACGAAGATCGCACTCACGCGATCCACCTGGCGCTGAACCCGGGCCTTGGCCAGCTGGGCGGTCTCGACCCGGTCGATGATCCGGGCCAGAACGGTTTCGGTGCCGGTCGCAAGCGTTTCGATGACGAGAAGACCCTCGCCGTTGATCGAGGCGCCGGTGACCCGGTCGCCGGGCCCTTTTGAGACGGGCAGGCTCTCGCCCGTCAACATCGATTCGTCGATGTGAGTCTGTCCGTCGATGATGCGTCCGTCGACGGGCAGGCGTTCCCCTGGGCGGACCACCACGTGATCGCCCACGCTGACCGCGTCGATCGGCAGTTCGACCTCGGTCTGGCCGACGCGCACGCGCGCCAGAGCGGGTCGCAGGGCGGCAAGCGCGTGAATCGCTGAGGCCGTGCGGCGCCGTGCCCGCGTTTCGAGTTCTTTGCCCAGCAGGACGAGCGCGATCACGACGCTCGAGGCCTCGAAATAGAAGTGGGCGTGGTCATGAGCGGCGCCCGTCTGAAGCAGGAGGACACTCAGGTTCCAGGTACTGAGCCCCCAGGCCGCGGTGGTGCCCAGGGCGACCAGCGTGTCCATGCTGGCCGCCCCCGACCGCGCGGCCCGCCAGGCGGCGCGGTAAAAGCGTGCGCCGGCGATGAACTGGACCGGTGTGGCCAGAAGCCACTGAACCGGACCCGATGGCATCGAGCTCAGACCGAGGGCCTCCAGCACCATGGTCACGGCGAGCGGCAAGGCGAGGATCAGGGCCAGCACCAGCCCGATCCGGTCCCGGTCGAGGCCTGGAGCGGCGGGGGCCCCCTCAGCAGCGCTCGCCGACCCACCCGGTGGGTGCAGTCGCGCGTGATAGCCCGCGCGCGAGACGGCGGCCAGCAGCTCACTGGTTCGGACGCCCTCGCGCGCATGGTCGATCCGGGCCGAGTCGGTTGCCAGATTGACCGTGGCAGCCTGCACGCCGGGCAGGCGAATCAGCGCCTTCTCAATGCGCGTCGCGCAGGCGGCGCAGGTCATGCCTTCGATATCAATCCGGGTCTCGGCAAGGCCGGATGCGTCCGGGAGTGGAGCGGCGGACATGTGGGACAATCGCCTGGACGTTGGGAGGATGCCGAGTATGCACCGCTTCAAGATTGAGGGCATGAGCTGCGGTCACTGTGTTGCAGCGGTGACCCGCGAAGTGCTCACCCTGGACCCCGACGCCCGGGTCCACATCGATCTGGCCCGTGGCCAGGCCGAGATCGAGTCGGCCCGTACGGCCGATCAATTGATCGCTGCGATTGCAGAGGCGGGCTATGCGGCTCAGCCGGCCCCGAACGCGTGAGCGGTGGACGGCGCCGCCGGTCCCGCCGGCTGAGCGGCGGACCGGGCGGCGGCCCGCCCATCACTGGATCGTGATTCGTCGCGCCGAGGGTGCGGCCTGCTTGGGCAGGGTCAGCGTCAGAATGCCCTGCTCGAAGCGCGCGCTCGCGTTCTGATCATCAATTTCGCTGGCGAGTGCGAAACTGCGCGCCATCTGCCCGTAGAAGCGTTCGCTGCGCAACACGCGTTCACGGTCGGCTTTTTCAGGCTGCTCGCGTTTGACCTCGGCGCTGATTGCGACCCGATTGCCGTCGATTTGCACCTGGATGTCTTCCTTGCGTACACCGGGCAGTTCAGCCTGGACCTGGTAGCTGCCCGCGTTTTCCCGGACCTCGATCCGGATTTCGATGGCCTCGGGCGTTGCGGCACGCGTGGGCGTGAGCAGCCCTCGGAACAGCTCCGGGAAGACGTCAGCAAAGGGGTCGTAAACAGACAATCGAGCCATGGTCATTTCTCCATTCGGGTGTGCGGTGCGGCGCACCGCGGATGTCGGTCAGATATTGCCGGTTGGGGGTGGATTCAAGTCCTTTTCTGGAAGGCTTTGGATGAATCCGTGGGCAACCCACGTTGGGTTGATCCAGCTCAAGAAAACCGCCTTCGGCCCAGCCCGTTTCAGGCCCGCCGGCCCTTGAGCGACAATCTCGGCTTGATCCGCAACAGGCGATGGTGAGCTGTCATGTATCGAATGCTGGAAGGGCTTCGGGTGGTCGAGGCCGCCTCCTTTGTCGCGGCGCCGAGTGCCGCGCTGCACCTTGCACAACTGGGTGCTCGGGTGATTCGAATCGATCCGATCGGCGGGGGCATGGATGCGGCCCGCTGGCCCCGTGCGGCGAGCGGCGAGAGTCTTTACTGGCAGGGTTTGAACAAGGGCAAGGAATCGGTCGCGATCGATCTCGGTCAACCCGAGGGGCGTGAGCTGGCTCAGGCGCTGATTACCGCGCCAGGAGCGGGCGCGGGCCTGTTCGTGACCAACTATCCGCAAAAAGGGTTTCTGGCGCACGAGTTGCTCGCTTCGCGTCGGCCCGACCTGATTACCGCTCGCGTGCAGGGTTGGGCGGACGGTCGATCGGCGGTCGATTACACGATCAATGCGGCGACCGGTCTGCCCTGGATGACCGGGCCCGTCGATGCGCAGGGTCCGGTCAACCACGTGCTGCCGGCCTGGGACCTGCTGACGGGGACGATGGCGGCCATGAACCTGCTGGCCGCCGAGCGGCTTCGTCGTGATACCGGGTTGGGCCAGGAGTTGATCGTGCCGTTGTCGTCCGTTGCTTTTAGTGCGCTGGGCGCGCTGGGGCAACTCGCCGAGGTCGAGCTCTCGGGTATGGATCGTTCACGCAGTGGTAATCACCTGTTCGGCGCCTTCGGTCGCGACTACCGGTGTGCGGATGGCGCGAGCGTGATGCTGGTCGCGCTGACGCGGCGACAGTGGCAGGGGGTCGTGAAGGCGCTCGGGTTGGGGGAGGCCATCGCCGCCCTGCAAACCCGTCTCGATGTCGACCTGTCCGCCGACGAGGGTCTGCGCTACCAGCACCGCGAGGCCATCGACGCCTTGATCGAGCCGGCTGTGGCCGCACTGACGCTAATCCAGCTCGCTGAGCGCCTGGATGCGAATGACGTGTTGTGGGGCCCGTACCGGACGCTTGCCGAGGCGCTGGCCACCGAGCCCGAATTGTCGGAACAATCGCCGATGATGACGCGTGTCCGCCATCCGGGTGGACTCGCGTACCGGACGCCCGGCAGCCCGGTGCAGAGTTCCGCGATGATGCGTGAGGCGCCTCGCGCAGCGCCCGTGATCGGGCAGCACAGTGCTGCGGTGCTCGCCGACGTGCTGGGCCTGTCCGATGCCCAGATCGGACGGCTGATCGATCAGCGACTGATCGCATCGGTCGAACCCCATTGAAGGAGCGAGACGCGATGTCTGATTCTCAACCCACGATCGTCAATCCCGCCGACGCCCTGGCCCATGCGCGACAACTCGAAGCGCCGCTCAACCGGTATCGCGATGCAATCCGCCATGCGGTCCGTACGCGACTGTGCCCGCCCCAGGGCCGGCCCGATCCGGTGCATCTGGATGCAGAGCAACGTTGTCTGCACGCGCTCGCCTGGACCGAAACCATTGTTCAGGCCCTGCTGGAACTCGGTCGCTGGGCGCAGGCGGCCGCTGAACGCGAGCGCTTCGGGACGGTCGATGTGCTGGTGCTGACCCTTGCCCAGGCCGAGTACCTGAGCCAGTTGATCGGCGGCATTGCGATGAGCGCAAACGAATTCGCGCGGCCCGCGGACATGGGTGCGCAGGACTGCGCTCAGGCCCTGCAGGCAGAGCCGATCGTTGAACAGGTCCTCGCTGCAGGACGGGGCCCGGCGTTACGCCGGACGCTGATTCAGGCCTTCGCTGAGGGCGCCCGGATTGACGAATCGCTTGCGGACGACACGCTCGACCTGGTCCGCGAACACACCCGACGCTTTGCGCGTGAGCGGGTCCGCCCGCACGCGCACCGGTGGCATCTCGAGGACCGGCTGATTCCGGATGAGCTGATTACGGAAATGGCGGAACTGGGCGTCTTCGGTCTCACGATTTCACCGGAGTTCGGGGGACAGGGTCTGGGCAAGCTCGCCATGTGCGTGGTGTCCGAGGAACTGTCCCGGGGCTGGATCGGTGTCGGCTCACTGGGCACCCGTTCCGAGATCGCCGCAGAGTTGATTGCCGGTTCGGGTACGCCCGAGCAAAAGGCTCGGTGGCTTCCGGGTATTGCGTCCGGGACGGTCCTGCCCTGCGCCGTCTTTACCGAGCCCGATACCGGTTCGGACCTGGCCCACCTGAAAACCCGGGCGGACCGCCAGCCCGACGGGTCCTGGCGAATCACCGGCGCCAAGACCTGGACGACCCACGGCGCGCGCAGCGACGTGATGACCTTGCTCGCGCGCACCGACCCCACACGGCCCGGCCATGACGGCTTGTCGATGATGCTGGCACCCAAGCCTCGCGGGTCTGAGGCCGATCCGTTTCCAGCGCCCGGTATGCGCGGCGGCGAGATCCCGGTCCTCGGCTATCGCGGCATGAAGGAATACGAGATTGCGTTCGATGACTTCGAGGTGCCCGCCGAAGGCTTGCTCGGTGCGGCACCCGGCCAGGGATTTCGGCAGTTGATGAAGACCTTTGAAAGCGCCCGGATCCAGACGGCCGCGCGTGCTCTGGGCGTGGCCTGGGATGCGTTTGATGTGGCCTTTCAGTATGCGTCCGAGCGTCAGCAGTTCGGACGACCGATTGTTGAATTCCCGCGCGTGCATGACAAGCTCGCGATGATGCTGGTCGAGATCGTTGCGGCCCGCGAGCTCACCTATTTCGCGGCGCGTGCGCGCGATACCGGCAAGCGTTGCGATCTCGAGGCGGGCATGGCAAAACTGCTGGCCGCCCGGGTTGCTTTTGCAAATGCCGACTGTGGATTGCAGATCCATGGCGGTAACGGCTACGCGCTGGAATACGAAGCGAGCCGCCTGTTCTGCGACGCGCGCATTCTCAATATCTTCGAGGGCGCGGGCGAAATCCAGGCCCAGGTGATCGGGCGGCGCCTGCTCGAGGGATGAGGCCCTCGTCCGGGCGGGGGCCCGGACGATCGTCGCGTGTTACAGCACCTGGCAGACCTGGTCGAATGAAAACCTCGGGCTGCGCTCGAAATGCTTGGCGGGATCTGCGTGACCCAGATTGCAGAGGAAATTGCTGCGAAATCGCCCGTCCGGAAAGAACTCCCGATCGACCTGGGCATTGTCAAAGCCCGACATCGCACCGCAATCCAGGCCCACTGCGCGTGCGGCCAGAATGAAATAGGCGCCCTGCAGCGTGCCATTTCGAAACGCTGAACGTTCGCGCGCATTGCGCGCGGCCTCGCTGTCGCCTTCAAACCAGCTGCGCGCGGAGGGGTTGTGAGGAAAAATCTGCGGCAGGTGTTCGTGGAACATCGTGTCGTAGGCGATGATCGCCACCACCGGCGCGCTCAGGGTCTTGTCGAGATTGCCCGGAGAGAGGGCCGGCCGCAGGCGCTCCTTGGCGGCTGCG
>JBDLRB010000151.1:0-11893 GCA_039800205.1 Pseudomonadota bacterium | reverse complement strand
CCGACATGTTGATGACCGCCCTCAAGGGTGCGGATGAGACGGTGAAGACCAAATTTTTCGACAACATGTCTTCGCGCGCCCGGGTGATGTTTATCGACGATATGGAAGCCAAGGGGCCGCTGCGTATCACCGATGTCGAGGAGGCCCAGAAGTCATGCATGCGAATCGCCCGAAAATTGGCCGACGCGGGCGAGCTCGTTCTGGCGGGTCGGGGAGACGATTTTGTCTGATTGTGGGTGCAGCGCTCCTCAGCGTACGGATGCAGCCGGGTCCCCCTGTAGCATTCCTGAGGGTGTGGCGACATGAGTCCTTCGGCATTCCGACCGCTGGTCGATCCCGACGCGCAGGCGCGACGAGTTGGTACAGCGCTGAGTTGGGAGCCGGACCCGGTCTTGGGTCAGCGCCCGGCGGATCTCGAAGCGGGCCGACCGACTGATCGTCGGATGGGGCCCCGGTTCGAAGGCAGCGAGGGCCGTCTGGAGACCGATCTCGATTCAGAGGCCCAGGAGGCTGCGTCCTTGCCCGGGGGGGCGCCTGGCTTTGAGCCTCTTTCGTTCGATGCGTTGACCGGACCCGCAAAGATTGAGGTCGTCGCCTTCGAGGCGGCCGACGGTTTCGAGTTCGAGGAAGAGGTGCCCAGCCTCGCGGATCAAGGGGACGCGAACGACCCCGCCGTCGCTGAGGACGATTCAGTCGGGAAGGGCGATCTCATCGACCCTGCCGCCGACGAGCTCGACGGGACCGCTGAGCAGGGCCTGGATGAAGCCAATGAGGCCGACGCTTCGGACCCAACGGGTCGATCCGTTCCGGGCGATGAATGGGCGGACGACGAGCCCGGCGAGGCCGCCCAGGGCAATGTCCACGAGCAAACGGACCTGCAGAATGCTGATGTCGTCGAAGCGGAGATCGACAGGGCTCCGCCTGAGCCGGCCGAGCCGATGATCCTCGAGTCCGATCACCTCGCGCAGCTCGAGCAGGTTCGTCAGGCGACCCACGAGGCGGTTTGGGGGCAAGCCCATGCGGCGGGTCGAGCCGAGGGTGTCACGGAGGCCCGTCAGCAGCTGAAAGCCGAACATGATGCGCGGCTGCAGGCGCTCGACCATTTGATTCGTTCCATCGAGTCCGCTGCGTGCGATCCGATTGCGCTCTTCGGGCCGCTGCGGAGACTGTCTGTCCATCTGGCGATCGAGCTTGTTCGAGGTGAGCTCGCCCTGTCATCCGAAGCGATCGGTCGCCTGATTGAGACCTGTCTGGCCGAGATTGAGCGGTCCCCCGGGGATCGTCTGGTCCTTGCCCTGCACCCGGATGATCTTGAGCGCTGGGTCCGGCGTCCGGCGATTGCCCTCGATCGGGTTGAACTCCGGTCCGATCCGGGTATCGGGCCCGGTAGCGTCCGCCTGTCGGCGGGCGATACTGTGATCGAGGATCTGATCGAGCATCGTCTGACCGCAATCGCGACTCGGGTGATCGGCGAGTCTGCCGCACAGCGTCTGCCCCGATTAGGCACCCTGAAGGCGAGGGGCTTCGCGGATGGGGAGATCGACGATGTGGGCTGATTTTGGAGCTGAGGTCGAGGGGCTTGTGGGCAGCGTTCGCGCGCCGACCGTACAGCGGCGTGGCACGCTTGCGCGAGTCGTCGGGTTGACACTTGAGGCTCGAGGCATCATGGCCCCCGTCGGCGCGCGCTGCGTGGTCGATGGGGTGAACGGTCAGAAGATTGAAGCCGAAGTCGTTGGCTTTCATGACGAAACGCTTTATCTGATGCCGTTCAACGACTCGGTTGGATGTGCCCCGGGCGCAGCCGTGCGTGTGGAGGGAAATGCTTCGGTCGTGATGCTGGGTGATGCACTGCTGGGTCGGGTGGTTGACGGATTGTGTCGGCCGCTCGACGGCAAACCGCCACCGGAGTGCCTCGATGCGGTTGGCCTTCAGGGCATGGTGCTGAACCCCATGGAGCGAGGCCCGATCAGGGATGTGATCGACACGGGCGTACGTGCGATCAATGGCCTGCTCACCATGGGGCGCGGGCAGCGGATCGGTTTGGTTGCTGGGTCGGGGGTGGGTAAAAGCGTTTTGCTGGGCATGATGACCCGGTTCACCAATGCTGATGTTGTCGTGATCGGATTGGTTGGCGAACGCGGGCGCGAGGTTCAGGAGTTCATCACCGAATCGCTGGGGCCTGAGGGGCTTGCGCGTTCCGTTGTCGTCGCTGCCCCCGCCAATGTCTCCGCTGTGCAGCGCCTGAAAGCCGCTCATCTGGCGCATGTGATCGCTGAATATCACCGGGATGCCGGTCGGCATGTGCTCCTGCTCCTGGACAGCCTGACGCGGGTGGCCCATGCCCAGCGCGAGATCGGTCTTGCGATCGGCGAACCGCCAACCTCGAAAGGCTATCCCCCGTCGGTCTTCAGCCTGTTGCCCAATCTGATCGAACGTGCCGGGGTTGGACGAGGTGGGCACGGCTCGATTACAGCCATCTACACCGTGCTGGCCGAAGGCGATGACCGGTCCGACCCGATTGTTGATATCGCTCGGGCGTCGCTGGACGGGCAGGTGATGTTGTCGCGCGCCCTGGCGGATGCCGCACATTACCCGGCCATTGATCTGGCGGGTTCCGTGTCTCGGGTCGCTCAGAATCTCTTGTCCCGAGAGCAGTTGCAGCGGGCCAACCGCTTCCGCCGGCTGTGGACGCTCTACCAGCAGAACGCCGACCTGATCCAGGTCGGGGCCTATGAATCGGGCAGCAATCCCGAGCTTGACGAGGCGATTCGCATGCGGCCTGCGTTGGAGCAGTTTCTCAGGCAGGACATGCACATTGCAGCGGACTATGCACAGACGCAACACAGCCTGCAGCGTTTGATCCCTTGATCTGCGCGGGGCACCCTGGAGGGCAAAGGTGAACAGGAAGAAATGCTGGGAGGCGCTTCATCAACGAAGCGAGTCCGAGATTGAGGTCGCGCGTCAGGGGCTCGCGCGAGCGCTCGAGCGCGTCGATCAGTTGGAGTCGCAGAGAAGCCGGCTGGTCGCAATGCGAGACGATTATCAGGCGAAATTGCTCGCTTCCGAACAGCAAGCGGGAGCGATGAGTCGTAGCGTGGCCTACCGGGGGTTTCTTGCGCAGATTGGTGCCTTGATGCTCAGAGTCAGTGCGGACCTTGATGCAGCGCGTGCTGTGACGGCCGGGGCGCGGCGCGAGCTACTGCGTTGCGAGCAATCACGCAGCAAATATCAGATGCTGGTCGATCGGGAGGTGGCGCTGGAGCTGGAGCGCGAGGACGCTGCGGAGGGTCGGATGCTGGAGGAGTTTGCCGTGAGTCGTTTCGTGATCAACCGTCGAGCCGTCTGACGGGAGGGGGAGGGCGCATCCGGACCGTTCCTCCCGAGGGTACGAGCGGAACCTGCGTCAAGCGGCCAGTCGCGAAACATCCACCGGGGGCTGAATCTGTGACCAGGCGTCGCGGATCTCGGTCATCAGGCCTCGAACTTCGTGGATGATGCTCACATCGTTGTGCGCGTTCGCATGGATCAGGCGTCGCGACACATAGCCGTACAGTTCGTCGAGATTGGCGGCCAGTTCTCCGCCCTTCTCGTGGTCAAGCGCGGATTGCAGACCGAGGACGATTCGGCTGGCTCGGGAAATGCTTTCCCATTTGCCCTGGAGGTCCTGGCGCTCGATGCGCGCTTCGGCCAGATTCAGGCTGTCGATCAGGGCGTCGAACATCATCCTGATCAGACCAACACGATCGCTGCCTGCAACGTCGCCTTGCAGCTTGACTTCTCCGTAGGCACTGGCACCGCGCTTATTCATTCTCATGACCTGAACTCCGTGTTGATCCGATTGTCCGTCGTGGTAGGTATCGGTGCCTGATTGAAAAACTTTAGAGCATCCGACCCTGCAACAGCTTCGGTCACGGGCTTGTGATTTGAGAGGGTCTGTTGCTTTTGTTACTTTTATCGAATTTGCCCCGCAGGAGTGTGCCGCGAATGCACGCACTTCCTGATTCGCTTCGGCCTCACGCCTGATCATTGATTGCTGTCAACATCCGGCAATGCCCCGGAATCGATTTTTTCGTGAATCGCCGGCGTTTCTGTTGACCTCTGTTATGCTCAGTGACCCTGTTTGAAAAGAGTCTGGGCCATGCGGGTTGCGTCTGCTGAGGTCGATCGGGCCGCTTCGGGGCCACGGCAGCCGGCGGAGGCTTCGGGCGCCTGCGATCCCCTTGACAAGGCGGATGGGCCGGTGCGCAGATCCGCTGCGCCCGCTGCCCGTGGGCGGGCCACGGTGTTGCTTCGATCTGCGGGGGCGAGAGTGACGCCGATCCGTGTGTCGGTCATCGAGCTTCTGCTCAGTCAGTCTTGTGCCCTCTCTGCCGCGGACGTTCTCGGTGGCCTTCGGGCCGAAGCCCCGGATCGAGTGACCATCTATCGGACGCTGTCCGCTTTGACCGAGTGCGGACTGATCCGCCAGGAGATGAATTTCGACAAGGTTCGGCGTTACGTGCTGGTCAATCCGGTCGCGCAGTCGTGGATCAAGTTTCGTTGCGTGGTCTGCGGCGCCGAGCGAACCCGCAGAGCGGAACTGCTGGCCGCGGAGGCCTTTCCGGGATGCGAGATCACCGGGCAGACATTGTTGGTCGAAGGCCGCTGTGAGGAGTGTCGAGGCGCGTGATGCGAGCCCGGGCTCAGGCGGCGTTGCGCGCGGCCTGTGGCTTATGTGCCGGGTCGGCTACCGTTGATCGGTCCAGACGGGCCGATCGGCAGCGTTTTGTTGCCTGAGCAGAGCGATCTGGGTTCAATCATCGCGGGTCGGTAACCGCCGATTCCCGACACAGGGAGCGACACCCCGATGCGAACTGCCGATTCGACGCCTCACGCCCCGCCCGTTTGTACGACGTCCGAAGCCGCCCGCAGGCTCGGCGTATCGAACACGACTGTGCAACTGATGGTTGAGCGCGGTGAGCTGAGGGCCTGGCGTACCCGTGGGGGGCATCGCCGAATCATGCTTGAGTCAGTCGAAACGGTTGAGCGCCGGCGCGGGGCAGGGGGCGGTCGGCTCAAGCCAGATGAGAAACTCGGTGTGCTCGTGGTGGAGGACGATGAGGCGGCGCGCGACTTGTATCTGAAGACCCTGAGCGGTTGGGAATTACCGATCGAGATTGTGACGGCCGAAGATGGGCTTGAGGCGCTTTTGCAAATCGAGCGGAATCGGCCGGGCATTCTGATCACGGACTTGCGAATGTCCACGATGGACGGCTTCGAGTTTCTGCGCAGGCTCCGCCGGCATCCCGAATTTGATTCCACTCAGGTCATTGTCGTCACGGGGCTGGATGACCAATCGTTGCGGGCGTTGGGGCCACTTCCTCCGGGGATCGCGGTGTATCGGAAACCCATTCCGTTCGAGAAGATTCAGGGTTTCATCGAGGCGCAAATCTTGCGTCGCGAGTTGGGGCTGTTCTGAGGTCGGGCACTCTCAAGCCTGTGCGGTGGGCAGGCTCATCGTGACGACGGTACCATGGCCTAACCGAGTGGTCAGCTTGAGCTCGCCACGGTGAAGACGAACGATTTGCTGGGCAATCGCAAGCCCTAACCCTGTGCCGGGGAGATGGGTCACGGCTTGAGAGCGGAAAAAGCGCTTGAAGGCCTGTCTGGCGTCAGACTCGGACATGCCAATGCCGCGATCATGGACGCGGATCAGGAGGTGTGGGCCGCCGCGATTGTCGTTTTTGAATGCAGCACGGGCCGAAAGCGTGACCCGGCGCCGGCCGTCGGAGTATTTCAATGCGTTATCCAGGACGTTGATCAGCGCTCGCGAAAGCCGGGCAGGATCGGCCAGTATGTTCGGCACGGGCGCGTTTCTGATCCGGATCTCGATGCGCTCGCTGCGTTCGGGCTCAATTGCATCCAGTGCATCGTGCAGGATCGATTCGACGTTCGTGGTGCGGAACCGGAAGTTTGCGCCGCAATGAGCGTCGATCTCGGTCAACTCCAGAATATCCTCGACGGTCTCGGACAGGCGGGCGGCCTGTCGCCGGATACGCTCGCCGATGTCATGCAGATCGTCCCCCGAGAGATCCCCCCGCGTCAGCAAGTCTCCGTAACCCTTGAGACAGGCCAGGGGGGAGCGGATCTCGTGGGCGGCATCATGCAGCAGGTTGATCCGGCTCTGGACGCTGGTGTCCAGGGGGGGGCTGTGGGTGCATCCAGGGTCGAACGGCAGGGACGGCAGCAGGGGTGTGGCAGTCATCACCGATACCTCGTTCGCATATTGCGCTGGATCAAGCGTGGGCCAGCAGTCTATGTCGTGGGGGCGGCGCGTAACGCGCTGGCGGGCGACCGTATATCGGTCAGACCATACCGGCTATCGCTGGAAGAACCTCCGCACAGCAGCCGTCTAACTTGAAAGCAAGCAGCGAGTCGGCCCGGGTGAATCCCTGATTAATGGCTGCGATCGGAAGGCCGAGTTCGGCCGCGCGTCGGGCGTACCGAAAGCCAGAGAAGACGGTCAGGGAGGTCCCGACCAGCAGCAGACCGTCCGACTGTTCGAGCCACTGGTTGGCCTGGTTCACGCGGCCAGGAGGAACGCTCTCGCCAAACAACACGACGTCGGGCTTCAGCGTACCGCCGCAACGCAGGCAGTCCGGCACTCTGAACCGCGTGAAATCCACATCCTCCAGGTCGGCATCGCCATCGGGCGCGTGCGCTGCGCTCAGGCCAATCCATTCGGGATTGCAGGCGATCAGGCGCGTCTGCAAGTGGCGACGCAGGCTTCGTGTCCCGCAGTCGATGCAGATCACGGCGTCCAGACGTCCATGAAGATCGATGATCTGGCGATGTCCAGCCGCTTGATGGAGGCCATCCACATTTTGCGTAATGAGGCCAACCAGCCGGCCTGCTTGCTCCAGGTGGGCCAGGGCGCGGTGCGCAGGATTGGGGCGCGCCTGTGAAAAGACGGGCCATCCGATCAAAGAACGGGCCCAGTAACGCCTGCGCGAGATCGGGTCCGCCCTGAACGATTGCCAGGTGACGGGGTGTCGACGCATCCAGGTGCCGCGGGCATCGCGGTAGGCGGGAATACCGGACGGGGTGCTGCAGCCCGCGCCGGTCAGAACGAGGAGCCGGCGGCCTTCGGCCAGTAGACGAGCGAGCGCTTCGAAGTCTTGATCCTGTTTCACCCGCTCATTTTCGGCGCCTCCCGACTGACCTGGCAAGCCGTCGGTATAATGGCCGCACCGCGCCAGAGTATTTTCGACCTGCGCGTAGTGTTCGATACTGGAAGGTTGGCAGAGCGGTTTAATGCACCGGTCTTGAAAACCGGCGACGTCGCAAGGCGTCCGTGAGTTCGAATCTCACACCTTCCGCCAGAGTGCGCCCGTCGGGTGTTGCATCGCGTATCTGGTCATGCGTCGTCTCCCCGGGCGCTATGTTCACCGCGGGGATTTTCCGCTGGAGTTTCGATGTCACTCAGAGGTAAGGCGTTTATTGCGGGCGCTTTTGAGCACCCCACACGGCATGCGCCTGATCAGTCGGTTGCGCAACTTCATGCTGAATGTGCACTGGGTGCGCTGCGTGACGCGGGACTGGCGCTGTCCGACGTGGACGGGTATTTCTGCGCGGGAGACGCACCAGGGATGGGACCCTTGCAGATGGTTGATCACCTGGGTCTGCGTCCCCGCCACGTGGACTCCACCGACATTGGGGGGTCGTCCTACCTGTTGCATGTATCCCACGCTGCGCAGGCCATCGCGATGGGTCGATGCGATGTGGCCTTGATTACCCTGGCAGGCAGACCGCGGTCCGAAGCGTCCAGCGGGTTTCAGCCTCGCAACCTGGGTTCGAACCTGCCCAATCAGCCGTTCGAAGCGCCCTACGGACTGGTCACGGTGAATGGTTATGCGCTCGTTGCGGCGCGTCACATGTATGAATTCGGCACCACGCCCGAGCAACTCGCCTGGATCAAGGTTGCGGCATCCCACCATGCGCAGCACAACCCCAACGCGATGTTGCGTAAGGTCGTGAGCGTTGAAGAGGTGCTGTCCTCGCCCATGGTCTCCGACCCCCTTCATCGGATGGATTGCTGTGTGGTCAGTGATGGCGGTGGTGCACTCGTCGTCGTGCGTCCAGAAATCGCCCGCTCGCTTTCACGTCCGCTGGTGTCGATTCGGGGCGCCGGGGAGGCCCTGAAGGGGCCGGGCGCCGGTCGGGTCGACCTGACTGAGTCGGCCGCTCGCCGCTCGGGCGCCGTTGCTTTCGCTGAGGCGGGCGTCTCACCGGCCGACATCCGCTACGCATCGATCTACGACAGCTTCACGATTACGGTCCTGCTGCAACTCGAGGACCTGGGTTTCTGTCCGAAGGGGGAGGGTGGGCGCTTTGTTGCGGACGGAGGCTTGATTTCTGGGGTCGGGCGACTCGCATTCAACACGGACGGCGGCGGACTCTGCAACAACCACCCCTCGAATCGCGGCGGCATGACCAAAGTCATCGAAGCGGTCAGGCAGTTACGGGGCGAGGCGCACCCGGCCGTACAGGTGCCAGACTGTTCGCTGGCACTCGCTCAGGGAATGGGCGGTCAGTTGGCCGCCTGCCATGGCAGCGCAACCCTCATTCTCGAGAGGCTTTGACATGACCCAGACCGTGTGCGCGGACGCCCCGCTGTCCGCACCGACGATCTACCCCGACGCCTTGCCATTCTGGGACGCCGTGCGGCGTGGCGAATTGATGATTGGCCATTGCCGCGACTGCAACCAGGTCCATTGGTACCCACGCGGACACTGCCCGCTCTGCGGCAGCCTCGAGGTCGGATTGAGGGCTTCGGCGGGCCACGGCGAGATTTATTCTGTCAGCGTGACCCGGCGTGCAGGCCCCGTTCCTTTTGCCATCGCCTACGTCACCCTTGACGAAGGCGTGACCCTTCTCAGCCGCATTGTCGATTGCAATCTCGACGCAGTTCGAATCGGTGATCGGGTCCAGGTGTGCTTTCAGACCAGCGAATCGGGCGAGCCCGTTCCGGTGTTCCGACCGAGTACCACCCGCTGAACGGCGAACCGTCCGGTCGGTCCTCAGCGAGAACCGACCGGTATCAGCCGACAGGGCTCAGGGGGCTCGATCGCCCGTATCGCGGTCAGTTCTGGCTGGAAACGGGTAGGCACTCCCGCTCTTTTCTCCGGGCGGAATGCGCAGCGACAAGATCATGGCCACTGCAAGAATGCTGACGGTGACCCCCAAGGACCACACGATCGGGATCTTGTAGAGGTCAATCAACAGCATCTTTGTCCCGATGAAGATCAGTACCAGCGCCAGTCCGTACGAAAGAAGGTGGAAGCGCTCGTGCATGCCCGCGAGCAGGAAGTACATCGCCCGGAGCCCCAGGATTGCAAAGACGTTCGAGGTCAGGACGATGAATGGATCGGTGGTAATCGCAAAGATCGCCGGGATCGAATCCACGGCGAACACCACGTCGACGATGCCAATCAGCAGAATGACGACAAACAGCGGGGTCGCCATTTTGACACCATCGCGTACCGTGAAGAAGCGCTCGCCGTCGTAGTCGGGTGCGATACGGATGCGTCGCTTGAGGAAGTTCAGGGCGGGATTGTTGTCAAGGTCGGGCTCTTGTCCCGCCGCCCACCACATCTTGATTCCGGTGAACACGAGAAAGGCGCCGAAGACGTAAAGAATCCAGTGAAACTGGGCGATCAACCACGCGCCGATCAGGATCATGACCGCGCGCAAGACCAAGGCGACCAGAATTCCGATCATGAGTACCCTTCGCTGGAACTCTGCGGGCACGGCGAAGTAAGTGAAGATCATCAGAAACACAAAAATGTTGTCAACGGCAAGGGCCTTCTCGACCAGGTAGCCTGTGGTGAATTCAAGCGTTCGGGCCATTGCATTGTCGCGAGCCTGGGCGTCACCTGATAAGCCTCCAAGCTGCCAGAACAGCCAGCCGGCAAAGGCAATCGATACCGCGACCCAGACCAGGGACCAGACCGCAGCGTCACGGATCGAGACGGCCTGGTTGCCTTTCTTGTTCAGCACGGCAAAATCAATGACCAGGGCGATCAGGACAAAGGCAGCAAACAACGACCACATGAGTGGTGTACCGATTGAGACCAAGTGAATTCTCCTGAAGCGCGCTCATTCTGGGCGCGCCAAGCGGCGAGCAGCCCGGCGCTGCCGACTGGATGTCTTTAAGTTCCCGCACTGGTCTTGCCGGTTGATCATCTGCATGGCAGACGACAAACTGCAGCGCCGGATCCGAGTGGACCACCGGGTTCCACATGGAATCGTGTTGACGACGCTTGCTTCGAAGGGTGATTCGAACCCCGCGGATCGGGCTGACGGGTGGGCCGCAGATCCTTGGTTCGGCTACTCCCCAACGCGGAAGGTCCCATTCAATCGTGACCGGGCCTCTTCCGCAATCAACCCGGGGATTCCTGACGGGTTATCGGGTTTTATCGATGTGTTGCGCAAGCTCAACGAGCGAGCGGTCGCTGCCTCGCGGGCCGATCAAGCTGATGCCGATTGGGGCGTCCCGGTGGCGACACAAGGGCAAAGAAACCTGAGGCAGGCCTGCCAGCCCTGCCGGCGCAAGCAAGCGGATCGCTCGGTTGCGATAGTCTTCCAGAGCGGATTCCGCAGTGGTTCGCAGGGGGGCGATATCCGGCATGGTCGGCAGCACCAGAACGCCGCGGTCACCCAGCAGCCTGTCCATGTGGACGGTGAAGCGACGGCGGTACACCCACGCTTCGCTGTGGTCTGCGTCCGAGATGGTGCGCGCCCATTCGAAGCGCTCGGCGACCCCAGGGCCGAGCGGCATGCGCCAACTCTCGATGAGTGGCCCGTGGGCAATCCACGCCTCACGACCCTGAATGTAGCGAAAGCTCCAGTACATGCGGTCGAATGAATCAAGCGCGACCGACGTGATATCCGGTTCGCCCAGAGCCGCGCGAATCCGTCCCACTGCGGGGCCCAGCGCGGCCCGCGCCGCCGGTTCTGCAAGTGACCACAGGTCCTCTGGCCAGAGCAGGCGCACCGGTCCGATGATGGGGGCTGGATCGGATCCAAGGAGGATCTCGGCGACTCGGGCGAATGGGTCGATCGCGCTTGCGAACCACCCGCATGTGTCGAGACTTGGGGCCAGCGGCAGGCACCCATCCAGACGGATTCGATCATGGCTTGGCCGAATGCCGAACAGTCCGCAGTGGCTGGCGGGCCCCCGGACTGACCCCCCCGTATCAGTGCCCAAGGCGATGTCGCACAGCCCGCCTGAGACCGCAGCCGCTGACCCGGACGAAGAGCCGCCTGCAAGCCGCTCGGGCGCGGCGCCATTGATCGGCATCCCAAAGTGCGCATTGCTTCCGTTCAGCGAGAAGGCGAACTCGTCGGAGATGGTTTTTCCTGCGAAGCGCGCCCCGGCCGTAAGCATTGACTGGACAACAGCTGCATGTCGCGTCTTGATCCCTGACAGGGCGAGGACCAGCGGGCTGCCCCCACTGGTTGGATAACCGGCGACGTCAAACAGATCCTTGACCGCAAAAGACAGCCCGTAAAGCGGTCCGCTTGGGGCGTGAACCACTTCGGCGAGCGGGTAGGGCATGAAGGCGCGGGCAGAATCAGGCATCACGGACATGCGGTGGACTCCTCAGTCAGGCGGCGTCGAAAGTGAGCCAGCACATTGGCTGTGCGCCAGCATACAATGGTCCGCCGATGCCACGCGGGTCTTCCGGACGTTTCCAATGAATGCTCTTCCCTCTGTCGATGGCGCTTCGCTTCCCCCGATTCAGCCCGGACGATTCTGTCCTTCGTCCTACGCGCTGGGGCTGGACGCGTTTCGGGCTGAGCCGGAGTTCGATACGGATTTGATCTACGTGGTGGGGGGGCTGTATGGAAA
>JBDLRB010000150.1:0-5275 GCA_039800205.1 Pseudomonadota bacterium | reverse complement strand
CGTCCGGCGAGCGAATCGCGCGAGCCGACGAGAAGCGGGCGGCGACGGATCAGGCGGGCGCACTGTCTGAGGCCCGGAGGGCCGAGTTTGCGCACGCCCCGGCGCCGCGGTTCGAGGAGGGAAGCCCGGCATCGCCGGGCCGGAAGCGCGCTGAGCGGAGCCCGGATGGACCCCGTCGGCCCCGGCGCCGCGGTTCGAGGAGGGAAGCCCGGCATCGCCGGGCCGGAAGCGCGCTGAGCAGAGCCCGGATGGACCCGGTCGGCCCGGGAAGCCCCGCGAAGCGGGGCCGGACGCGCGCTGAGCGGAGCCGGACGGACCCGGCCGGCCCCCTAACGAACAACCACCCGGCAGGGCGCCCGGACCCCTAGCCTCAAACGCTCCTCCTCGCAATATTTCATGGCCCGACGCGCGCCTTCGGCCGCCATCCGAATGTGAATCGAGCATTTCAGGATCATCCTCGACGCATCAGACGACCCATCGAACGCTGCCGCGCATCGACTGTTGTCATTCATTTCAGTGGCCAACGAACGCCACTGCTCCTTCAACAACTCAGGCAACTCCGCCCACCGCATCGTTGGGTGTTGCTGCCCATACACCGTACCCGATCCGCCGATCAAAGCGGCAAACAGGCAAGCGCGCAGGCGGGACATGAAATACGAGGAGTACGCCATACTGTTCCTCACAGGCTAACAGTCAAACCGATCGCTCTCCCACCGCCCGAACTGCAGGCACGAGCGATCGATGTCGGCTGTGGCAGAGACGAACTCAACCTGAGACAATAATCCGAAAAAGTTCATCCAAACGAGGCCAGCTTGATGAAAATCATTCCCACCGATCACACACTCGGTGCAACCGTTGTGGACATTGACCTGTCGAGCCCCTTGTCGGACGACGACTTCCAGCACATCGTTCGCGGTCTCGCGACGCGAGGCGTGCTTCGATTTCCCGATCAGACCCTGAATGCACGCCAGCAGTTTGACTTCAGCCAGCGCTTCGGCACGCTTGAAGAAAATGTTGCTGGAATGTTTCAGGAGCCTGGGCTCCCTCAGGTCATGATCCTGTCCAACATCGTCCGGGACGGCAAGCCCCTGGGTATCGCCGATGCGGGGCAGAGCTGGCACACGGACATGTCCTACAGCGGCACAGTCGCCTTCGCCAACGTGCTGTATGCCCTCGAAATCCCGCACCGGGATGGGCGCCCACTGGGCTCCACCCAGTTTGGCGACATGGCTGCCGCATACGACACGCTTCCGGCCGACATCAAGCGCACGATCGTTGGCCGGACCGCCACCCATGACTTCTCCAAATTCTGGGACATGATGCGCTCCGAGCGGGGAAGCGCGCGTCCCGCGCTCACCGACGCACAGCGCCGCACCAAGCCCCCCGTTTCTCACCCGCTGGTATTGCGCCATCCGGTCACGGGCCAGCCTGTCCTCTATGCCAACCCGGGCTATGCCATGTGGATCGACGGGATGGACCGGGAAGAGAGCGACCAGATTCTCGACTTTCTGTTTGAGCACCAGACCCAAGACCGCTTCGTTTATACGCATCAGTGGACGCGGGGCGACGTGCTGATGTGGGACAACCTGCGCACCATCCATCAAGCCCTGGCAGACTACCGGCCCGATGAGCCCCGACTGATCAAACGTTGTCAGGTGATGGCGGACAAGATCCTTGGCCCCGGTTCCACGGCTGACCACGCCGTAGCTGCCCTCTGACGCCCCAAGGACCTCAAAACGCCATGCGCATCGCCATTCTGGACGACTACCAGGACGCTGTCAGGACCCTTGATTGCTTCACCTTGCTCGACGGGCACGCGGTGCAGATCCACCAGGGCGATCTGGCCGACCAACACGCTCTGATCCAGGCGCTCGACGGCGTCGATGCAGTCGTTCCAATTCGCGAGCGCACCCGGTTTGATCGGACCTTGATCGAGAGCCTGCCCGCCAGCGTGCGCCTGATCAGCCTGACTGGACCGCTGAGCGGACAGCTTGATCTGGCTGCCGCGCAGGCCCGGGGCATCACGGTCTGCCAGGGTCGAGGGTCCGGCGCATCCACGCCGGAACTCACCTGGGCGCTGATCCTCGCGGCGACCCGCCATGTCGCCGTTGAAGATCGCCGTATCCGCGAGGGCCGCTGGCAAACGACGATCGGCCGCGTACTGAAAGGCCGGACGCTGGGCATACTGGGTTACGGCCGGATTGGCGCTGCGGTCGCCTTGATTGGTCGAGCATTCGGGATGGACGTGCTCTGCCACGGTCGGGACGCCTCGCGTGAGCGCGCCGCTCGTGACGGCTTCGCCTTCGCTTCCAATCAACGGGACCTGTTCGCCCGAAGCGACGTGCTGTCGGTTCATCTGATGCTCAACGCCGGTACGCGGCACCTCATTTCCGGCGAAGACCTGGCGGCCATGAAGCCGGACGCGCTGATCATCAACACCGCCCGAGCGGCCTTGTTTCAGCCGGGCGTTCTGATTGAGGCCCTCAAGGCGGGGCGACCGGGCGCTGCCGGGCTCGATGTATTTGACATCGAGCCGCTCCCGCCCGATGACCCGATTCTGACCCTGCCCAACGTCGTCTGCACCCCGCACCTGGGCTACACGTCTCGTGACGGCTACGAAGCGCTGTTCGGAGACGCCTTCGAGAACATCCTTGCGTTCGCCTCGGGACAGCCCACGCGGGTCGTCACGGCACCGCGTGATTGAGCAACACCATGAGAGCCTGGTCCATCGAAGACCTGCGCACCCTCGCGCGGCGTCGTATCCCCCGCGCAGTGTTCGACTTGTTTGATGGCGGGGCGGAGGACGAGACCACCCTTCAGGCCAATCAGGCGGCGTGGTCGCGTCTTCGCTTGATGCCGCGGGTGCTGGTCAATGTCGCGCAGGTCGATCCGTCCACCCGATTACTGGGCGAACCCTCCGCGCTACCCATTGCCATCGCGCCCACAGGCGCCGTCGGCTTCGGACACCACGGCGGGGACATCATGATCGCTCGGGCGGCCAAGCAACATGGCATCCCCTACGCCCTATCCACCTCCGCAACGGCATCGATCGAGCAGATTGCCGAGCAGGCCGCCGGACGGCTCTGGTTTCAGGCCTACATTCTCAAGGACCGGGCCAATACGATGAAGTTGATCGAACGGGCGCGCGCATCCGGGTACGAGGGCGTGATGATCACGGTCGATCTGCCCGTCGGGGGCAAGCGCGAGCGGGATTTTCATAACGACATGTCGATCCCCTTCCGCTACACGACCCGCAATCTGATCGACTTCGCTTCGCGGCCGCGCTGGGCAATGCAGATGTTGATGCGGGGTATGCCTGTGATGGAGAACCTTCGCGGGATCACGCCCGCGGCCACCCATGCGCGCGGTATCGTCTCCATTGCCGGACGCAACTACGACCCCTCGTTTGATTGGGACGGTTTCAAGCGCATTCGAGATGCCTGGCCGGGTCAATTGATTATCAAGGGTGTCGTACGCCCAGACGACGCAATCCGGGCGCTGGCCATCGGCGTGGACGCCATCGTCGTGTCCAATCACGGCGGCCGGCAACTGGACGGCGGTATCGCCACGATGGACGCACTACCCGATGTGGTCAAGACCGTGGCGGGGCGCACCAGCGTTCTGGTTGATGGGGGCATCCGACGGGGGGCCGATATCGTGAAGGCGCTCGCGCTGGGTGCCCAAGGGGTACTGATCGGTCGTCCCACGCTCTACGGCGTCTGTGCGGGCGGCGAGCGGGGTGCGCTTCGCGCGCTCGAAATTCTGCGCGACGAACTGACCCGAACCATGCAGTTGTGTGGCGCTCGAACCATCGCTGAAATCACGCCCGACCTCTTGGCCCCGCCGATCCCCAGTCGCTGACCATGACGGCTGGACCCCCACCGCCGGACCGTCCGACCCATCCACGGTCGATCAGCCTGTTGACCGACCGTGAATTGGCCCAGCGCCTCAATCGGGGCGGACCGGCGGACACGGCCGTGACGGATGAGTACTATCGGCGAGTGATTCCTCTGTTCCGGGCGACGCTGGGGGTTCATTGGCACACGGGATTTCATCTGCCTGGACACGCCGCCGTCGGGCCGGACGACCAGATTCGCATGATTGAGGTCGTCACCGATTCGATCGGCGTCCAGGCGGGGAGCCGCGTGCTCGACGTGGGATGCGGTATTGGGGGAACGCTTGTCTGGCTGGCGCGAAGCCGCGGCATCGAGGCCATCGGACTCACGCCGGTCGAGGAACAGCGCCTCATTGGTCAGCAACTCATTGCCCAGCACGGTGCGGGCGACCGGGCGCACATTGTTTTGGGTCACGCTGATCGTCTGCCCTTTCCCGACGAAAGCTTCGATGCCGTGCTGTTTTTCGAATCGGCCTGCCATTTTCCGGATCGAGCGGCCTTCTTTCGAGAGGCGATGCGCGTCTTGCGGCGAGGCGGCGCAATCGCAGGTGAAGACTGGACCGCCTGCGAGGGGCTGAGCCTGGATCAGCAGCACCGTCTCATCCAACCCATCGAACGGACGTGGTCGATACCCGCGCTTGGCACAGCGCGGCACTATTGCGGGCAGATGGTCGCGGCCGGCTTCGATCGGGTGCTGTCGATTGACCTGAAATCGGAATCGAATCTGCGTCGCGCTTTCATGGCAGACCGTTCACAGCAGATCGAATTGATGAACTCGATCAACACATGCACTGCCCCCCTTGAGCAACTCGTCCTCGAGGGTTTCCTTCGCTTGGGTCAGGCACTGGCTGAGGACGCGTTCACCATCACGCGTTTCAGCGCCCACAAACCCGCTTGAACTCCCACGCGCTCAACGCCCAGCACCTCAAATGTGCGGACAGGCAGGCGCTCAGCGCTTTGAATCGTCAAACCAGGCTGGATGCTCAATCGCCCAGCGCGCATACGCCAGCGAAGCGGTCCGAGCATCAGGTGGCGGCTGGAAAGCCCGCGAGAGCCGCTCCGCGGAGAGGGGCCAGCGCTCTCGAGTCGTATCCTCGTTGAATCCGATCGGGGTGCCCCCTGGGGCCACTCGAACCGTCACCCCGTTGGCCTGCAAGGCCTCCAGCATCATGGATGGATGCCAGGTGTAGCCGGGGCAGAGTTGGTAGTGACGATCGCCCACGGAGCGATCCTCGGTCAGCATCCAGAAGATCGCCTCTGCGACCGCCGGGGCATACGCCCAGTCACGAGCCCCCCCTTTGGGCAGCGGTTCAATCGCCTCCCCGCGAATCGCCGCGCGCACCACTTGATAGGGCGCCGACAGGGCATCGCGAACGCCCG
>JBDLRB010000149.1:0-3407 GCA_039800205.1 Pseudomonadota bacterium | reverse complement strand
TGTGACGGCGACGAACGTGAGCATCGACAGCGATGCGGGGAGTGTGATCAACCAGACCGGCACGACGATGAACGTGACGGCGACGAACCTGCGGGTTGAGGCGCAGGGTTCGGTGGGTGCGAGCGCACGGCACGTGACGACGAGTGTGGACACGGTGACGGTGAACGCGGCGACGGGTTCGATCTTTGTGACCGAGGCGAACGGCGTGACGGTGAGCGACGTTGCGGTGACGGTGACGGAGTTGAATGCGGATGGGACCACCACACGGGTACCGGCCCAGATGCAGTCCCAGAGCGATCTCCGTGCCTTGAGTCCGACCGCCTCGATCACGCTCGTGACGGGCGGAGACTTGCGTCTGACCGAGGGCGCGGACAGCGATGGCGTCGCGGTGGCGCTGGCGGGATCGGGAACGCTGTCCCTGATTGTCAATTCGGGTGACCTGATCCTTGAGGACATGGTTCGCGCCGACAAGGCGTACGTCTTCCTGCGCGATGGGTTCATGGTCGATGCGGGAGATACTCAAGGCGGTGCCCTGGACCTCGATATCGATGTGAAGGATCTGACGATCGAGGCGGCTTGGGGAACGGTCCTGGGCTCCGCGAAGGCCGTTCTGCTTGATTCGGACGCTAGCCTGCGGAAGATTGCCGGCGTGCCCTATGCTCAGGTGACGGTGGCACCTATTGGAACGACGATTGCTCAGCTGGCGGGCTCCGAGGTCGAGTTTGCGATTGGCATGGCTCGTAAACTGACGTTCCAGGCAACCCTGGCAGACAGTACCGCTGATCGGACCGTTGTGTTCGCACCGATTGCCAAGCCCCTGGTGAATGGGGCCTCGGTCGAGTCGATTCAGTTGCGCCCGGTGATGCGCGATGCGCAAGGGCAGATCGTTGACTCGGCAAGCACGCAGTTCCGGGTCGTTGCGGATATCGCGCGCTTCGAGAGCGATCTCACGGCCGAACGGATCTTTATCGATCTGGGCCAGAAGCTGGCCGCCCAGGACAGTAACGTCAAAGGGCAACTTTTCCAGAAGGGCCGTTTGATCGCAACAGCACCGACTGTCACGGGCGGTGAGCCCAGCTTGCTCTTCTCGTCGAAGCTCATCGATATCGTCACGCCCTCGACATTCAGTGTCGATGAGACCGATGGCAATTCAACACCCAAGGTGCACGAGGTTCGCGGTCCGGCGCAGGGCGAGATTGCAGTCAGCATCGTGGGTGATCGGCTGGTCTTCACGCGCGCAGGTATTCAGGATTCGGATCAGATCATTCCTCAGGGCGACGCGGCTTACCATCACTTGACCCTGCGTTCGGGCGAGGTGCTGGTGGGTGCGGCGGACGCCTTCAGCCGCCTGAAGATCACGGGCGACGGAGCCATCCGTCTGACCGGTATCGGTAATACCCGTATCGACCTGTCTGCGATCACGTCAGGTGGCTCTGTTCAGGCCAACCGAACCTTGACCGTCAGTCAGTCCGTCGTGCTCCATCCCGAGACGGATCTGGGTGGCTTTGCGATCAATGTTCGACCGGGCGTCACGCTGACGCTGTCGGCCGACCAGGTCGCGCAACTCGCCAGCCGCGGCCTGTCGATCACAGGCGATGGCTCGGTTGTGGTCCGTGATTACCGGGGCACCCAGGATCTTTCAGCGCTGCGAGTCAATGGTGCACTGACGGTGGAAATCGGTCTGGCAACGACCGTTGTCGAACCCACCGTTACGTTGACCCAGGCGCTCGCCGACCGGATCGCAATCCGCATGGTCGACAGCGCGCTTGCGACGGGTCGGCCCACGCTGATCCTTTCGCCGGCACTTGCGAATCAGCGTGTGATCACGGGCTCCGGTGACGTACGGGTTGTAGGCGCCCTGGTGGGTGCGCTTGATCTGTCGAGGGTCGCGACGAGCGACACCTCGGTTCGGACGCTGACCGTGACATCGACGTCCACACTCGATCCGGCCAGCAATCTGGCCCGCTTCGCTCTCGTGGTCGATGCCGCTGCGACGCTTTCGATGGCGGTCGACCAGGCGAACGGCCTGACGGCGACGGGTGCCGGACGGATCGATGTCACAGGCATCGAAGACGCATCGTATGACTTCACAGGCCTCGCAACGCAGACCCTCACGGGTTCCTTGCTTGCTGCCGCTAACTCAACGATGCGGTTGCATACCGATACCCAGTTGGGCTCGATGGTGCTGCAGGTCCCTGCGCAGGTCACGCTTTCGATGACCGGTCTGCGGGCAACCGCTGCCGCCCAGGGCGGTGCCTTGATCCAGGGAAGCGGTGCGGTTCAGGTTACGGATCTGACTGCAACCAGTGACCTGAGTGCGCTTCAGACCCAAACCGTTCGGGCAGCACTGGGCACTGGCGTGAACTCTCTGGTGGGCGCAGGTCTGGGTAAGGCGGCGTTCTCGATTCCTGCCGGTCGGGTTGTCAGTGTCGACGCCAGCCAGTTGGTTGGGTCGACACTCAATGGCCAGACGATCCGTCCGTCCATCAATGGCTCGGGGACGCTGCGTGTGGCCGGTACGCTCGATGGGCTGACCAGTGCGGCCCTCCTGGCACCGCTGACGACGGCGACGATCGATCTCAGCCGGGCGACCATCACGGGTGCCGAGCTGAACCTGCCGGGCTCGATCGGAACCCTCGTGTCGACCTTCATGCTGGCGCCTGACCAAGTGGCCAATCGTCAGGTGAAGGGTGATGGCGGAATCAATAACATCGTGATTGATGTGTCGGCTCTGACCTTCACGGTCGATCCCGCGAATGCCGACCGTGCGATGGCCGATCTGCGGATCCAGTTGGATGCAGGCAATGAGAGCGGGCAACTGAGCACGGTCGGCGATCGCGTCCGCGTGAGCTTTGCTGGCGCAGTTCTGCCTGCCGGCGCGACGACCGCCGTGCTGCGGCTGAGCGCCGACTCGGTGATCAATCTGGGGGCCTCCAGCGAGACGAATACGCTCGAGTCGAGCAGCGGTACGCTCGATATCAGCCAACTGCAGCCGCAGAACATCAGTGGCTTCAAGCGGGTGATGATGAACTCGGCCATTGCGATGTCGGCCAGTCAGTTCTACGCGCTGCTCGCTCAGGGTAGCCTGTCCGAGATCCTCGGTGACGGTACGATCGAGATCCGCAATGACGTTGCAGCAGGTGGGTTCTCGACCCAGCCCGACGTGATCGATCTGCGGGTCATCAATCTGTTTGAGCCGGGCGGGATCAACAAGCCGGTCCTGCATTTCGTGGACACCTTGCTGGATGCAGCCCGCACAGACAGTGATTTCAGCGCTGTTGAGAACGGACCGTCCGCGCCGACCAACGTGGTGGTCTTGCCCAAGCTGGTGCTGGGCGAGGCGCCCCCCGTCCGGATTGTGTTCAAGGATGGCGAGCCCTTCGGTTTTGCGGATGCCACGACGCCGA
>JBDLRB010000148.1:0-7492 GCA_039800205.1 Pseudomonadota bacterium | reverse complement strand
CGCCCATCCGCAGCGAGCGCGAAGGCATTCTTAGGTACCATTCCGTCCGACTTCGGCTCCACGGGCAACCAGCGTGTCTTGTCGGCATAGTTTTCCCGGTCAAGCACAAGGCTGCGCTCCGTGACGCTGCCGGCCTGCATCTGGTAGTAGCGGTCATGGGTCTCATCGTGCACCACATCACCGACCCTGACGGTTACCGCCACCTCCTTCAATGCCAGAGCCACATAGTGGTAGGACTGCAATGAGTCCAGGCCCAGCGCTTCTTTCTCGGACTCGGTGAGATCAACGCCGGCCGTTCCTGCACGCTTGATGGCCGCGATCCGTTCGCCTTGCGCCGCCTCAGTGCCCGTGCTTCCAATCAGATTGGGAACACTGTTGAGCGTGTAGGGCTCAACGAAAACCCGATTCTTGTAATTCATGCCCGCCTCGATCCGGGCATCGTCATCCACCACCACACTATTAATGCTGTCGAATTTGAAGCTCGATACGCTGTGCTTGAAGGTACCGACGCTACCGACTGGCACAATGCGCCCTGTTTTCCTTGCGCTGTTGATTCCCGCATCAGCCAGCAGATCAACGCTGCCCAGGGAGCGCAGTTCCGTGCCATCTTTCAGCCTGATGACATTACTCTCGTAAAGCTCGCTCCCATGCTCGGCAACAAACACGCTCAGGCCGACGCTCGCGAGATCTGTCCGGGCTTCCGTGGTCAGGATGCCAGGTTCCCGGCTAAGGTTCTGACCGGCCATGATCCTGACGTCACGCCCGATCAACTCGGCCCCGGTAAGCGTGATGTCGTTATTGGCTGAGAGCGTTGACTTGGCTTTGGCCACTACAAGTGCGAGCGCAGCCGCCGAAAAAACATTGGAAGCCGCCAGCACATCGGCTTCCGTGCGCGTAGAGAGTTCCAGATCGCCCGTGAGATTGCGCAGGGCCGCACCCCGACCGACCGTGATGTTGGACTGTGAGGTGGTTTCCTGATCGACATCCACCGCCGTGAGGAGCCCGGCGATTCCAACGCCATCAACGCGCGCTTTGTCTCTCAGCAAGACATCGGACAGCGTATTGATTTGGAACAGCGCGGCTTTCGTATCTGAGCCACTCACGGTGAGCTTGGCGCCATCGCCGATATCCACGGTCGCCCCGGTCTTCAGCGTTGCCTCGACAGGGATAATGTCACCGCCCGCCCCCTTGAATGAGAGCGACCGTAGCGAATTTTCCTCGCTGCTATAGCGCTCTTTTTTCGCGGTATTGAGGGCCTCCACCAAGATAGACCCCGCATTCACTTGCGCCTGTTTGCCCACCTCCACCAGGGCTTTGCCGGTGCTCGTACGCTCCATGATAGCCAGGCCGCCCCCGGCAGCGGACACAGTCAGGCTCCTGACCTGCGCGTCAAAGTCCTGGTCGCGGGTGGCGCTCAACGTCAGTTGCCTGACAGTGATCGACGTGTTGTCGCCGATTCGAGCTTTCGCATCACCGATGATTGCGAGTTTGGATGACACCCCCAGACCAGCGAGGATGCCGCCGCTGCCTGCATAACTCTTCTGAAGCAGGTCGTCGGTCGACCGTGCGTCGATATCCAATAGGTTGGCCCAGACCTCGGTACGGTCATCGACGGCAGCGAACACCTCGCTGTCATCGACTTTAGTTTCGACGGACGACTGTCCCAGCGATGCCCCGGAACTCACCGCCACTCCAGTTGTGTTGGCAAGGCTCGTTCGGTTGCCGTTGGCCTCGACTCGAAAAACGCCATCCGATGCCGCATCCGTGGCATTGGCGAAGCTCGACAGCATCCCCGATTCCGCCAACGCTTGCGCCCGAGCACCCGCCATCACATTGGTGGAACGCACATATGCGGACACACTGGGTGAGAGCAGATTTTGGGTCACCATCCCTGACGCTGCCGCTGCGATCAGCCCGAAACTGGCCGCAGCCGATTTAACGCGGGTATCTGCATTGGAATCACTCTGGGCTTTGACCCGGACATCCTTGTTCGCGGACAACACGCTGCGACCCAACTCGGTTGAACTGTTGTCTGCGACGAGTTGATTGGTGTAGTCGACCCAGGCACGGGTTGCGGTCTTGATGGTGTTGATTGAGTTGGCCCCGCCACCAGCGATCGCAACCCCCGCTGCACTATATGAAAAGGCCACCGCCACAGCAGTCGAGGCGGTATCGATATCGGCGAGATCAATCGCATCAATCGCGATGGTGCCCAAGCCGGAATGCAACTTGGCCCGGTTGGCGTACGCCTGAACCGTGCTTTCGATCGTACTTGAGGAAAGTGACACGCCGATCGCAACGGAAGCACCCGACCCGCCAAACGACGCAGCCACCGAAACGGCCGTGACAGAGGATTCGATCTTGCTTGTATCTTTGGCGGATACTGTGATGTCGCCGTTGACATTGACGCCTGCGCCTGTCGTGTTATCCACATAGGCGCTTACATCGGACTTCAACCGGTTGACCGTACTTGCACCCGCGCCGCTCAGCGCCAACGCAAAGCTGCCCCCGCCGGATGCGGCAACCGATCCGGACACCACTTTCGCCTCGATGGTCTGGTCGACGACCGTACTGACCGTGAACGCCTGTGCTGCCGTCTTGGACGGGACAGTATTGACCACCGAAGCGTCGCTGACCCAGGCCTTGATTTGATTGGGCGTGGGATCGATCAAGTGCTTCCACTTGCGGGTGTCGCTGTAATCCTGGCTGGTGATCAGGCTAATTGGCTTGTCGTCTTTGTCATTTTTACGCTCGAGGTCTTCGTCGCCGATGTACTCGTAGGTTTCATTGGCGCGAATCCCGAGTTCGCCACTCAAGCGAATGACCTGACCCTTTTTGATTCGCGGCGGGGAATCAATTCCCCCGGTGTAGTTGACCAGCGCGGAAGACGTTTCGGGGTTATAACCAATGAAGTTGCGCGCCAACGCGATGCCGATCGAGGCCCCGACACCCGCCGACACTCCAACACCTATGCCAAGGGACGCTGCAATCACCCGCGCGTTGATTCGATTGGTGGTAAGCGCCGATACCGTGACACTGCCGTCGGCCTTGATTTCGCTGTCGCGCACGTGTGCGAGCGTATCGTTCAGGATCACATTGAGCGCCGACGCTCCGGCGCCGCTGATCCCCACGCCTGTTGCACCGCTCAGCCCAGCGCCAACAGAGGCTGCAAGGCTCAATACCCTGATGCTGGCATCCGATTTCGCAAGCACCTGGACCGTCTTTGCCGACGTAAGCCTGGCGCCGTCCAACCCAGCCTCCACCGAGCCATCAATTACATTGCGCGCGAGGGAGACCCCAATGGATAGCGCCACGCCGGTGGTGCCGCCAAAAGCAACCGCAAGCGTCGACGCAGCAGCCACTGATTTGATGGTGGATTGATCGTTAGCGAGTACCAGCACCTCATCGGCGCTGATTTCGCTGGGGCGTGTGCCCAACTTGGTCTCGGTGAAGACACCAGCCTGCACCCTCGTGCCGATCTCGTTCTGCGCCCACACACCTGAGCCGCTTGCGGCAATTCCGGTCCCACTACTTCCTGCAACCGCAGCGGACCCTGAGATGACGAGGGCATCGATCACCTGCCTTGCGTCCGCCCGCAGGTCGAGGCTTCCTCCCAAGGTCATATCCGAGTCGATCGCAACCGCTCTGATGGTTGCCGTCGCCGCCTCACCGAATACGCCGAAGCCCTCCTTGCCGATCAGATTGCGAGCAACCGAAATGCCGATAGAGGCGCCCACCCCGCTGCTGCTTCCTGCACCCACCGCGACCGATAGCGAAACAATCGTTGCAGCAATTGCCTTGTCGCTGAGCGCATGGATCAGTAAGTCACCTTTTTTGGCGGTCGCGTGACTGTCTTGCAACAGCGCATCGGTGGAGCCCCGGATCGTGTTGACCGCCACAGCCCCTGCCCCGCTCACGGACTTGCCCGACCCGCCAAAGCTGAAGCCAAGAGCCGCCGACGCGCCCACCGATACCGCATTGATACTGTTTCGGCTGACTACCGCCGTGGGCGATGCCGTTGATCCGGCGGGCACCGGATCAAATCGCATGGTGTAGCTCCTGCCTGCGCCATCGACAAGCTTCCAGGCAACTCCTTCTTCGAGTACCGATACCGTGACACCTGCCTGTTGAGGCACCCAGCGCGCTGTATCAGCGTAATTTTCATCAGCGGTAAGCAGCGTATTGCCCGGACCGATATAACGATAGATCTGGCCCGCCACCCCTCCGCTCGCATGACCAGACGATACGCGCACGGTATCGCCGACCATCAGCCAATGCTTGCTAGTACTGAGTTTCTTCCAACGGTCTTCGTCATTCAGCTTTTCGGTGCCAAGATTGATCTCGAATGGCTTCTCAGAAATGTCGCCCGCTTGGGCCAGCTGATCAACGTCGGTGGTGCCCTTGAAACGGTAGAGGCTGCCGGCGTCCTTTCCAGTCGTGACCGCCACCACATCATCTTTCAGCACCGTCACGGTGCCGTCAGACGTCTTATGCCCCCAGGACAGACCGTCGTCGCTGCGATAAAGCGCGTCGTTGCGGATCACATCAATTTTTGGCAGATCAACGCCAGCTTGCCGAAGCACATCGACGAGCGCACGCTGCACCGAAGGATCCGCGAAGTTATCGGCCAGGCGCCAGCGGGTCTTATCGGAGTAATTCTCCTTCTCGAGAGCGATGTCCTCTTTGATTGCGAGCTCGGCCCACTTGTCCTTGTTCTTGAAGTCTTCCTGTGAAAGATCGATTCGAAGCGTGTCGCCCTTATAGCGATACAGCTTGCCGGCGAGGCTATCGGCTTTATCCGAGTCCTTATGGTTGCCAGCGACCAGAACGATGTCGTCCTTTTTCACCTCACGCCGGGTTCCACCCTCGATATCCTGGCCGTCCTCGGTGGTGTAGTTCTCGACTTCACCAATGAACTCGTACACGCGACCGACGGTGCCACCTGCAAGATGCCCTTCAGCCACTTCTACCGTGTAGCCGGACTTCACTGTCATTTTTCCGGTGTCGATCTTCTTCCAGTCTCCGTCCTTCGAAAAACTGATCGTTGACAGATCCCGAACGGTGTTGAGCAGCGACTTGTTCTTGAGTTCGTAGACGCTATAACTGTTGCCGTCGATCACGCGAACTTTGGGCATCCGCATATCGGTGATGCCAAGGAAGCTACCGTTCACGACCTCGCGTATTTCGACCTTGCCGTCGCTCTGCCGATAGTCCCACTCCAGTTTCTCGTCACTGGTGTAGGTCGCAGCCTTGCCTGCCTGCGCGAGTCGGTCCATCGTCGTGGCGGTGACGCCCGCTTCCTTGAGCTTTGCCGCGTCGAGCGCATAGTGATCGGTACCGGTCGACAGCGCGCGGATTTCGATGTTGCCTTCACTCGCCGAGAGCGTCGCGTTGTTCACATCGGCTTGTACATCCACATCGATGCTGTTGAAGGCGAGCGATAGCCCTACCGCAACGGAAGTGGCGCCGCCTGCCCCAGCGTACGAGCCCGAGATCGCTGCCGCACCGGTAATGGCATCGATGCTCGCCTCGCTGTCAGCAAGGACCGAGATCTGCCTGGCTGACAGTTGAGAGCGCGTCGTACCCTCAGCATCGGCCCCCGCCAGCAGGCTCGCGTACATCCGATTCTCGGCATAGGCGCCCGCTGCACTGACACTGGTGGCGTTGCCACCGCCTAAGCTTGCCCCTACTGCTGCCGCAGCCGCCAGGACCCGAGCCTTGATCTGGCCACCGCTCGCCGCCTCAATCGCCAAGTCACCGGTCGCAGTTACCGATCCCGCGAGGATCTTTGCCTGGGTGATCGCCGCGCGCGGCGTGTAGCTCATGAGCTGCCAGTGACTTTCGTCCGAATAGTTCTGGTTGACGAGATCGATTCCCTTCTCATCACTCAGATCAGGACCTACATACTTGTAAACATCCCTGCCGAGCAACGCGGTGTCGTGTTGGACGAGTTGCCCCTTGGCGAGCTTTTTAAGCAGTTCGACTTTGCTGTAGGCGGAGGCCTTGAAGTCATAAGACTCGGATTCAGGCAGGAGCTTCCAACGAGTTTTATCCGAGTAGTTCTGGTTGACGAGGTCGATGCCGTTGTCATCATTGAGCTTGGGGCCCACATACTCATAGACATCCTTACCAAGTGCCGCAGTGTCGTTCAGGACCCGCTTTCCCTTGGTGAGTTCTTTAAGCAGTTCAGGCTTGCTGTACTTGGAGGCCTTGATGTCAAAGGCCACAGACTGAGGCGCCTGTCCGATCAGATTGCGGGCCACCGACAGGCCGACCGCTGCTGCCGTGGCAGAACCGCCGGCTCCAAGCGAGACTGAGGCTGCAACCGAGCGAAGATAGGCATCGATGAGCGCATCGTCCTGAACCCGAATGCTTACATCGCCAGGCTTGGGCGCATCGGTCTGCGGGATAGCCGTTGCAGACGTCTGTTCTTTGCTTCCAGCGGTCGGTGCTTTGCCGGCTGATTCCGCAGGCGGCAGCGCGGCCTTGGTGACCAGATTGACCCATTGCGCAAAGGCCTGTGCATCGCCCATCGTGCGGTTCTGCGCCAGGGTTCCCGCGCCCGAGACCGCCGTGGAGCCCCCCTTGAGGCTCGCTGCTACGGCAATTGCAGTCGCTCGACCATTGGCGACGATAGACGCCCCTCTCTGCGTCTCGATCGAGATCGCCCCCTCGTTCGAGGTGATCTGGGCGGGGGCGTTGGCGCCACTGCCGCGAATGAGTGCGCTGGCATTGCTCTGCACATCATTGCGGGTCAGACTCAGCCCAACCGATACGGATTTGCTGTCCGACGTTGTACTCGCCGCGATTGCGATTGCGCTCGCCGCCACCTCGGACTGAATGCCCGCGCTGTCACTTGCATACACCGTGATATCGCCGCGGGTCACAACCGACGGTGTCTTATCGATAGCCGCCAGTACCTCTGCGGCGAGCTTATTCATCGCCACAACGGGAGCAACTGAGATCGCTCTGCTTGAGGCCGAGGTGCTCACGTCGAGCGAAAGCGCCGAGTTCCTGATCAGCGCCTGAATCTGCCCCTCTGACTCGGCCGTGACGCGTAAGTCGCCCGCCAGTGAAAGCGGGGTCTTATTAATTTGCGCAACGGTGCGAAAGGACTCGACATCTGCCAGACCGGTACCCAATACTCCGTCAAGAATGTTGAAGAGAACATTCTGCGGCTGATACCCAATGGTGTTGAAGGCGAGAACGACTCCGACTGAGGTGGAAGCCCTCACCGAGCTGTCGATTTCAGCGAAGATGAATGCCGTGTTGGAGGCATGAACCGTAAGGTTCCCCGGCCGTAATTCGCCTGGCGGTGTTTGCGCGCCAGTTTCCGCTCGGGTGGTGGCGTCGCTGTCCGTCAATGTTGCGGTCACACTGCCCTGCACGCTGTTCGTGGCCACCACCACGTTGACGCCATTGTCTGTGGCTGCCACCACACTTGAATCTGCCGCCAGAATGACTGCCGTGTCGGTAGCAGTTACCGCGATAT
>JBDLRB010000147.1:0-2637 GCA_039800205.1 Pseudomonadota bacterium | reverse complement strand
GGCCGGTCCGTTGTACGCAGTAGCGACATGCCCATGATCTGAGTGTAGAAATCGATCGAGCGCTGGAGATTGCCGACCCGGATCATGGTGTGAAGAATTCTCATCAATGCACTCCTTTATGGATGACGTGTCTCTGGGGCCACGGTTCAAGCGGGATGCGCAAGGGTCGCCTCCTTGCGAAGACGCTGCCGGGCGGCTTCATAGTCCGGAAACAAGTCGCCGACGGTCGACCAGAATCGCGGACTGTGGTTGAGTTCGGCAAGGTGGGCGAGCTCGTGCGCAATGACGTAATCGATGAGATCGAGCGGAAAGTGCACCAGCCGCCAGTTCAGTCGGATTGCGCCCTCTCGCGTGCAACTGCCCCAGCGCGTTCGAGCCGATGACAGGCCCCAGCGGCTCGGGCCCCGTCCAAGACGCTCGACGTAACGCGGCATACGTTCGGCAAAGATCCGCCGGGCCTGTTCACGAAGCCACGATTCCACCCGGTCCTTGATCTGCTCGGTTGTCGCACACGGGGGCAGGTTGATGCGCAATTGCGATCCCTGGCGGTCGACGCCCCGAGCCTCCGGGTCGATGCGCAGCGTCAGGCGTTCGCCCAGGTAGCGGATCTCGCCCCCCTCTTCCCAGCGGGTGAGCAGCGCTTCGCTACGATTGGCCTCAGCCCGCCAATCCGCGAGTTTCCGGATGATCCAGGAGGCCTTGGCCTGAAGCGCTTGATCAATCTCCCGCGCGGTGACCCAACGGGGCGCGCTGACCCGCAGGCCGCGGTGATCGATCAGGAAGCCGATGGTCCGGCGTCGGGCACGAACCAGCTGCCAACGGACGGGCTGGCCCTTCAGCAGCACGACGCGGTCTCCCAGACCCCAGCCCGCCCCATGGGCATCGGGATCGGGCCCGTCTTTCCCGAAGAGCGGCAGCGACAGTTGCTGATCGGGGGCATCCGGCTTCGCCTGCGCGGCGCTCATGCGCGCTCATCCGCAGGGTTCGATCGGTCGGCACCCTCAGCAGGGGCTTGAGGCGTCTGCGGATAGAGATGGGGACTGAGCCGGCGCATTTCGGTTTCGATCCAGGCCTCGACCCGGGCGTTCAGTGCGTCAGGGCTCAGGCCGTCGCTTTCGATCGGCGGGCCGATCGAAACGGTAATCAGTCCGGGCTGCTTGATGAAGGCCTTCCTCGGCCAGTATTCACCGGAATTGACCGCGATCGGCACAACCGGCGAGCCGGTTCGGACCGCCAGACGGGCCCCCCCGGATTTGTAGCGCCCCTTGGATCCAGCTGGCGTCCGCGTACCCTCTGGGAACATGATGATCCAGCGGCCCTGCGCGAGCTTTGCCATCCCCTGACTGACCACCTGTTCGAAGGCGTCGGCGCTGCGGCGTCGGTTGATGTGGATCATGTCCAGCAGAGCGATGCCCCAACCAAAGAAGGGCAGGAAGAGGAGCTCGCGCTTGAACACGAAACACAGCTCCCGCGGCATGAAAGACGGGTAGAACAGCGTTTCCCACGTTGACTGATGCTTGGACAGCAGGATGGCCGGACCATCGGGCAGGTTTTCGGCGCCGCGAACTTCCCAGCGAATGCCCAGTAACCAGCGCGCCGCATGAATCTGCATCCTGGGCCAGGCGATCGTGACCCGGTAACGCATGGGCCGCGGCATCAGCGCGAGCAGCAGACAGATCATGGACATCGGGATGACCGTCACGACCTGAAAGCCTGTGAAGGCGATTGCACGCAGCATTGCCGTCATGCGGTGTGCCCGCTCGCGATCAGACCGAGAGCGCCGACAGATCGGCGACGCGGTTCATCATCCGATGCAGGCGGGCGAGCAAGGCGAGCCGATTGGCGCGCAGGGCGGGATCATCCACCATCACCATGACTTCGTCAAAAAAACGGTCAACGGGTGCGCGCAGCTGGGCCAATGCGGCCAGGGTGCCCGCATAGTCGTCGACGGCCATTTTCGCATCCAGCGTCGGCGCGAGAGCGTTCAGGGCCGATTCGAGCGCCTGTTCGGCCGGTTCGGTGAGGCGTGCGGCATCGAACGGCGCCTCGACCGTCTCCATCCCGCTTTTTCTGAGCAGGTTGCCAATCCGCTTGTTGGCGCCTGCCAGCGCCTGAGCTTCAGCCAGGGTGCTGAAGCTGCGCACGGCCGCCAGGCGTTCGGGGATGCGTGCGAGTTCGTCGATACCAGACCCGGTGACCGCCGCGATCTCGGCTGCAGCATGGCCCCGATCGCGCAGATAACCGGACAAGCGTTCCGCGAGGAAGTTCCCGAGCTCGGTCCGTCCCCCGGTGACCCGATCGCCCAAGGCATCGAATGCGGCGTTGATCAACTGCGACACACGGAGCGGCAGCCGTTTTTCGATCAGCATTCGGAGCACGCCGAGCGCGTGGCGGCGCAGCGCAAACGGATCCTTGTCTCCGGTGGGCAACTGGCCGATTCCGAAGAGTCCGGCCAGGGTCTCCATCTTGTCGGCGAGCGCCAGTGTGGTGCCCAAGGGTGTGTCGGGGAGCGCATCGCCCGAAAATCGCGGCTGGTAGTGTTCGAGAATGGCCTGGGCAACCTCGTTTGACTCGCCGTCATGGAGGGCGTAATACCGCCCCATGATTCCTTGAAGCTCAGGAAATTCGCCGACCATG
>JBDLRB010000146.1:0-25451 GCA_039800205.1 Pseudomonadota bacterium | reverse complement strand
TCGGCAGAGTCGTCGATGCCGCAGCAACCAGGCGTCGGGCCTGCTCGAGCGCCGCCTCGCCGCCATCGATCAGGCTCAGCATGTCGGCGAACTGCGCAGCATCCCGCGTGCCCTGCGCGGCCGCGCTGAGGTCCACGACACGATCGTTGTCATCGCCAACGACTGCGCCCACGCGGCGCGAACTATCACCCGTCTCAAAAGTAATCAGCTTCATGTCGACATATCAATCCGGAAAGTGTTCAGCGTATCTGGAGGGATCCTTACTTGCGTTCGATATTGGCTTTGCGGATCGCAACACCCCAGCGATCGTAGTCGGACTTGATGGTTGCCGCGAACTGCGCGGGCGTATCACCGACGGGCGTCAACCCGATATCAGTGAGACGCTTCTGCACATCAGCCATAGCCAGCACCTTGGCTGTCTCGGCCGCAAGCCGCTCGACAATCGCCGCAGGGGTGCCGGCCGGTGCAAGCAGGCCATGCCAGGCATCGCCCGAATAGCCCGGCACCGTTTCGCCGATCGACGCGACATTGGGCAACACTGGAATGCGTTGAGGCAAGGTTACGCCGAGCGCCTTGCCTCGACCGCTGTTGGCAAGCGGCACGGCAGTTGTAGCAGGGACCATGGACAGATCGGCATCGCCCGACACCACCGACATTGCGCTGTCGCGATTCGGAACATGCACCATCTTCATGCCGGTCGCATCCAGCAGCATCTCCATCACGACATGGTTTCCTGCGCCAATCCCCGCCGACCCAAAGTTGAACTTACCCGGCTGGGCTTTGGCCGCAGCAATGAGGCCGGGAATATCGTTCGCCGGGAATTTGGGGTTGGCGAGCAGAACATAGCCAAACCGGACCGTCATCGTCACTGGCACGAAGCCCTTCAAGGCATCGTAGGGCAGCTTGTTGTACAAATGGGGGTTGGCGCAGATCACGGAATTGACCGGATACAGCATCGTGTAGCCGTCGGGCGGTGCCTTGGCAACCGCATCGGCGCCAATGATGCCGGCCGCACCCGTCCGGTTCTCGATCAGCACCGTCTGCCCGAGTCGGTCGGTCAGTTTGGCCGCGATGATGCGGGCTGTGACGTCGGGCGAGCTGCCCGCCGGAAACGGCACCACGAACTTGACCGGTCGACTGGGCCAGGCCTGTGCCGCGGCCTCCGGTAGCGGCAGAATCGAGAGGCCGGCAGCAATGCCGCCCAGCAGCACACGAGCGATGCGCGAAGTCATGATGTCTCCCTTGAGTGTGTCGGCAGTCCGTTGCACCGGCTGCGCTGTTCTGGTCGATCTGATTTTAGCGCGCAGCCGGTCAGACAGAAAGGGCTCATGTTGAGCAAATCGCGCGAGCAGCAGCGGACCCGGGCTGCGAGCCTCCAACCCTGTGATAACCAGAGGCACTCACAACCGAGACAAAACTGAATTTACGATTGGTGAATCCCTGTCTAGATTCAAAGCTTTGATCAACAAGGCTTCCACACCATGACTCAATCCCGCACAGTCCGTCGGACGGCCTTCATCAGCCTGGGGACCACCCTCGCATTGATGGGGACCGGTCTACCCCTTTGCGCGCTGGCGGCCTGGCCCGCTGACCAGCCCATCCGCATCATCGTGCCGCAAGCTGCGGGCGGCACCAACGACATCGTGGCACGACTGGTGGGTGCCGAATTATCGACCCGACTGAAACAGACCGTCATCGTCGAGAATCGACCCGGCGCGGCCAGTGCAATCGGTATGCAGCAGGTGGCTCGATCAAAGCCCGATGGCTACACCCTTGGGCTCGCCTCGGATTCGGCCTCACTGCTCGACGCGCTGCAAACGCAACGCGACTGGCGCTTCAAGACGGCGCTACGCGGCGTTGCCATGATCGGCGAGCAGCCCATCACCGTTGCCGTGCCCGCCGCCTCGCCGGTGACCGATCTCAAGCAGCTGATCGCCGCCGCCCGCACACGGCCGGGCGAGCTGACCTTCGGCAGTTCCGGCGTGGGCTCGTCGCAGCATCTCGTGGGCGAGTGGCTGGGTCAGCTCGCAGGCTTGAAGTGGGTGCATGTCCCCTACAAAGGCGGCGGTCAGGCCTCTGTTTCGCTGGTGGGAGGCGAAATCAGTTTTGCCGTTTTGGGTCTCGCACCGATGCTCACCCAGCAGCGACAGGGCAAGGTCCGCATCATTGCGGTCAGTTCCGCCCAGCGAAACGATGCGATCCGTGATGTCCCGACCCTCGCGGAGAGCGGCTATCCAGCAATCCAGCTCTCGCAATGGGCGGGTCTTGTGGCGGCCAGCGGTACGCCCGACGCCCTCATCCGTCAACTCTCCGAGCACATCGTGGCCATCGTCTCGACACCGGCCATCGCCGCTCAACTGGCCAAGCGCGGAATCGAGGCTCGCCCCATGGGCGATCAGGCCTTCGACCCCTTCCTCAAGCAGACGGTCGACGGCTGGGTGGCCCTGGTCCCGACCCTGAACCTACCGATCAAGCGCTAGACGGACGACGCCGCGCTGGGGGCCGACCAGATACGGGGCGTGCCCTCGGCTCGTCAGTGTCCGCGAGCAAGGCCGAGGCACTGATGCTGATCTGCAGCGCGTGGGCGAAGCGTTCGATCAGGCTATTCTCCTGGCCGGTTTCCCGGCTGATCAGACTGACCTGTGAAGGCGCGACGCCCAGGGTCAGGGCGATCGGCTGAATATGACCCGACCGTCGATACTGTTCCGCAGCCCGTCGAGGGGCCACGGTCAACAGGTCAGACCCCGCCACGATGGCCAGATTCTGCACATAGGTGTGGGTTTCGACCAGCGGATCGGGCGGAACGATCCCGACCCGGTGGAACGCCTCGGTAAAGGCCCGACGGACGCTTGAATCGCGTCGCTGCAGCACCCAATGCTCGCCCGCCAATTGGGCCAGCGTCGGGCGTCTGATGCGAAGGACCGGGTGCCCAACACGCGCAACCATGCAGACTTCGTCCCGATACAGCGGCGCGACGCGCAGTGACTGGGCGGGAACGCCCTCGGGCAAGCCCTCTGCCGGCAATCGACCGACGACGCAGTCGAGTTCGCCGCGGATCAGCGCTCCGATCAATTGCACCGATGTGCCTTCGTGCGTCTGGAGCGAATAAGCGGCGTCGGCGCAGAAGTGATCCACCGCCCCCGGTAGGAGCGCTGAGAAGGCTTGCGGGATGACGCCGACCCGAAGGCTGATCGATCGACCGCCGGCCAGTCGCTGCACCGACTCGATCAAGTCTTCGAAGCCCGCCAGAAGGGGCCGCGTCTTGTCCAGCAACTGCTGAGTGACGGCCGTGGGCGTGACGCCCCGGCGATCTCGGAGGAAGAGCCGCGTCCCGAGCAGGGCCTCGAGATCGCTCAGCATGGATGTGGCGGCGGGTTGGCTGATGTTGAGCAGACGCGCGGCCTTGTGCAGGGTGCCGTGGGTCACGAGCAGCTCGATCAGCATCAGATGGCGTAATTTCAGGTGCGAAAGTGCCATCTCAGAGGGAGGATTCATGATAACCCCCAGTTTTCAAAGAATGGGTTGAATTGATTTTACGGCTTTCAGCTGATTTTTTAGACTGAACATCCCTCTGTCCTGTCAAGGCGCCAAGATGTCCGCACCCGCATCCCCCCAGCACTCGACTGCCCCACGCAGCCGCCCCAACATCGTCCTGGTGCTGGCCGACAATCTCGGATGGGGAGAGCTGGGCTGTTACGGCGGGGGGGCCCTTCGCGGCGCTCCAACCCCCCGGATTGACCAGCTCGCCCAAGAGGGCATGCGGTTTCTCAATTTCAATGTGGAGAGTGATTGCGTGCCCACCCGGTCGGCGTTGATGACCGGTCGACACCCCATTCGTACCGGCGCAATCCAGTCGGTGCCTGCGGGCTTGCCGCAAGGGATTCACCCCTCGGAAGTCACGCTGGCCCAGATTCTGAAATCAGCGGGCTACCGGACGGCCATGTACGGCAAATGGCATCTGGGTGATCGGGAGGGGCGCTACCCCAAGGATCGCGGATTCGACCACTGGTACGGCCTCCCCCGCACCAGCAACGAAAGCATGTTTGTCGACCAGATTGGCTTTGACCCCGAGGTCGTCGATGTGCCGCACGTGATGGAAGGCCGTGCCGGGGAACCCGCAATCCTCTGCGAGCGCTACGATCTGGAGATGCGTCGCGCAATCGATGGCGAGCTGACGCGGCGCAGTTGCCAGTACATCCAGGACCGTGCGGCCGACCGCGCCCCCTTCTTTCTGTATGTGCCGCTCACCCAGTTGCACTTCCCGACCCTCCCGCATCGCTCGTTCGAGGGTCGGAGCGGCAAGGGCGAATTTGCGGACTCGATGATCGAGCTTGACCATCGAGTCGGTGAAATCCTGGATACGCTCGACGCATCGGGCCTGGCTGACGACACCCTGTTCATTTTTGCGAGCGACAACGGGCCGGAGTACCGGCGCCCCTGGCGCGGCAGTGCCGGGATCTGGAGCGGCACCTATCACACCGGCATGGAAGGGGCGCTTCGTGTGCCGATGATCGTCCGATGGCCGGGTCATGTCCCCGCCGCAGTCGTCACCAACGAAATCGTGCATGTCGTCGATCTCCTGCCCACGCTTGCGGACGCTGCGGGCACCGCTGCCCCAACCGATCGACCCATCGACGGCGTGAACCTGATGGATCTCTGGCGGGGCCGCACGGATCGATCTCCGAGGGAAGGCTTTGTCTACTACGTCAAGAACGAACTGCGCGCCGCCAAGTGGCGAGACTGGAAGATGCACTTCGTCTGGGAGGTCGAGCCCAACACTGGGGCGCACCGTCTCGAGACGCCTTACGTCTTCAATATCGTCCAGGACCCGCGCGAGGAAACCGACGTCAATGTGACCCAGGGCTGGGTGCGCGGCCCCATCCGAAAGATGATTCTCGACTTCGAGCAATCGCTCAAGCGCCATCCGCCGATCCCACCGGGTGCGGCGGACGACTGGCGACCGAAGACCTCCTGACCGACCCACGGGGCCCGCCGTTTGCCCGCTGGCGGAATCGTCTCGAAGCGAGCGCCACCGACTTGACGGCGGCTTGCGACTGGGCAAAAAATGGACGGATTGGGACCCAACGGCCGCTCAGCGATCGACTGCGCGGTCATACTCCGCGACAACCCAGCCATGACCAACCCTTCACACGCCTTCCTGAGACACCTGGGCGCGGTGCTGTCCCTTCCGGGCTTGCGCTTCAACGACGACTCGGTCTGCTGCCTGGCCGCTCCGGGTGAGGTCGAGCTGCAGATGGAGTGGGTGGCTCAGGCGGCCCGATTGATCCTGCTTTCGCCGCTGGGCACACTGAGCGGGGAGGCCGAACAGACCCGGATGCTGCTGTCTGCCAATTTCCTCTTCGCGGGCACGCGGGGCGAGACCTTGTCGGTTGATCCGGAGAGCGATCGGATCTTTCTCTGCGCAGGGATCGACCTCGCTGAAGTCTCGGTCGACCATGCCATCGTGATCGTCGAGCGCTTCATCGATACAGCCAGACAATGGAGAAAGGCTCTGGCGGAGAACGCCACGCCCGTTCTTCCGGCTCACCTGACGGCGTCGCTGCGCGTCTGAGTCTGCCCCGTCGAACACCGTTCAAATGGCCACGACCCTCAACCCCGACAAGCTCAGCTTCGGATTCGCCGACGCGGCAAGCTTCCGGTATGCGGGCAAACAGATCAATCTCGCCAAGGCGGACGACGAACTCAAAGTGCTCGACAAGCACGGGAACGAAAAAACCATCAAGGGCTTCCAGGCAGCAGATGGCACTTTTTTCCGGCTCAAGAAAACCGCGAAAGGCAGACACCAGATTGACGTGTATGGCACGCCTGAACAGTTGGCCCGCAGCAATCTGCAGGTGCGGGGGGGCGACATCACCCGGGCCCGATTTGGGGACGACCGCTATCGCAAGCCCGACCCAAGCGGTTTGGCCCCTCGTGATTTCGAACTGAACGGCATCGACTCGAAAGACATCCAGGCCTTCGTCAGTGCCTATGGTTTGTCGCGACGCGGCGGTGCGGCCCTGTCGGCCGGACCGGTCTCGACGCCCGTTTCAAGCCCCGCCCTGTCCCAGGCTGCGGACGATGATCTGACGGACGAGTTGCTGAAGAAAAGACTCGATGAGGACCGGCTGCAGGCCGAACGCCGCATGAGCGAAGCCTCGGCCCGCACTCGTGCCGATCGCCTTGCCGATGAAGCCCCGGGGGTCGGACGCCGCCATAGCGTCGCACGCAATCCGTCCGGCGAGGTCTCACAGCAAAGCGTCCCAACTCCCACCGGATCCCTGTTCGAAGACATCAGCGAGCGCGACGTGCCGTTTGAGTGGACGGCTGACACCCGGATTGACACCTCGAACCGCGATGCACTGGCGGCACACCCCGGTCTCGGCTCGTATTTCACGGATCCTGATCCCTCATTTCGGGACCTGCTCAGCCGGCACCTGGCGCTTCGGTTCGGACACCCCGAGCCTTCGCCGGGCGCCTCGCCCATCGACTATCTGGGGGACGGCTCAATGACGCTGGGCGAACTCACCCAGCTGATCGATGGGCTGAGCGTCGCAATGGCCGCCGAAGCGCCCCGGCAACGTCCGGCCGAGGTCCTGGCCGCGCTCGGCCGAACGCCGATCGACACTCTGGACGACGGCAACTGCCTGTTCGCAGCGCTCGCGCACGGTCTGAGCGAGGACGACAGTCGCGACTATCAGAGCGCGATCGGGCAGCGTCGTGCCTTGCTGGCCGCATTCGAGCAGGCGATCCCCGACCCCGATCAGGTCACCCGCATTGCCGGCCGAGCGGATACGACGAGTATCGAGCGCGTTCGGTCAACGCTGTCACGCGGCCTCGATGGCGGCCCGGTCGATGCCGACGGTTGGGGCGGTGAAGAGGCGATCAAGCTGGCCGCGATGAAATACAATCGAACGATCATCACAGTCTCCGATCAGGACACACGACTGTTCGACCCCCGGGGCGAGGTCACGATCTACGTAGCCGCAGCGCGCGACGCCCTGATCCAGGCGGCCGCACAGATCGAGGATCCAGTCATGCTGATGATCCAGGGCTTTCACTGGCAAGCGACCGAGTCAGTCAACGGATAGTTGCGCCCCAGAGCCGTCCTTCCGCGAGACCCCAGGACCCGTCTGACGCAGTGCAAATCTCATGCCTGCATGACCCTCAGGGCCGCGAGCGAATCCGCCGACCCTTCACAGAATTGTCACATTCGCGCCGCACACTTCGCTAGACCCTTCCCTCAGCCACATCTCAGAGAGGATTTCCATGCTGAAGCAGATCATTCGAAGCGTCGCGCTCGCCGCATCGCTCTCCCTTGCAGGCGCTGCAGCGGCGGCCGACATCACCGGCGCAGGCGCGACCTTCCCCTACCCGATCTACGCGAAATGGGCCGAAGCCTACAAGAAAGTGACGGGTACCGGACTCAACTATCAGTCGATCGGGTCGTCGGGCGGGATCAAGCAGATCCGCTCGAAGACCGTCACCTTTGGCGCCAGCGATGCGCCGGTCAAGGGTGCCGACCTCGATCGCGATGGCATGGTGCAGTTCCCGGCCATCATCGGCGGGACCGTTCCCGTGTTCAATCTTGACGGTTTCCAGCAAGGTGAACTGCGCATCACCGGCCCCGTGCTGGCCGAAGTCTTCATGGGTGCGATCACCAAGTGGAACGATCCCAAGCTTGCGGCGCTGAACCCCGGGAAGAAGTTGCCGGACACCGCGATCACGGTCGTTCACCGCGCCGACGGCTCGGGCACCACCTTCAACTTCACCGAATACCTGTCGCTGGTCAGCACCGAATGGAAAGCCAAGGTCGGCACAGGCGCTGCCGTCAAGTGGCCCGCTGCGTCATCGGTAGGCGGTAAGGGCAACGAGGGCGTGGCCGCCAATGTGCGTCGCGTGAAGGGCGGGATCGGCTATGTCGAGTATGCCTACGCTAAGCGGAACAATATGCCCTACATGGCCCTGCAGAACCGCGACGGCAAGTTCGTTCGCCCGGATGAGAAGACGTTCGCGGCCGCCGCGGCGGGCGCGGACTGGTTCGCCGCCCCCGGGATGGGCATCTCGATCAACAACCAGCCGGGCGCCGATAGTTGGCCGATTTCCACCGCGTCCTTCATCCTGATGTACAAGGCCCCGGCGGACAAGAAAGCCTCGGACGAAGTGCTGAAGTTCTTCGACTGGGCATTCAAGAACGGCCAGAAGCTGGCCACCGACCTGGACTACGTTCCTCTGCCGGATAGTCTGACCGCCCAGATCCGATCCAAAGTCTGGTCGCAGATCAAGTAAATCGTCTCGCGGTTTGATCTCAAGGCGCCCCGACCGGTTCGGGGCGTCGTCCTTGCCAGGTTGTAACATGAGCACTACGCCCCTCACTCGTCCAGCACCCGCCCTGCAGCTACGCTCCGACGCACGGGTGCTCGCGATCGCCAAACGTCAGACCTGGGAAGACGTCCTGTTTCACAAGGTGACGCTGCTTTTTGCCCTGTTGGTCCTGCTCGCTTTGCTCGGCATCATCGGGTCACTCGTCTACAACGCCTGGCCCGCGCTGAAAAAATTCGGTTTCGAGTTCATCTGGCGGGTTGAGTGGGACATCATCAACGAAGAATTCGGTGCCGCAATCGCAATCGTAGGCACACTTACCAGCGCGGCCATCGCGCTCCTGATTGCCGTCCCGCTCGCCTTTGGTATTGCCCTCTTTCTTACTGAGACCTGCCCCGTTGCGCTTCGACGCCCGCTGGGTACCGCTGTGGAACTGCTGGCTGCAGTGCCCTCGATCATCTACGGTATGTTCGGCCTCTTCATCTTTGCCCCGCTCTTCGCACAGTACGGCCAGCCCGCGCTGCAGTCGACCCTGGGCCAGATGCCCTTGATCGGACCGCTTTTTGGGGGTGCGATGAACGGGATCGGTATTCTGGCGGCGGGCATCATCCTCGCCTTCATGGTGTTGCCCTTCATTGCTGCGGTAATGCGGGACGTTTTCGAGATCGTGCCGCCAATCCTGCGCGAGTCGGCCTACGCGATGGGGTGCACCACCTGGGAGGTCGTCGGTCGGGTCGTGTTGCCCTATACCCAGAAAGGTGTGATCGGCGGCGTCATGCTGGGCCTCGGCCGGGCGCTCGGCGAAACCATGGCGGTCACCTTCGTGATCGGCAATTCGAACCGGCTGGCCCAGTCCCTGTTCGCTCCGGGCACATCGATCGCCTCGACGCTGGCCAATGAGTTCGGCGAAGCGGACGACTTTCACATCTCCGCGCTCTTCGGGCTGGGGTTGCTGCTTTTTGTTATCACCTTTGTCGTGCTGGCCATCGCCAAGTTGATGATCCTGCGCGCTGAGCGCGCCAAAGGCCTTTGACACGACCGCCCGCAACGGGGATCACGTAATGATCGACATGAAGCTTTACCAGCGGCGACGCCGCGTCAATGCGATCGGCATTTCGCTATCGATGCTCGCGATGGTGCTCGGACTGACCGCGCTCCTCTGGATTCTGGCTGTGCTCTTTGGCAAGGGCCTGGCTGGGATCGACATGAACCTGTTCACGCAGTCGACGCCCGCGCCGGGCTCGGAAGGCGGGGGCTTGCTAAACGCGATCGTCGGCAGCCTGATGATGCTCGCGTTCACCACGCTGGTCTGTACGCCGATCGGAATTTTTGCCGGGGTCTATCTGGCCGAGTACGGCAGCGACGGCTGGTTTGGAGAGACCACGCGATTCGTCACCGACATCATGCTGTCCGCTCCTTCAATCGTGATCGGACTGTTCGTCTACGCCATCGCAGTCGCGCCTGCGGGCCACTTCTCGGGCTGGGCGGGCTCGCTCGCGCTGTCACTGATTGCCATTCCCGTGATCGTCCGCACCACCGAGAATATGCTGAAACTGGTCCCGGGCAGCCTCCGCGAGGCAGCCTTCGCGCTGGGCGCGCCACGCTGGCGGGTGGCCACCTTCGTCACCTTGCGGGCCGCGCGGGCAGGCGTCATCACCGGCCTGCTCCTCGCACTCGCGCGGATCAGTGGCGAAACGGCGCCGCTCCTTTTCACCGCCCTCAATAACCAGTTCTTCAGCGCCGACATGTCGAGCCCGATGGCCAATCTGCCCGTCGTCATCTTCCAGTTTGCAATGAGCCCGTATGACAACTGGATCCGTCTCGCCTGGACCGGCGCGCTGCTGATTACGCTGGCCGTGCTGGTACTGAACATCCTCGCCAGGGTCCTCTTCCGAGACAAGGTGCAGTCGTGAATACAACATCTTCAGCCAACAACGCAGACCATCCCGCTCTGCGCATCCAATCCCTCGACTTTTTCTACGGCAAGTTTCAAGGCCTGAAAAAAATCAATCTGGATATCGCGACGCACAAGGTCACGGCCTTCATCGGCCCATCAGGCTGCGGCAAATCGACCCTGCTCCGTACGCTCAATCGGATGTACAGCCTCTACCCGGGCCAGCGCGCCGAGGGCTCGATCGAATTCGAGGGTCGAAACATTCTCGAGCCCGGACAAGACCTGAATCTGCTGCGCGCAAAGATCGGCATGGTCTTCCAGAAACCAACGCCCTTCCCGATGTCGATCTACGACAACATCGCGTTCGGCGTGAAGCTCTACGAGAACCTGTCCCGGTCCGAGATGGACGACCGCGTCGAATGGGCGCTCACTAAGGCCGCGCTCTGGGTCGAGGTCAAGGACAAACTACGCCAGAGTGGACTGTCCCTGTCCGGCGGTCAGCAGCAACGCCTGTGTATCGCCCGCACCGTCGCCGTGAAACCCTCGGTGATCCTGCTCGACGAACCAACTTCGGCACTCGACCCGATCTCGACGGCCAAGGTCGAGACCCTGGTGCATGAACTGAAGTCGGATTACACCGTCGCAATTGTCACGCACAACATGCAACAAGCCGCCCGGGTCTCGGACTACACCGCATACATGTACCTGGGCGAGTTGATCGAGTTCGGCAAGACCGACGAACTCTTCATCAAGCCCAAGCGCAAGGAAACCGAAGACTACATCACCGGCCGATTCGGCTGATTGCGCCCGTCGCCGTCCCACAAGGAATTCTGATGTCCCCCGCACACATTGACCGACTGTACGACCAGCAATTGGATCGACTGACCCAGAGCATCGGCGCCATGGGCGACTTCGCATTGGCGCAATTCAATGACGCGATCCGCGCCCTGCTGACCCACGATACGGCGCTCGCGCAGCGCGTCGTCGAACAGGATCGTATGCTGGACGCGCTTCGACGTGATCTGTCGGCATCGGCTGCGCTGGTCATCGCAAAGCGCCAACCCCTTGCCAGTGACCTCGAAGAGGTGCTGGCCGACCTGCGGATTGTTGAAGATCTCGAGCGGATCGGTGACCTGGCGAAGAACATTGGCCGTCGCACGATCGAGATGTCCTCGGCCAGCGTACCGGCTGCACTGGCGGCGAGCATCGAAGCGATGGTCGAACTCACTTCAGGCCAGCTGCGAACCGCCCTCGACGCATTCGTCGAACGCGACCCGCAGCGCGCCTCCCGAGTCAACGAGCGGGACGACCAGGTCGACGAGACCCACCACCAGATCGTGGCGGAGATGGTCACGCTGATGGGCGAAGAACGCACCCATGTGGCCGATTTCGTCCACCTGCTGTTTTGTGTGAAGAACATCGAACGCATCGCCGACCATGCGGTGAACGTCGCCAAAGCGGCTTATCTGAAGTCGACAGGCCAGCCCATCGCCTGAGGGGCACGCGGGACGCGCGGCTGGGGCCGCGCCGTCTCCCACCCGATTCAGTTGCCCTCGAAGACGGGCTTCTGCTTATCGACAAACGCTCTGTAAGCGCGTTCAAAGTCGCGCGTCTGCATGCAGATCGCCTGAGCCTGGGCTTCGGCTTCAATCGCCGCATCGATCCCCATACTCCATTCCTCATGAATGCAGCGCTTGGTCAGGGCATGAGCAAAGGTGGGACCCGAGGCCAGGCTCGCAGCCATCTGTTGCGCCGCCGGCAACAGCGCCTCGGGTGGGCACAGTCGGTTATAGAACCCCCAGCGCTCGGCCTCGGCACCGTCCATCGCACGCCCGGTGTAGAGCAGTTCCGCCGCCCGGCCCGACCCGATGATCCGCGGCAGAATGTTGCACGCCCCCATGTCGGCCCCCGCCAGGCCCACTCGCACAAACAGGAACGCGACCTTGCTCGCGGGCGTGCCGAAGCGCAGATCGGAGGCCATCGCAAGGATCGCACCTGCCCCGGCGCAGATCCCATCGACCGCAGCGATGATGGGCTGGGGCGCAGCGCGCATCGCCTTGACCAGGTCACCGGTCATCCGTGTGAACGCCAGCAGGCCGCTCATATCACCGGCCTGCTGCAACTCAACCAGGGGACCAATGATTTCGTGGACGTCGCCCCCCGAGCAGAAATTACCGCCTGCTCCGGTGACTACGACGGACTTGATTGTCTTTGAGTAGACGAGCGCCCGAAAGAGATCCCGCAACTCGGCATAGGACTCAAAGGTGAGCGGGTTCTTTCGCTCCGGCCGGTTCAAGGTGATCGTGGCCACCGGACCCTCGACCACCCACTGAATGTGTCGTGCCTGATAGTGGTCGGCGTCGATGCCCCCCGATCGAAAGAGGTCTGTCGTTGCACTCATGCGGTCTCCCCCCTCAATCGATATAGCGCAGACCGGCCTCAGCCAGGCCCTCGCGCATGCCGTACATGTCCAGGCCTAAAACACCTGCCGCGAGTTGCTCGCGCTTGAGCGCCTCGGCCGACGTTCGCTTTTCGGCCGCGGCCAGCGTGCGCGGCCCCCAAGCGCTCGGTACGACGACGACCCCATCGTTGTCTGCAACAACAATATCACCCGGACTGACCAGCGCGCCTGCGCAAACCACCGGAATATTGACCGAGCCCAGGGTACGCTTGACCGTGCCCTGGGCGCTGACGGCCGTGCTCCAGACGGGAAAGCCCATGTCCGAGAGCTCGCTGGTGTCGCGCACACCGCCATCGATCACCAGGCCCGCTGCACCCCGAGCACGGAAGCTGGTGGCCAGCAGGTCGCCGAAGAAGCCATCGGTGCAGGGGGACACGCACGCCGCTACGACGAGATCGCCTGGCTGGATCTGCTCGGCGGCGACGTGCAGCATCCAGTTATCGCCAGGCTGCATCAGGACCGTCAGTGCGCTACCGCTGGTCCGCATCGTCGCATTGACCGGCCGCATGGTCGTTGCCATGAGCCCCACCCGACCCATCGCCTCGTGGACGGTGGCACTGCCCAGGCGGCCCAACGCCTGAGCCAGTTCAGGGTCGGCCCGCTCGATCGTCCTGTAAACGACACCCAGCTCATACATGTCTTGAATCTCCAGGGAAAAGCTGCATCACCTCATCGGCGCAGCGAACATCACCAAACTGCTGAATCACGTTCTCAAGGCTCGTGACATGTTCTTCATCAGACAGCGCCGCGCAGCAATCGGCCACCATCACAACTCGGAAATCAAGCATCATCGCATCCCGTGCTGTCGACTCGCAGCACACATTGGTCTTGGTCCCTGCGATCAGCAGCGTATCCAGACCCCTGCTGCGCAAAACCCGCTCGAGTGATGAGGATCCGGTGATCAAGGCACTGTAGCGGTTCTTGACAACCGTCAGGTCGGTCGATGCCGTGTCAAGCTCGTGCCAGACCTGCTGGCGCCCGGGCGACAAGCTCTCCATGGTCCGCTCGCGTACCGTGTCTGACACCACATGGTCGAAGAACAGATTCCAGTCGCTGTTCCCGTCCTGAGAGGCATTGGCGTGAACGACCCAGATCACGGTCACACCCTGCGCGCGCAGCCCCGCCGTCAGCGTATTGATGGACGCAACGATCGACCGGGAGGCCGGGACTTCGGCCGGCGCACCGGGCATGCAAAAGGTCTTCTGCATGTCGATCACCAGGAGAGCCGTACGGACGGGATCGAGCCGATCGAACCAGTTCAGTCGTCCACGGCGAGCCATCACCCGATCGATGATGTGGGGGCGGATACCGGTCGGGTGTGCGGGGCTGTGCTTCATTGGATACCCTCCAGGCGGTATTCTGGCTGCCTGACGCGTGCAGTGCAGGGGTCATGTCGAATGGTGCCACGCCTGCCGTCGAATCATCAACGCAGCACCCGCCAGCAGCCGGTGGGCCATCCAGTATTTCCCATTCAAGGATTCGATCAACCGATGAACATGGAGAACATTCCCTTCGGAACCACCGATTGGTCCGAGGTCGAGCCCACCGAGCACCCGGGGACGCACGGGACGGCGACGTGGCGGACCCGCCAGTTCGGCACGATCCGCGTGCGCATGGTCGATTACTCACCGGGCTATCTTGCGGATCACTGGTGCGAAAAGGGCCACATCCTGCTGTGCCTCGAGGGCGAACTGCATACTGAACTCGCCGATGGTCGGCAATTCGTGCTGAGGCCGGGCACCAGTTATCAGGTCGCGGACGGCGCTGAACCGCATCGCTCATCGACCGAGCGCGGCGCGCGACTGTTCATCGTCGACTGATCAGCGCCCCTGGAAGGCCGGCTCACGCTTGTCCATGAAGGCGCGCGCGCCCTCCCGGTAGTCCGCGCTGTCAAAGCACTGCTGGATCGCCGCCTCGACCGCCTCATTGACATGCAGTGTCGGGTCGCGTAGCCAGTCGTTTACGGTCATCTTGAGGGCGCGCAGCGTCAATGGCGCATTCTGAGCGACCTTCTGGCACCACTCATTGACCACCGCATCGAGTTGATCGGCCTCGCAGACTTGCGAGACAAATCCCATCGCGAGCGCCTGCTGCGCACTGAGGATCCGCGCCGACAGGAAGAGGTCCATCGTATGCTGCACGCCAATCACCTGCAGAAATCGACGGACGCCAATCGCGGTGTAACCGACCCCGAGCCGGGCGGCCGGCATCCGAAACCGTGACTGCGTCGTACAGATGCGGACATCGCAGGCTGCGGCCAGACCCAGTCCACCGCCCATGCAGATGCCGCGGATCTTTGCGACTACCGGTTTGGCACATCGGATCGGCGACAGGTACGCCTCCTCGATGGACTGGTTGAAGCGCAGTTGGCTCTGAGCATCGGACCCATGGGATTCGAGTTCCGAGATATCAGCCCCCGACACGAAGGCCTTGTCACCGTCTCCCTCCAGAATGATCACCCGGACCGACTCGTCCGCATCAAGCGCCTGCAGCTCCTGCGGCAAGGCCCGCCACATCGTGAGGGTCATTGCGTTGTACTTTGCCGGGTTGGAAATGCGAATGGTCGCGATCGGACCCTCGCGTTCGACGATCAGACGGGGCATGGCAAGGGGACTCCTTGGGAAAATGAAGAGCGGGGATCGACGCGAGACACTCAGACCCGCGCCAGCAGCCGGGCCAGGGCCGAAACGTCATCGACCGACTCCAGGCGATCGACCAGGTCGAGGACCTGTTCACCCTGCGCCGCCGGCATGCCTGAAACGCTCCAGCACTTCCTGAACTTTGCCAGGTGCCGCTCAGTCGACAGGGGATTGTCGGGGTGACCAATCGGCGTGGCGATCACGCGCTGCCAGCGACGCCCGTCGCGTAATCGAAGGTCGAACGACTGCGGCCACAGTGCATTGACGTCGGGATTGTCGTCCTCGCGAACCTGGATCCGCGCCGCCACGGCATGAACGCCCGGATCGGACAGACGGCCTGGCGCAAATGACTCGGGTTCGCAACTGCCATCGAGCAGCGTGACCGCGCCGACATAGGGAATGCACAGGCGCGCATAGTTGGGCGTGGGTTCGGGAATGTCGGGGCGCCCGACCAGTCGATAGGCAAGAGGCGGCACGGCGATTTCAACGGACTCGAGGTCGGCGGCGGCAAAACCCAACTCGGCCTGGGCCTGCTGCAGCGCATCGACCGCCGCGTGCGTCAGCCGCCCACTTGGAAAGGGCTTGTGCGACACCCGCGTGATCTGCCATTCACGCCCCAGCTTGGCCCACCAGGTCGCGATGTCGTGAGAGGTTTCAAACAGGGTGTAGTAGCCATAGCGGCCGGTCAGGATGTCCTTGGGTCCATTCATCCCGGCGCGCGCCAGATCGATCGAAGTGAGTCCGGCGCGACCATTGAAACCCACCTGCAGTCCCAGAAGGGTCGAGCCCTCGACATGAGCCTGCATGGTTCCTGAGGTTTGTCCATACTGGAGGCCGAATGCGTCCATCATGGTCGAAGCCTTGAAGCCCTCCATCGACCCCAGGCCCGCCACGACGCCGAACCCCCCGCAGGTCGCCGGTCGGAAAAATCGCATTACCGAGGTCGACGCAGCGCCGATCATCGCGGCAATCTCGACACCCAGCGCGATCGAGAGGATCAGCTGGCGGCCATCGACCGGCCGGCCGGCGGCCGACCGTCGCTCAGCGTTGGCCAGCAGCGCCGGCAAGAGTGTCGCCATTGGATGAACCACGGCCGGCTCGTGAACACAGTCCCATTCCAGCGCGTGAATCCGGTAACCGTTGGCAATACAGGCCTGCGCCGCGGGCAGCCGTCGCCGGTCGCCCCAGACCGTCGCTTCGCCGCCCTCGCCCCAGCCCTGGGCAGCGGCCACCACCGCATCGACCTTTGGCGCGCTACTGCCCGCGACCCCGCAACCCAAGGTGTCGAGCAGGAAGGTGCGCGTTGCGTGGACCGCCGACTCGCTCAATGTGTCGAAGCGGGTCTGTTCAACCAGTTCGGCCAGCGCCGTGACCGGGTTTGTGGACACATCGCTTGAAATGACGGACATGGGCCTCTTCTCCGTAATGTGCTGAAATCAGAATCTGTAAAACTTCAGGCGGATCGAACCGCCTCTTGGTCATGAAACCATCGGTCAACACCACGCCGGCGCAGTCGACGCCGCCCACCCATCGAGCGCCCTCTGTGGTCGTCACGCACCGGATCATGACGGCCTCGGTCAGGATCGCCTGCGAGGACCATCCGGGCCCTGAACCGACCATTGTGTTCGTTCATCCGAACCGGACCACGCCACGGGTCTGGGATCACGTGATCGCGGCCAGCCGACGGTCCGAGCGCGTACTCACGCCCGCGCTGCGGGGCCACGGTACCAGCGACTGGCCCGAGGTGGGCTACACGATCGAAGACCACCTTCACGATCTGCTGGCTGTGATCGACGCCCTGTGCCCAGGCCCTGTCGTGCTGTGCGGTCAGGCCACAGGCGCGACGCTTGCACTGATGGCCGCGCATCGCCTGGGGCCGTCGCGCATTCGGGCGGTCATCGCGGCCCAGCCTGCGACCGCGATCCCGCCTGCAATCAATGATCTGGTGCAGCGCCAAGTGGCCACACAGACCCGATTTGCGGATCGGGACGCGGCCCGCGCCGCGCTCCCGTTTGTGCGCTTCTGGACGCCAGAGGTGATCGAACACCATCTGGACCATATGCTGGTGGGAGACGATGAGGGTGGCTGGACCTGGCGCTACCATGCACAAGGGGTCAGCGCAACCGAAGCCCAATTGCTGCGAACGCTTGACGAGCAGATGATCTGGGCCGGACCGACGCTGATCATCGGGGGGCAGGACTCGACCGTTCTGCCCCATGCTTCGATCGAAGCGATCGCCGCGCGACTGCCGCACGCCGAGCTGCGCTGGCTGCCCCGTTCGGATCATCGCTTGAGTCAGGACAATCCGGACGGATTCGCCCGTTTGCTGGACGACTTTCTGGAGCAGGTCCTGGCTTGAGTTACCCGCCCCATGCACTCAGCTCCAGAGCACCAGGCGGCCGTCAGGCATGCGCCCCACGAACGCACCAATCGAGACACGGGACGACCCGGCCCCATCGGCCCCCAGGACCTCGTGGGGGTTTCGAACATTGAAGAACACCAGTTCGCCCTGACGCGGGTGAAAACGGTAACTCGGCGCCTCGGCGAGCGCCGCATGATCCAGCCCGTAGCTGGGCGGAGCCTGTCCATCGACCAGATCGGCCTGCCAGGGCTCGCCGTACACGATGGTGTCTCCCCCGACGTCCGGCACCTCAAAATAAATATTCCAGCCAATCTGGGCATCCAGATCCGCCACGGACCAACCCGGCGCATTGATCGGCGCATAGTCGGCGTGTAGTTTGATGCCGCCCCCGGCCAAGCGGATGATGCCTGCGAAATAGTGCCCCAGCCCAGGCTCCTGCGCACGACCCACCGGTCCAGCCCAGGCCGCTTCAAGGGATTCGATCACCTGACTCACCGGGTCGAAACCGGCGTCGAAGATTGCCTGACAACTCTGCTCGGCGGCCGCAACATCCGAAAAATAGTCGGCCTTGGGCCGATTCCAGCGATATTCGTACTGGGCCATGCCGACATAGGCCACGGGGGGCTGAACGCTGTAGTGCCGCAGGGGCGCCGATCGCACGGCCCGGCAGAACTGCTCGCACTGCGCGGGGCTCACATAGCCGGGCACGTGAATGGCCGGAATGCGATTGTCGAGCAAGGCGAGCAGACTGTCCCGGTCGAGCGAGCCCGAGGGCCCGCTCGAGGAAAAGCCCAGGGCGTCCGTGTTGAGGGCCCGATCGGGCTCGGAGCGCTGGAGTGTCATGATTACTGCACGGGCGCCTGAAGACCGACCAGTTTGCCCACGGTGGCATTCCAGTCCTTCACGCAGTCGCTGCCACAGCGCTTTGCCCAGCGCGGCAGCACGGTCTGCACCAGGGCCTCACGGCGCAGCTTCTCGTCTTCGGGCGCGATATTGACCAGCTTCATGCTGGCGGGCTTGCCCAGCGGGCAGGTCCCCCCGGTGTTGCAGGCGAGGCCGATATCGTTTTCGACCCGATTCTGTTCCCAGATCGAGGCCTCGAGCTCCTTGATGTTCTTCATCAGGAAATCGCGAACCGACTGCGGCAGTGCGTCCCAGCTCTTGGCGTTGGCCGCATTCACCGAGCTGCCCCAGTTGATCGGCAGCGGGTAGAGGAATTTGGCCCCCTCGTACCACTTGGCCGAGTAGCCGCCCACGGTACCGGTAATCGCGCAATCGATCACGCCCTTGACCAGTGCCTGCTGCACCTCCCCGAAGGCCACGGGTACGCCCGAACCGCCAAAGTGCGCGACAAAATCGGACTGTGAGGCGCCCGACGTCCGGACCTTGCGGCCCTTGAGATCGCTCAGGTTACGGATCTCGTCACGGCAATAGAGGACCTGCGCCTGGAAGGACCACAGACCGAGCAGCCGGATCTGCATGCGCTGCGCGTAGTACTTTTCCAGCGAGGGGCGGAAGGACTCCGTCACCTGCTTGAAGGTGGCCATCGTCGGCGACAGGCCCGCAATATCGGTCGCGTCGTTGATGGCGGCATCACCGGCCATGTGGCCCATTTGCGCGGTGGCAATGTTGAACATGCCCTGCTGGAGCAAACGGAAGACCTCGGGGCCTTTCATGCCCATTTCACTCCAGGACTTGATCTGGGCCGTCACCTTCCCGCCAGAGGCCTCGGGAATGGTCTTCGTCCAGAACGGCAGTTCCCGATCCTTGTACTGGGTGGTGATCCCCAGGTTGCCGACCACATTGAGCTTGGTCGCCGGCAGTTGTTGTGCAGCGAGCGGGCTGGCCAGAACCGCGCCCGTCAGGGCGATGGCCGATGCAATACGAAGCATGTCATTCCTCCGGTGGTTGAAAGTCAAGAGTCTCAGGTTTTTGGGGTGAACAGCGAGGGGAGAACGGTCGCGATGCCGGGAAAAGCGATGAGCAGCCCAATCATGCTCATCATGACGAGCACAAACGGCGTCGCCCCAACGATCACATCACGCAATGCGCCGCCGCCTCGAACCGACTGTACGACAAACAGATTGACGCCCACAGGCGGCGTAATGAGTGCGACCTCGAGCAGAATCATGTAGACCACGCCAAACCAGATCGGATCGTACCCAATCGCCTTGATGATCGGGACAACGATGGGCGTGGTCGCAATCATCAGGGAGAGCGTCTCCATGAAGCAACCCAGCACCAGATAGAAGCCGATGATGGCCAGCATCACCGCGATCGGGGGCCAGCTGAGGCCGGTGACCAGGTCGGTCACCGCGTTGATCAATCCGATGCTCGACATCACAAAGTTCAGAAAGAACGCTGCGACCACAATCAGCATCACCATGCAGGTGGTTCGGGCCGTACCCTCGAAGCAGTCGCCCAGCATCTTCCAGCCCAGCGCCCCTCGCCGAAGCGCCAGCAACAGTGCGGCGATCACGCCCAGCGCAGACGCCTCGGTGGGCGTCGCCACGCCGGCGTAGATCGAGCCGACGACCAGCAGAAACAGGACGAGCGGTGGCCCCAGTGCGGGCAAGGTTCGGAGTCGCATCGCCCAATCGCCCGGACGAGTCACGCCCCCCCAATCCGGACGAGCCAGGCAGGCGGCGAGCACCAGCAGTGAGAACAGAACCGCGAGCAACAGCCCGGGAATGAAGGCCGCCAGGTACAGCTCGGTGACCGACTCTTCAGCGAGCACCGCATACAGGATCATGTTGATCGAGGGCGGAATCAGAATGCCGAGCGTACCGCCGGCCGCCAGTGTGCCGAGAAACAGCGGCTCGTTGTATGCGTAGCGTTTGAGATTGGGGAGTGATACGGTGCCCACCGTTGCCGCTGTGGCAACGCTTGACCCTGAGGTGGCGGCGAAAAACGCACACGCCGCGATATTGGTGTGCATCAGACCGCCCGGGATCCGACCCACCCAGGCGTCGAGCGCCCGATACATGTCTTCGGCCATTCCGCTGCGCAACAACAATTCGCCCATCAGAATGAACATGGGGACCGCCACCAGTACAAACTCGGTGCTGGCCGTCCAGCTCACCTCGCCGATGGCCTTATCGAGCGGGAAAAAGGCAAAGAGTTCGGAGAGCGAAAATGCGAGTAGTCCCAGCGCGGAGGCCACCGGCAAGGACAGGAGCACCAACGCGCAGAGGACGAGCAAGGCAAAGAGCAGCATGGCCCCCCCTACACCGATTCGCGACGGGCGTCGGCACTGGCGGTCGATCGAAGGCCGACCAGGCGACTGAGGGTTCGCTCATCGCGACGAATCCACGCCCAGAGCGCGCGCAGGGCCATGAGCGTCGCCACGATCGCGAACCATCCGATCCCGATCGCCCAGACGCTCTGCGGATAATCCAGCGGAATGGAGAGCGAAGAATTAGACCGGGCGCCCATCGAATGAGAGGTGATGAGTGTTGAGCTCGCGTGCCAGGCGAACACCAGTGCCAGCGCGGCCAGCGCGACTGCGGACAGTACATCCAGGGCTGTGCGAACGCGCGCCGGCAATGCGGCGTTGACGATATCGACCCGGACATTGGCGCGCTCGAGGGCCGTGTGTGCGAGACCGAGGCCAAACGCAGCGGCGAAGCCATAGCAGGAAAACTCGAAACTCTCGAACACGATCCGTCCGATCAGGGCGCGCGTGAGGATGTCGAGTACAACCAGCAGCGCACACAGCACGACGATCGCACCCGCCGCCCAGGCCAGCGCGCGGGAGATCGACCGGATTCCGGACTCGATCCGGTCAGCGCGGCTCACCCACCACCTCCGAGGTCCAGGTCTTGCGGGGGGGCGACTTGATTTCGAGTTGAACCGAGTCCTCGAGCGCCTCGCTGAAATGCGGGACCCCGCGGGGATGAATCCAGGCCGTACCCGGCTCTGCGATGAACTCGACGCCGCCGATCACCACCCTCATCTTCCCCGAGAGCAGATAGGCGACCGATTCATGGTCATCATGCTGATGCATGGGGTCCTGCATCCCCTTGCCCTTGAAGGCCGACACCATCACCATGTCCTGGCCCACCAGCAGCTTCTGCAGCGTCAGCCGATCAGCGTCTTCCACGACCCCCTCGACCGCAGTGATCCGCTCGACCGGCACATCACGGGAATGAACAAAGAAACCCGGCGTGGGCTGCAAGCTGCGGTCGGCTGGATTCATGGTGAAGACTTCCCTTCAGGATGGGTCGACGGGATGGGGCCCGACGGCCCCGTGGGCTCGGCCGTGACGCCGAAGCGAGCATAGATCCGGCGCATGGGCCAGGGCAAGAGAAAGAGCATCAGCTGCCCGGCCACAAGAATCAACTGCGTCTCGCGATCGACCCGCCCGAGCGTCAAGCCCAGAAGCAGCGCCATGTTTCGAAACCCCGCCACCAGGGCAACGCTCGCAGCCACCCGTGCCGGTAGCCAGCAGGCGAAGAGTCCGGCGGTGATCGCCTGCTGAAGCACGTTGATGGTGAGGGCCACCAGAGCCGCGTACAGGAGCAGTTCCTGCGCGTCGCGCAGCACCGCGCGCAAGCCGTCGGTCACGCCGATCGCGACGACGGCGACCATCAGCAGCATCACGACATCCAGGATCGGAGACACTCGGCGAACCTGCGCGAGCGGCACCCAGATCCTGAGCGCGCCGGCTCCGCCCAGCGAAACGCCAACCACCACCAGCAAGGTCCAGGCCATTGACTTCGGGTCGAGCCCGGGCAAGCCCATCGCCGCCGCATACATCGGGGCCGTCAGGACAGACAGCGCGGTCGCAGGCAGGACGGCCAGCGAGAGCAGTTCGGTATCCGTTCCAAGCAGCAAACAGTAGGTGCCGACCGAGATGATCGGTGCCGTCGCGGCGATCAGCACCAGCGCCTGAGCCGCAGACTGAGGCATCGGCACGGTGGTACTGATCAAAAGCGCAACAGCGGGAAGTGCGATCGTTGTCCACACAACGATCAGGACGGGAACCGCCGGGCGAGCCATCCAGCGAACCAGCAGCCGCTCGTCCAGACGAATGGCACTGATGAAGATCGTGGCCATCGACGCGTGCAGCACCCAGGGTGCAAGCCAGGCGGCCAGTTGCTGCCAAAGGAGACCCACCCCCACCGAGGCGGCCATGAAGCCTGTCGCGTGGCGATTGAGGAAGCGGGCGAGTCGCGTCAGCATGTAACGCCTTGAATGCGAGCGGATCGGGGGGCAGGCACGGGCGGCGTCTCATCTCGTCGGCTCATGCCCGCATCAACACGGGTAACCACATGACGATCTGGGGCCAGACGGTCAAGAGACCGACCAGCGCAAGCAGGAGCGCACAAAAGGGCAAGGCGGCCTGCGCGACGCGGCCCTGCCGCTCACCGGTCATGTGCTGAATGACGAACAGATTGAAGCCGACAGGCGGCGTGATATTGGATAACTCAATCGTAATCACGATGAATACGCCAAACCAGATGGGATCAAAGCCTGCGGCCACAACCATCGGCAAGGCGACCGGCAGGGTCATGACCATCGATGACAATCCATCAATGAACATCCCAAGCACGAGATAGACAATCAGCAGCATCAGAATCAGCACGTAGGGGGACAGGCCCAGCGAGCCCACCCACTGCGCCGTTGCCGCGGGAATCCCGAGCATCGCCATGGTCTTGGACAGAAAGAGCGCGCCGGCCATGATGAGACCAATCATCGAACAGGTTCTGACCGTCGAGAGCAGCGCGTCCCTGAGGTTGGACCAGGTGAGCGTGCGTTGAAAAAGCGCGATCAGGAGGGCCCCGCCGACACCGATGGCGGCAGCCTCGGTCACGCTCGCAAGCCCGCTGTACATGGACCCGATCACCAGCGACACGAGAAACACGAGCGGCGAAAGCTCGATCAGGGCCTTCAAGCGGATCGCCCACGATACCGATTCGCGCGCCTGAGGCTGCACGTCGGGCCTTCGCCAGACAGTGAACATGATCCAGCCGATGTAGCAGCAGGCGATCAGGAGCCCGGGCACGATCCCGGCGATGAAGAGCTCAAGAATCGACACCTCGGCCAGAATGCCGTAGACGATCAACGGGATCGAGGGCGGAATCATGAGCCCGATCGTGCCGGATCCGGCGAGCGACCCAAGCGACAGATCCCGGTCGTATCCGCGCTTTTGAAGTTCGGTGAGGGTCATCCGCCCGACCGTCGCCGTTGTGGCCGCCGACGAGCCGGATACGGCGGCAAAGAGCGTGCAGCCGAGCACATTCACATGCAGCAGACCGCCGGGCAGCCGCTGCACAAGGGGCGCCAGGCCGCGAAACAGAGATTCGGACAGGCGCGTGTGATACAGGATGTCGCCCATCAGGATGAAGAGCGGCAAAGTGACCAGCTCGTCGGCATTCAGCCGACCCCAGAGATCGCCGGCGAGCACACGGTCGATCGGTAGATCGCGGAACCAGGCGAGTGACAGGACCCCCGCCCCCATGAGCGAAAATCCAATCCACAGGCTGGATGCCAGGCCGGCCAGTACGACCGCGAGCAGAAAGAGCGGCGCGCCCAACATCAGACGTGGCCCTCGTGCGAAGGGGCGCGGTCCGGCGCACGTTCCGGCGCAACCCCGAGAACCAGGCGAATCGCGCGTGCGAGCAGTGCAAGCCAGAGGATTAAGGCCGATGCAGCAAGCAACGACTGGGGCACCCAGAGGGGCGTCTGCATCACGTAGTAGGACACGCTTCCCCGCTCGAAGGACCGCCAGGCCAGATCAATCAGACCCTTCACAAGGAGGGTGACGACCGCTCCCGCCGCGAGCGTGCAGACCAGATCGAGCAGTCGTGCGGCCGCGCCTGGCAGATAGTCGAGCGCGATCCGAACGCGGATGTGTGCCCCCTGACCCAGCGCGTAACCCGAGCCCGCAAGCAGGGTCAAGGCACACAGGTAGGCGCCATATTCGACCGCCCACGGCTGAGACCAGTCGAAGGCGGCCGTCACGACCGATTCAACGATCAACATCGTGGCGAGCACCGCACAGCAGAGCGCCGCGAACGCGGCGCCTGCCAGACATAACCGGTCGATGAACCGGCACCCCAGAAGCAGCGAGGCGCGCATGCGCTCAGCCCCCGCGTAATCCAGGATGCCGCATCGGCCGTCGCGTCACTTCTTGCCGGTCGCGGCCAGATAGGCGTCGAAGGCCTTCTTGGCATCGGGACCGTTACGCTTCACAAAGTCATCCCACATCGGACGGGTGACCGTGCGCATCTGCGCGGCCATGTCCCTGGAGGGAGCCTGCACGGTCATGCCATTGGCGCGGAGCTGGTCCATCCGGGTCGTGTGCTCGGCCATGGAAACCTTCCAGTACTCGGGCTCACGCTCAGCGGCAATTTTCTCGATCGCCGCACGGTCGGCCGGCGAAATCTTCGCCCAGGTCCGCTCACCGATGACCATCAGGTTGGATGCCCAGAGGTGATTGGTCGTGTAGGTGTGCTTGAGAAACTGCCAGTATTTCTGAGCGACCGCGGTCGTGCCCGAGGTCATCACCGCATCGAGTCGACCAGATGCAAGCGCCGGCACGATATCGGGGTTGTTCATCTGCTGCGGCACCATGCCGAGCTTGGAAATCATCTCGGCCGTCACGCGGTCGTAGGTCCGCATGCGCGTGCCCTTCAGGTCGGCGAAGGTGTTAGCCGGCTTCTTGAGGTAGAAGTTCTGGCTGGGCCAGGGCACCACATAGAGCACCCGGTTGCCACGCTTGGCCAAGGCACTGACCCACTGCGGACGCACAAAGCTATGCATGACCTT
>JBDLRB010000145.1:0-3190 GCA_039800205.1 Pseudomonadota bacterium | reverse complement strand
ATCGCGACTGCTCCGGGATGCGTCCCGCGTATTGATGAATGCGACTCCGCCCGGTCTTTATCCGGCGGACATCGCGAGCGTCCTGTCGAACCTTGAGGGCGTTCGGGCCGTTCATGACCTGCATGTGTGGCTGATGAGCAGCGGCCAGCCCGCACTTGCTGCCCACGTGTCCATCACCGAGCTGTCCGCCTGGCCGGGCATCCTCGAACACGCTCGGCACGAGCTTGACCAGGCTTTTGGTATTCGCCATGTGACCTTGCAGCCGGAGCTTGAGCAGACTTCATCGGGCGGGCGTGCGACGGTATAATTTCGGTTTCCGGCTGGCTCTTATGACCAAATTCGTTTTCGTCACCGGCGGCGTTGTGTCTTCACTCGGCAAAGGCATCGCCGCCGCGTCCATCGCTGCACTCTTCGAGTCCCGTGGCGTGCGCGTCACGCTCCTCAAGCTCGACCCTTACATCAACGTTGATCCGGGCACCATGAGCCCGTTTCAGCATGGCGAGGTCTTCGTGACCGAGGATGGCGCCGAAACCGACCTTGACCTGGGTCATTACGAGCGCTTCATTTCGGCCAAGATGCGCCGGCACAATAACTTCACCACCGGTCAGATCTACGATTCGGTCCTGAAGAAAGAGCGCCGGGGCGAGTATCTCGGGCGCACCGTTCAGGTCATTCCGCACATCACCAATGAAATCCAGGCGTTCATCGAGCGCGGCGCAGGGGTCGGTACGCCCGCCGCAGCCGAGGTCGCGATCGTCGAGATCGGCGGAACGGTGGGGGATATCGAGTCCCTGCCCTTCCTCGAGGCCGTCCGGCAGATGAGCCTCAAGCTCGGGCGCGGCAACAGTGCGTTTGTGCACCTGACCTTGGTGCCCTTTATTGCGTCCGCGGGCGAACTCAAGACCAAGCCCACTCAGCATTCCGTGCAGAAATTGCGAGAAATCGGCATCCAGGCGGACATGCTGCTGTGCCGGGCGGATCGGCCCATACCTGATGACGAACGCGCCAAGATTTCGCTGTTTTCCAATGTGCCTCTCGAGTCGGTGGTGTCGGTCTGGGATGCGACCAGCATCTACAAGATTCCCAGAATGCTCTTCGAGCAGGGGGTTGACCGTACGCTGACCGATCTCCTGCGGCTGGAGACCCGTTCGGCTGATCTGACGGTCTGGGATCGGCTCGTTCACTCGCTTGAGCACCCTGAGCGATCGGTCCGTATCGCCATGGTCGGCAAATACGTCGATCTGACCGAGTCCTATAAATCCTTGTCCGAAGCCCTCATCCACGCGGGGATTCACACCTCCAGCCGTGTACAGATCGACTACATCGACTCAGAGCGGATCGAGGCCGAGGGCATCGGACTGCTCGATGGCTTCGACGCGATCCTCGTACCGGGGGGCTTCGGTCGGCGGGGCGTCGAGGGCAAGATTGCAGCCATTCGCCACGCGCGCGAGCGCGGCATCCCGTACCTGGGTATTTGCCTGGGGATGCAGCTGGCCGTGATTGAATTCGCGCGCGACGTCTGCGGGCTCCAGGGCGCCAACAGCACTGAGTTCGATCCCAATGCGGCGCACCCGGTGGTCGGTTTGATCACCGAGTGGATGGATCGCGAGGGTCGGGTCGAGCGGCGCAGCTCCGACTCCAATCTGGGGGGCACGATGCGGCTGGGCGCACAGCGCTGCCCGATCGCGGCCCACACGCTTGCCGCCCGCATCTATGGTGATTCGGTCAACGAGCGTCACCGCCATCGGTACGAGGTCAACAACCATTACGTGCCCCAGTTGGTCGATCGCGGTCTGATTGTGTCCGCGCGCACACCCTCCGAGGGTCTGACTGAAATGGTCGAGCTGCCTCGCGAAGGGCCCTTGGCCCATCCCTGGTTTGTAGCCGTGCAGTTCCATCCAGAGTTCACCTCGACGCCTCGCGACGGTCATCCCCTGTTCATCGCCTACGTCCGGGCCGCTCTGGATCAGCGCCGGCGGTGCGAGGCCCCGTCTGCGGACCGTGCCGGTTGAGGCGCGGCCTCGCCGCGCATGATTCCGGGCTCAGCGCCGCCCCTCAAGGACACCCATGAATCTCTGCGGATTTGAAGTTGGTCTGGATCGCCCGTTTTTTCTGATCGCCGGGCCCTGCGTGATCGAATCGCGTGAACTGGCATTCGAGACGGCCGGGCAGCTGAAAGAAATCACCCAGTCGCTGGGCATTCCCTTCATTTACAAGTCCTCATTCGACAAGGCCAACCGCAGCTCGGGGCGTTCCTTTCGGGGGCCTGGCCTGGATGAAGGTCTTGCCATCCTGTCCGACATCCGTCGCACATTGGGGGTGCCCGTCCTCACGGATGTTCACGAGGCAGCTCAGATTGACGCGGTTGCGGCTGCGGTCGATGTTCTGCAAACCCCGGCGTTTCTGGTTCGGCAGACCGATTTCATTCGTGCCGTCGCCGCATCGGGGCGGCCGGTCAACATCAAGAAAGGGCAGTTCCTGGCGCCGCAGGACATGAAGCACGTCGTCGCCAAGGCGCGGGAGGCGGCGATCGAGGCCGCTGGGGGCGATCCCGCGGCCGGTGACCAGATCATGGTCTGTGAGCGGGGTGCAAGTTTCGGATACAACAATCTGGTGTCTGACATGCGCTCGCTCGCGATCATGCGTGAGACCGGTTGCCCGGTCGTCTTTGATGCCACCCATTCCGTGCAGCTGCCGGGGGGACAGGGAGCCGTATCGGGCGGGCAGCGCGAGTTCGTGCCCGTTCTGGCTCGGGCCGCTGTTGCGACCGGTATTTCGGGTCTGTTCATGGAAACACACCCGGATCCGGCCCGGGCGCTGTCGGACGGGCCCAACGCCTGGCCGCTGTCGATGATGACCGAATTGCTGGGCACACTGCTTGAACTGGATCGGGTGGTCAAACGGACAGGCTTTGCCGAGCAGCGTCTGACGCGCTGACAGCAGGGGCTTCAGCACAGCCTGGTTTCGATTTTTCAATTGATTGAGTACGGGGGCGTCATTCATGAGTTCGATCGTCGACATCATCGGCCGCGAGATCATCGATTCGCGCGGTAACCCAACCGTCGAATGCGATGTCTTGCTCGAGTCCGGTGTGATGGGCCGCGCCGCCGTGCCCTCGGGTGCATCCACCGGTTCGCGCGAGGCAATCGAACTGCGCGACGGCGATGCGGGGCGTTATCTGGGCAAGGGC
>JBDLRB010000144.1:0-8947 GCA_039800205.1 Pseudomonadota bacterium | reverse complement strand
CGAAGGTCAAAGTGGACGAACGCCCTGCGGCCGCGTGAGACTGGATACGTTGAGCCCATCCTGCAGGCGGGCTGCAAGCACCTGATGCAGCTGATCACGCTCGCCCATGACCTTTCGGCCGTAGCCGCCGTCGTGGGATCGCCGCGCAGCACCCACGTAGGCTTTCAACGCCGCCTCGACGCTACCCTCGCGCAACAGATAATTGCGCAGGATCGTCACCCCCACGCGAATATTGGCCTCGGGATCGAAGGCAGCCCGGGGACCCCCGAAGGGCTGAAATTTTTCCTCGTGAAAGAGGGTACGGACCTGCATCAGGCCCTCGGCCCCCTGCAGGCTGCGTGCACGCGGGTTGAACCCGGACTCGATGGAAATGACCGACAAGACAAGAAAGGGGTCGATCCGAGCCTCGCGAGCCGTGAGATAGGCAAACGCGACCACCTCGACAACGTCCTCGATGGGTTGGCGGTACTTGTCGGCGAAGAAACGCGCGACGTGGATCTGCTCGGCCGTCAGCAACAAGCCCGCAACGACCGCCCCCGGCGCAATCCGCCGTTCCCCCGACCACGCCCGCGCGGCCGAGCCCGAATCGGCCGATGAACGCCATGAATCGCTCTCGGCGGACGGCGTCGCGATGACCTCGTCGGCTTGAGCAAGCGCCTCGGGGTACGGGTGCGCATTGGTGGGCAGCGGGGGTGCAGGCGCATCCTCCGGCTCGATTGCGAGCGAGGACACAGGATCAAAATGCAACGCGTCAGGCTCATGGGCCGGGAGCACAAATGCACCCAGCGCGAACAGCATCGCGAGCACAAGGGCGCCGACGATGCGCTGTGCACGCGGATCCGCACGCCAATGCACGTCTTTGCCAAGCTTCTGATGACCCTCGCCGGATGACATCCTCAGTTCCTCTGCATGGGGACCCTGCGACGGGCCCGGTTCCCATAACGATTCGCTCGGCTTCCAGAGCAAGGCCACACGGCGCACCACCGAGAAACCGAATGGGTCATCCGGACGGCGGGAGGGTCAACCCGACCCGTAGTAAGCTTGTGTCGCAGAAGGTTGGCGCCCTGGATAAAACCACAGAACGCCGCCGGTCAATGGGCCTGCGGAAGCGAGCGAAAAAGGGCTCCATCATAACCCACGATTGGAGCCCCCCGGAAAGTCTGGTCTTTTTTGCTCCGGGGCTCTGGTCACCGACTCAAGGACACCCGGCCCGAATGAAATACCACGACCTTCGCGACTTCATCGCGCGCCTCGAGGAACAAGGTGAGTTGAAGCGGGTCGCTCACCCCGTGTCGCCGAGACTCGAAATGACCGAGGTGGCCGATCGGGTGTTGCGCGCCGGTGGGCCCGCCCTGCTGTTCGAACAGCCTGTGGACGGTGCGCGCCGCTACGACACTCCGGTCCTGGCCAACCTGTTTGGAACCCCCTTGCGGGTGGCCATGGGCATGGGTGAGCGCTCGACCGAGGCGCTTCGGGAGGTGGGCAAGTTGCTGGCCTATCTCAAGGAACCCGAGCCGCCCAAAGGATTTCGCGACGCCTGGGACAAGCTGCCGATCCTCAAGCAGGTCCTGTCGATGAGCCCCAAGGAGACGAGTTCTGCGCCTTGTCAGTATGAAGTTGTCGAAGACAACGATGTTGATCTGTCTCAGCTCCCCATTCAGACCTGCTGGCCGGGTGATGCGGGCCCCTTGATCACCTGGGGGCTCGTGGTGACCCGCGGGCCACACAAGACACGGCAGAATCTGGGCATTTACAGGCAGCAGGTGATCGGCCCCCGTCAGACAATCATGCGGTGGCTGGCCCATCGCGGTGGAGCCCTTGATTTCAGGGACCACGCGGTCACCCACCCGGGCAAAGCGTTTCCGATCGCAGTGGCTCTCGGTGCCGACCCTGCGACCATCCTCGGTGCGGTCACACCGGTTCCGGATACGTTATCGGAGTACCAGTTCGCGGGCCTGCTGAGAGGTTCGCGAACCGAAATCGTGCGCTGCAAGGGAATCGATCTGAGGGTCCCTGCAAGCGCCGAGATCGTCCTCGAAGGGCATATCCGACCGGACCCGGACGGCGAACGAACCCGCGCGCACGGCGCGCGTCTGGGGTGGAAGGGCTCCGTGCCCACATCGGCGCTGAGCGGTTACGAGATGGCCCCGGAAGGTCCCTTCGGCGACCACACCGGTTACTACAACGAGCAGGACTGGTTCCCGGTCTATACGATCGATCGCATCACCCGACGGCAAAACGCCCTGTATCACTCCACCTACACCGGAAAGCCGCCCGATGAGCCCGCCATTCTCGGGGTGGCACTCAATGAGGTCTTCGTCCCGATCCTGTGCAGGCAGTTCACCGAAATCCAGGATTTCTATCTCCCTCCCGAGGGCTGCTCGTACCGCATGGCGGTGGTCTCGATACGCAAGCAGTATCCGGGGCACGCCAAGCGCGTGATGTTCGGAATCTGGAGCTTCCTGCGTCAGTTCATGTATACAAAATTCATCATTGTCGTTGACGACGACATCGATGTCCGGGACTGGAAGGAAGTCATCTGGGCCGTGACCACTCGGGTCGACCCGCAGCGCGATTCCACGATCGTTGACAACACTCCGATCGACTACCTCGATTTCGCATCGCCTGTATCCGGTCTGGGCTCAAAGCTGGGGATCGACGCCACCCACAAATGGCCGGGCGAAACTCAGCGTGAGTGGGGCCGCGCATTGAGCATGGATGCCTCGGTGAAACAGCGAATCGACACCATCTGGTCCGAACTCGACCTGGGTTGATCGGGAGGGGGCCGGATGGGGTGTGTGGCCGCTCAGCCGTGCTCGTGAACCCAACGCAGGAATGCATCCTGCGCGGGTTGCGCGCCCAGCAACCGGGGCCCGTTGGCGATCATGGCCACCGCGTACCTTCGCCCGGAGGCAGCATCGACATACCCGGCAATTGAACGCACATCGCGCAGGCTTCCCGTCTTGATCCAGGCGTGCCCTGCAATGGCGTGACGCCTGAGGCGGCCGCGCATGGTGCCATCGAAACCCACACGGGGCAGAGACGCCCTGAGTTCGGCCGCGTGCGGCCCGCGGTCCGCATGAACAAGCAGTTCGGTCAAACTGCCGGCGCTGATCCGCTCAGCCCTCGAAAGACCGGACCCGTTCTCGATGACCAGTTCGGGCATACGCAGCCCCTGATTCACCAACCAGTCGAGCACCTTTTGCCGGGCACGCTCTGGACTGGCAGGCGGCCCCCCTGGCTGAGCCGCCAGGGTCAGCAATAACTGTCGCGTCATGACGTTGTTGCTGTACTTGTTGATGTCCTGGATCACGTCTCGAAGCGTTCGGGGCGACTCCCATTGCATCCATACCGGGGTGACTGCTGCACCTCGAGCAACCCGGGTGCGTCCCTCGAAACGCCCGCCGGCGGCCCGCCATGCGGCCTTGAAAAAGCCATGGATGAACTCACGGTGGCCCAGTACAGCGGCGTACACACTCTGCTCGCCGCAGGCGGGGACATACCGTCCACCCACCCGGATCTCGAAGGGCGAGGAAACGCCTGGATCGCGATCGCGGATCCAGAGCGCATTGGCCTGCGTACCACAGGGGCCATCGAGGACCTGCAACTCGTTGCGCACCCGCACGTCGGCCAGTGGGGGATCCAGGCTGATGCGAACTCGACCCGCCTCGCCCCGCACCACAATTCGAGTCGCCTTGAAGTTCATCAAGGCGGGATGCGGCGGCACGTTGTAGGGCTGCCAGGGTTCGCCATCAAGACTATCGTTCGTTTCGGTGCCAAGATCGAACAAGGCGTCATCAATCAGCAGGTCACCGCGAATGTCGGACAGCCCGGCCGCTCGCATCCGGACGATCAGCGCCCGCATGTCCTCGATCACAAGCTTGGGATCGCCGCCCCCGCGCAGGATCAGGTTGCCCGACAGGACCCCATCGCGGAGGACACCATCGAGGTGGAGCGTCGTCTGCCAACGATGATCCGGTCCCAGGAGACCCAGTGCGGCATACGTGGTGACGACCTTCATGGTCGAGGCGGGATTCAGCGGCACCCTCGGATTCCAGTCGACCAGCGGTGCCCCGCCTGCCACCGGTCGCGCCACGGCGCCCAGTTCGCCGGGCGCTGCCCCCGACAGGGCCGCCCAGACGCCCGGATTGGCCCCGGTCTCAATCGACTTCGCCGAAGGGCGGGCGAAGGATGATCCAGGCGTCGGCGTCGCCCCCCGCGCCACCGAATGCGCCCCGAGCAGGCTCGCGCCGAGCCACGCAGCGCTCAGCACGCGGCGACGACCCCGCATCGTGGCGGCGGGCACTTCAGGCGGATCAGGCATCGGTCTCATGACGGACGAATCCGAACGAATCGATCAAAGGACGGCCGGCATTGTCCATCAAGACGGGGACGCTGTCAGTCAACGCCGAGTGTTGCGCTGGATCAAGGTCGAGCATCCGGACACCCCCCGGGCCCGGCCGACCCGACATAGCATCTGTCCATTCAATCTGACACAGTAAGGGATCCCCCTGATGAATGTCGCGACCCTGGACACCGCGTCCGTCACCCATCACCGGTCCGTAGCGCCCCGATTGGTGATCGATGCCGAACTGCTCAAGCGCTTCGGCGGGCGGGGGCCCCGCTACACCTCCTACCCGACCGCAGATCGGTTCCACCCCGCAGGAGCCGGCACGGTGTACGCCCGCGCACTGGCCGCCCGGCGCCAACGCCCCGAGGATGCACTTGGGTTGTACATCCACATCCCGTTTTGCCAGACGCTGTGCTACTACTGCGGCTGCAACAAGATCGCGACGAAGCGGACCGAACAGGCCCTGCCCTACCTGGAGGCGCTGCTGCGCGAAGCGCGCCTCGTTCGCGCCGCACTGGGCGCGCGGCAAACGGTGCGCCATCTGCACCTGGGCGGCGGCACGCCCACCTTCATGCCGGACGACTTGCTCGGCCGCCTGCTCGAACACCTGCACGATCTTTTCGAATTTGCGCCGGATGGTGAATATTCGATCGAGGTCGACCCCCGTACGGTCGACGCCGCGAGGATGACCCGTTTGCGCGCGATGGGCCTCAACCGCGTGAGTCTCGGCGTCCAGGACTTCGATCCCGCTGTTCAGGAGGCCGTCAACCGGATCCAGCCCTTTGAAATGACCGAAGCGCTGATTCAAGCCGCGCGGGACGCACGCTTTCTCTCAGTCAACGTCGATCTGATTTATGGCTTGCCGCGCCAGACCGAGGTCAGCTTTGCCGAGACGATCCGTCGAACCTTGCAGTTACGGCCCGACCGAGTCGCGCTGTATCACTACGCTCACCTGCCGCAGATGTTCAAGCCGCAGCGCCGGATCGACGAGCGAGCGCTGCCGTCGCCCGATGACAAGGCAACGATGTTTGAAGGCGCAGTGCGTGCCTTCGAGGCCGCAGGCTACCGCCATCTGGGCCTGGACCACTTTGCGCTCGAGCACGATGAGCTGGCCATCGCTCAACGTGAAGGGCGACTGCATCGCAACTTTCAGGGCTATTGCTCGCACGCGGAGGGCGACCTGATCGGGCTGGGTGTTTCGGCCATTTCGTCGGTGGGCGGCGTCTACGCTCAGAACGACAAGACGCTCTCCGGATGGCGGTCGGCGCTGTCGCGCGACGAACTGCCGGTCACGCGTGGGATCGCGCTTGATGAGGATGATCGAATCCGTCGTCGCATCATTCAGAATCTGATGTGCCAATTCACCCTCGACCGGAGGGCGCTTGAACAAGAGTTCGGACCGGCGGGAAGCGCGGTCTTTGACGACGCACGACCGGCGCTGGCGGAGTTTCACCAGGCGGGCGTCCTCCGAATCGACGCAGACGGCCTCGCCGTCTTGCCCGAGGGCCGATTGCTTGTGCGGGCCGTGGCCATGAGCTTCGACCGCCACCTTCAACAGCACACCGGCATCGAGCGATATTCCCGAATCGCCTGACCCAGATCGGCCGCACGCGACAGGGAACCCGACCCGTTCGACTTGAAACGCGCAAAACCGGCCCTATAATTAGCACTCGCAGTCGACGAGTGCTAGCAGCAGCCTGGCCTGCTTCCTGGTCACCTGTCGCCTCAAGAGCAGGTCAAAAGCCTGTTCAAAATTTGAAAACCGCTTGTCTTTCAAGTCTTTAGGAGCATGTTTCCATGAAACTCCGTCCTCTGCATGATCGCGTGATCATCAAGCGTCTGGACAATGAGCGCAAAACCGCCTCGGGAATCGTTATCCCCGATTCCGCCGCTGAAAAACCCGACCAGGGTGAAGTGCTTGCCGTCGGAAACGGCAAGATCGGCGACGACGGCAAAGTCCGCCCCGTCGGCGTCAATGTCGGCGACAAGGTCCTGTTCGGCAAATACAGCGGCCAGACCGTCAAGGTCGACGGCGAAGAACTCCTCGTGATGCGCGAGGAAGACATCATGGCCGTGGTTGAGTGATCCCCCGGATCGTTCCCTTCACTGCCTTTCTTATTTCACACATCTAGCTATTCAGGAGTTCTCAGAACATGGCAGCCAAGATTGTTCTGTTCCACGACGACGCCCGCCACAAGATGGTCGCAGGGGTCAACGTTCTCGCCAACGCCGTCAAGGTCACCCTCGGCCCCAAAGGCCGTAATGTGGTCCTCGAGCGCAGCTTCGGTGCCCCCACCGTCACCAAGGACGGTGTGTCGGTTGCCAAGGAAATCGAACTGAAGGACAAGTTCGAGAACATGGGCGCCCAGATGGTCAAGGAAGTCGCTTCCAAGACTTCGGACGCCGCGGGTGATGGCACCACGACGGCCACCGTGCTGGCCCAGGCAATCGTCCGCGAAGGCATGAAATACGTTGCCGCCGGCATGAACCCGATGGACCTGAAGCGCGGTATCGACAAGGCTGTTGTCGCGCTGACCGAAGAGCTGAGGAAGATCAGCAAGCCCTGCACGACCAACAAGGAAATCGCTCAGGTTGGCTCGATCTCCGCCAACAGCGACTCCGAAATCGGCAACATCATCGCCCAGGCGATGGAGAAAGTCGGCAAGGAAGGCGTCATCACCGTCGAAGACGGCAAGTCGCTGAACAACGAACTCGATGTCGTCGAGGGCATGCAGTTCGACCGTGGCTACCTGTCGCCCTACTTCATCAACAATCCGGACAAACAGATCGCCGTGATGGATGATCCGTTCGTGCTGCTGCACGACAAGAAGATCAGCAACATCCGCGACCTGCTGCCGGTCCTCGAGCAGGTGGCCAAGGCCGGCCGGCCGCTCCTGATCATCGCCGAAGAAGTCGAAGGCGAGGCACTCGCGACCCTGGTGGTCAACAACATCCGCGGCATCTTGAAGACCGTTGCGGTCAAGGCCCCGGGCTTTGGTGACCGTCGCAAGGCCATGCTCGAGGATATGGCCATCCTGACCGGTGGTACGGTGATTGCCGAAGAAACCGGCATGTCGCTCGACAAGGCCACCCTGCAGGACCTGGGCCGCGCGAAGCGCGTCGAAGTGGGCAAGGAAAACACCACCATCATCGATGGCGCGGGCGATTCCAAGACCATCGAGGCCCGCGTCAAGGCGATCCGTCAGCAGATCGACGAGGCCACCAGCGACTACGACCGTGAAAAGCTGCAGGAACGTGTCGCCAAGCTCGCCGGCGGTGTGGCGGTGATCCGCGTCGGTGCAGCCACCGAAGTCGAAATGAAGGAAAAGAAAGCCCGCGTCGAAGACGCGCTGCACGCAACCCGTGCCGCCGTCGAGGAAGGCATCGTTGCAGGCGGTGGCGTAGCGCTGCTGCGTGCCCGTAGCACCATCAAGGTCGATGGTGACAATGCCGACCAGAACGCCGGTGTGCAGATCGTGATGCGCGCCGTCGAAGAGCCGCTGCGTCAGATCGTCTCGAACTGCGGTGAAGAAGCCAGCGTGGTCGTTGCCGAAGTCCTCAAGGGCAAGGGCAACCACGGCTACAACGCTGCGTCGGGCACCTACGGCGATATGCTCGAGATGGGCGTGGTCGATCCCACCAAGGTGACCCGTACCGCGCTGCAAAACGCCGCGTCCGTGGCGGGCCTGATGCTGACCACCGACGCGATGGTGGCTGAGCAGCCCGACGACAAGCCTGCGGCCGGTGGCATGCCGGGCGGCATGGGTGGCATGGGCGGAATGGGCGGCATGGACATGTAATTGTCCCGGTCGACCGACCTCTCCGGCGGGGGTATTTCACCCCCACCGGAAGCACGCCTCCTCGAATCCCCGCACCCGAAAGGGCGCGGGGATTTTTATTCCGGAACACAGCCGGTTTAACATCTGCCGTTTGACCGGCCGCCGCGAATTCATCCATGACCTCCCCTGATCTGCCCGCTCGGTCGGGCCCGCCCTACCTGATCGTCCATCCCGATCGCCCGCTCTGCCGAGCCATTGGTTTGATCGAATTACTCGATCACGACCCGCAGTCGCGCAGCGTCCGCGTCAATTACCAGGTGCGTCCCGAGTTTTGCCACAGCAACGGCACGACCGCCCAGGGCGGGTTCGTGACCGCCTGGCTGGATCACTCGATGGCCTGTGCCGTGGTGCACGACAGTGGCGGAGAACTGAACGTTGCAAGCCTCGAGATCAAGGTCAGCTTTCTCGAGGCCGTCCGCCCGGGTACGGTCACGACCGAAGCACGTGTGCTGAGGCGGGGCAAACGCGTCGCCTTTCTGGAAGGCCGACTGCTGGATGCGGCGGGCAAGTTGCTCGCCACCGCCAGTTCGAGCGGCCTCCTCGTTCCGTACACTCCTTGAAGGATCGACAGCCATGACCCAGGTCATCAACTTCAGTGCCGGACCGGCCATGCTGCCGCCTGAAGTGCTCCAGCAGGCGGCCGAGGAATTGCGCGACTGGCACGGAACCGGTCAATCGGTCATGGAGATGAGCCATCGCGGCGAACACTACATGTCGATTCAGGCTGCGGCTGAGCGCGACCTGAGGCAGTTGATGG
>JBDLRB010000143.1:0-16476 GCA_039800205.1 Pseudomonadota bacterium | reverse complement strand
ACCAGGCCTGGGCCTTCGTTGCCCCGGGCTTGTACGAGCACGAAAAGCGTTTCGCCCTGCCCCTCATCCTGTCCAGTGTGTTCTTCCTGCTGGTCGGTATCGGTTTTGCGTACCTGTTCGTGCTGCCCGCGGCCTACAAGTTCTTCTTCTCGTTCGCGGCGGGTACGGGTGCGGAGGTCATGCAGGATCTCCAGAAGTACTGGGACTTCACGCTCGCCATTTTCTTTGGCTTTGGCCTCACCTTTGAAGTACCCGTCGTGCAGATGCTGCTCGTCAAGCTGGGCATGGTCACGCCCACGCAGTTGCGTCAGGCGCGTCGCTACGTGGTTGTGGGCGCTTTTGTCGTTGCGGCGGTCCTGACGCCGCCCGATGTTCTCAGCCAGTTCATGCTGGCCATTCCCTTGATCCTTCTTTACGAACTCGGCATCTTCCTGTCCGGTTTCCTCAAGGCCTACAGCCGCTCGCGTGAGGTACCCGCGGACGACGCAGCGTCGAGTTCATCGTCTGTCTCCGAGACTCCCTCGACAGCGGCCGATCGCCCGGGTGCGAGCGGCCCGCCCTGACGATCTGGCGGCTCGGCAAGCGTGTGTTCCCGCCGGACGTCAGACCGGATTGGGGTCGTCGAAAAATTGATGCGCAAGGCCCAGCTCAGCGGCGGCCCGCTCGCCCAAGGCCTGAACGCCATAGCGTTCCGTCGCGTGGTGCCCGGCGGCGAAGTAGCTCAGCCCGAGCTCCCTCGCCAAATGGGTCGTACGTTCGGAAATTTCCCCGCTCACGAACGCCTGTGCCCCCAAGCGTGCCGCATCCTCGATCAGGTCCTGGGCCGCACCCGTGCACCATGCGATCCGGCGAATCGGCTGATCGAGCGGCCCAACCACGAACGGTGCCCGTCCGAGACGGTCTTCCAGATGGTTGGCAAGCGACGCGACGGCGCAGGGGCCGCCCAGATCGTGCCAGACGACCAGATCGCTCTCGCCGCCTCGCCCATCGACCGACCAGCCCAGCTGGCGACCCAACTGCGTGTTGTTGCCGACTTCGGGATGGAGGTCGAGCGGCAGGTGGTAGGCGAACAGGTGCATCCCCGGGCGAACCAGCGCACGGATGCGGGCGCCTTTAGGGCCGATCAGACAGGGGTTTTCCCCCTTCCAGAACCAGCCGTGGTGAACCAGTAACGCATCCGCGCCCCGCTCGGCCGCTGCATTGATCAGCGCGAGACTGGCCGTCACACCGGAAACAAGGAGACGAATCGGCCGATCACCTTCCACCTGCCGTCCATTTGGACAATAATCCTTGAAGCGGGTGGGCGTCAGCAGGGCGTCGAACCACCCGGAGAGCGTCGCGGCATCCACCGCCTTCGGATCGGTCGGGCGCTTGTGCGCTGGCCTGCCCATCGAATCATCCATGTTGAAGAAGCTCTGGTTGGTGTTTGCTCAAACGGTGACCGTGGTCATCGCCGTCCTGTTCGCGTGGTCGACCTGGGGCCCCGCGGGGGGGTTGACCGGGCTCTGGCCGGTGCCGGTCGAGCGGGCGAGCGTCTCTTCGGTGGACAGCCGTCACCCGCCGGGCCAGCAGACCACGGAGATTCTGTCATATGCGCGGGGCGCGCAGCGCGCGATGCCGGCCGTGGTCAATATCTTCAGTGTCAGCCTGGAGCGCCCGCGTGCCCCCAGTCGATCGAGCGATGGAGCGACGCGCCGGCCCTTTCGTGAGCGCACACCTGAGCGTCAGACCACGAGCCTGGGGTCGGGCGTCATCGTTTCACGCGATGGCGTCATTCTGACCAACCATCATGTGATCGAAGATGCGCGCGCGCTCGAAGTGATGCTGGCCGATGGCAGCCGGGCGGTCGCCCGTATTCTGGGAAGTGATCCCGAGACCGATCTCGCCGTCCTGCAGATTCCCGGCCGCGACCTGCCGGCCATCGAATGGGGGGATTCGGAGTCGGTGCGAGTCGGTGATGTCGTGCTTGCCATTGGTAATCCGTTCGGTGTAGGCCAAACCGTGACTCAAGGCATCGTCAGCGCTCTGGGCCGTAACCAGTTGGGCATCAACACCTTCGAGAATTTCATTCAGACCGATGCGGCAATCAACCCCGGCAATTCGGGCGGCGCGCTGGTGGACTCGGCCGGGCGACTGATTGGCATCAATACCGCCATTTATTCACGCAGCGGCGGCTCGCTGGGCATCGGTTTTGCCATTCCGGTTTCGACAGCCCGGCAGGTCCTGGACCAACTGATTCGGGATGGCTCGGTCACGCGGGGTTACATCGGCGTCGAGCCGGTGGATCTGACCGAAGACCTGATCACGGCCTTTGGCCTGCCCCGCGTGCGCGCGCCCCTGATCGTGGCTGTGATTCGTGGCGGCCCGGCGGATCTTGCGGGCATTCGGCGGGGTGACATCCTGGTCGCGGTTGAAGAGCGTCCGATCGGCAACACGGCAACGATGCTCGATGCGATTGCGCGCCTCGAGCCCGGCACCGAGGCTCGTTTCAGGTTGCTGCGAGCAGGTCGTGAAATCGAGATCCGTCTGAAGGTCGGCCGCCGCCCGGTCGCGGGTCGCTGATCCCTCAAGCGGGAGACAGATCGAAACCCGTGTCGAGGGCGGCCAGCTCCGCCGCCCGCTTGAGGGCCTCCCGGTCGCAGCCCTGGATTCGAAAAAGCCGTGTCCCTGGTGCGACCCGATCGCCCGGTCGCGCGTTCAGATCGACGCCGGCCAGGACATCCGCCGGCGCGCCGGCGGTCCGTGCGATCTGGCTGATGGTCTGTGCACGAACCCGGGTGATCTGACCCGCCGTGGATGCGTTGACATCGATGTATTTGACATCGGATTCATCCGGCCATGGCCGTCGGCCCTGCGCGTCGATGATGGCGTTCATGGCTGCGAGCGCTGCCCCGCTGTCGAGCAGCGCTCGAGCCCGGCTCGCAGCGCGGTCGAGTTGTCCACCCATGGCCGGATCGAGTGCGATGATCTGGCTCGCGAAAAACAGCGACTTCTCGCGAAGATCGCCCGGGGCCGACGCATCGCCGCGCAGCACCTCGAGGACGTCACGGGCCTCAAGCGCGGGGCCGATGCCGCGGCCGATGGGTGCGCTGCCGTCGGTCGGAAAAGCCCGCACGGTCAGACCCAGTGCCTGTCCCAGCGACTCGAACAGGGTGGCCAGCGCCTGGGCGGATTCGCGATCAGCGACCTTACCCTCGGGCGCATACGGGATATCGATCACGATATGTGTTGCGCCCGCTGAATATTTCTTCGACAGGATTGACGCCGCGGACCATCGACGCGTGTCCAGGCGCATCGGGCGTTCGATCGCATGCATGGCTTCATCAAGTGCGGAATGGTTCAGCCGGCCGTTCCATGCAATGCAGCCCCGGGCCCGCGTCACGCACTGGCGCAGTTCAGCCGGGTTCAGCTCCACATTCGCGAGGACCGCCATGGCATCGGCGGTTCCCGAAGCGGACGTGATCGCGCGCGACGAGGTCTTGGGAATGATCATCCCATGTGCCGCGATGATCGGGATCACCACCATGGTCACCCGGCTGCCCGCCGTACCACCCAGAGAGTGCTTATCGACCACCCGGGGCGCATCCCATTTGACGCGGGGCATCAGCCGAGCGCGCCAGCGGGCAAGCTGGACCAACTCATTCTGGTCGAGATCGTTTGCGCAGGCGATCAGGAAGGCGTCCCGATCCGTGTCGGGCATTGAACGCGCGACGATCAGCGACAGCGCCCGGTCGATGTCATTGACATCGAGTCGATCTCCGCTGATTTTTCTGGACACAATGTCGATCTGCCTGCCCTCGCGCTTGCCGACGTGGCTCCGGATACCGGCCTCCAGGCGACGCCAGCCGATATCGAGCCGGGAGTCGTTGACGATTCGGATGATCCGGACGGTCGGAGGATACGGGGGTGGGGTTCGATTCAGCCGGTTCGCGATCTGCTCGGGGGTCTCGCGCGCCCGCCCGGCCAGGCGCTCGGCAAGCACCTCAGGGGGGGCCGTAATTTCGATGACGACGAGGTCCTCAACCCGCTGAGACAGCTCGGCGGCGGTCGATCGCGATCCGTTCGCGATCACATGCCGGCCCTGATCCAGGCAATCGCGAATCGATGTACGAAGCCCATACGCCAGACCATGCGCTCGCCAGGTGATCAGGAATTCTCCTGCAGCCTCGCGTGACAGGAACTGATCCGTCGAGCAGGCCTCATGGGCTTCGCCACCCGCGTCGGCAGGCCGGGTGATGACGCGACGGGCGAACTCGAAGCGGTCCGCCTCGAGCCGTCCGCGCAAACCGTCGATCAGGCTGTCCTTGCCGACGCCGCTTGGACCAACGATCAGGAAGAGCGTGCCGCGGGGCCGGGTCACGGTCATTCGTCCAGACCAATATCCACGGGCGCGGCGCCCTGGGTGATCTTGCTGGTTGAAACATAATCGACGCCCGTTTCGGCGATGGCGCGGATCGTCTCGAGGCGGATCCCGCCCGAGGCCTCGATCTTTGCGCGTCCGGCAACCAGGGCGACCGCTTCCCGCATGGTCGCGACCGGCATGTTGTCCAGCATGATGACATCTGCGCCCGACTCTGCGGCCTCGGCGACCTGCTCGAGGCGGTCACATTCCACCTCGATGCAGGTCAGGGTGGGCAACTGTTCCCGTACCCGCTTGACCGCTCGGGCAATGCTGCCCGCGATTGCAATATGGTTGTCCTTCAGCATCACGCCGTTGTCCAGTCCGAGGCGGTGGTTCAGGCCCCCGCCACAGGTGACCGCGTGCTTCTCGAGCATTCGCAATCCCGGGGTGGTCTTGCGGGTGTCAATCAAGCGCGTGCGCGTGCCACGAATCTCGTCGACGTAGCGGGCCGTGAGCGTCGCGATCCCGCACATCCGTTGAAGGATGTTCAGCGCCGTCCGCTCGGTCGTGACGATGCTTCGGGCATTGCCCTGAACCGTGAGGAGGCGGGTGCCCGGCTCGACGTGTTCGCCATCGCGCACCAGCGTCCGAACCTCAAGACGGGGGTCGTAGCGCTGCATGATCATTTCGGCTACCTCGATGCCGGCGACGATCATCGGTTCACGCGCGTTCATGTGAAACGTCGCCGCAGCCTGTGCATCGAGCATCAGCTGGGCGGTCAGATCGCAGTAGCCGATGTCTTCGGCCAGCCACAGGTCGATCAGGCGATTGATCTGGAATCGGTCGTACATGGAGAGCTCCGGGTGATGAAAGAAAAAGTGCGCTGCGGTCCTGAGGGGTCAGGACGCACGGCCGAGGCCGCTGGCACGGCTTTTTATTCGCCAGACGACCCATCCGATGAAGAGCACGGCGGCCGCCAGGTTGAGCATCTGATTCGTTGAAAAGAGCGCCAGACTCACGCCACCGAGCGCGACGCGCTGCAGGGGGGCGATCAAGCCTCTGAACCAGCCTTCCGCAGCGATCGTCATGGCCAGACAACCCGTTGTCACAACAACGATGGTCGTTGCAATGTCAACGACACCCCCGATCAGGAGGAGCTCAGGCCGCGCGATGAAGATGATCGGAATCACGAAGGCCACCGCGGCGATCCGGCAGGCAAGAAAACTGATCGCCACAGGATTGGCCGAAGCGATCGAAGCGGCTGCAAACGAGGCGACCGCAACCGGTGGCGTGATGGCTGATACCGCCGCGTAATAGACGATCAGCAAATGCGCGGCAAGCGTGGGGATGCCCAGTGCGGTCAGCGCCGGGGCCGCGAGCACGGCCGAGAGCGCATAGACGGCCGGAACCGGCATGCCCATCCCCAGCACGACGATGACGAGGATGGCCGTCGCGATCGTCAGGGCGTAACTGCCTGAGGCCAGCATGAACATCGCCGAGCTGATCTTGCCGCTGAGATCGGTCATGGACAGTGTGCCGATGACCAGGCCTGCGACGGCACAGGCTACGCCGACCACCACCATGCGCTGCATGCCGTCGATCAGGCCGTGTGCCAGGCGGCCGGGGATCACCCGCCCGGGGCGAACCCGAAGCAGCAGCACCGGGATCAGGGCCGCGCAGGCCAGTGCGCCTGCAAAGGACGGACGATTGAGCGCGATCACGCCCCAGGCAATCGTGACGAGCGGCAACAGATAGATCCAGTCGCGTCGCAACACCGTTCGCAGCGACGGAAAGACTTGCGAAGGGTCGGGCCGGGCGCCCGAGCGCTGCGATTCCAGGCTGACCGACAGGAAGACGCAGACGTAGTAGAGCAGCGCCGGCACGATGGCAGCCACAGCAATCTTGCCGTAGGGGATACCAGTGAAATCGGCCATCAGGAACGCGGCCGACCCCATGACGGGCGGCAGGATCGATCCTCCGGTCGAGGCGGCGGCCTCGATGGCGCCGGCGCGCACGCGTGCGAGCCCGGTGCGAATCATCAGCGGGATCGTGAACGAACCGGTAGTAACCACATCCGCTGTCGGTGACCCAGACACCGACCCATAGAGACCGGACGACAGCACGGCGACCTTGGCGGGTCCGCCGACCTGTCGGCCGACGATGGCGTTGGCCAGATCATGGAAGAAATCCGCGCCCCCGAACCGGTCGAGCAGCGCGCCAAACAATACGAAGACGAAAACGAGGTAGGCGGCGACCTCGAGTGCGGGGCCGAACAGACCATTATTGGTGAAGACCAGTTGATCGATCGTCTCCGGCAGGCTCATGCCCCGGTGGGCGAACGAGCCCGACAACCGGTCGCCCAAAGCCGCGTAAACGAGAAACAGCCCGACGAGAATGACGAGCGTAAGCCCGATCGTGCGCCGGGTCGCTTCCAGGACCAGCGCGATCAGGAGCAAAGACACGCCCATATCCATCGGCGTCAGCGGATCGATCACGGGGAGTCGATTCGCGTGGACCTCATGCATGAGCAGGAAGTAGCCGCAGCAGGCCGCCGACAGAAGGGCAAGCGACCAGCCGCCGATCGAGTCCCGGCAGGGTCGGGTGGCGTTCCCGGTGGTGTGCAAAAAGGCGAGCATCAGCACACCGCCGAGGAAGATGTGCAGACCGATCGCTTCGTCGATATAGACCCCAGCCGCAACCAGGATGAAGGTTACAGCCAGGCACAACGAAATGCCCGTGCTGAGTGCCCGTGCGGCCGGGCTGAGCTCGCGCGGGCGACCCGCTCCGATCACCTCAAGAATGGCCATTGGAATTCCGGAAGGGGCGGACCCGTGGCGGGTCCCGCCCGGTCGATTCAGTCAAGGGCCTGCGATTACTTGATGAGACCCGCTTTCCGATAGGCGCTTTCGGCGCCGGGGTGTAGCGCAAGCGGGGCCACCGCAGTCAAACTCCTGGGGCTCAGGCGGGCAAGCGTCGCATGCGACTTCTGCAGAAAGTCGAAGTGCTTGAGCATCGCCGAGACGATGCGCTCGGCATCGGCATCGCTCATCGATGTGGAGGCCACCACCACCACGCTGCCGCGCACCGTCTTCACTGCGGCGGGCGAGAACGCGTAGGTGTTGGCCGGCACGTCGATGGTCTGGGTGCCCAGCTTGCCATTCAGCGTGTTGATCGCCTTGTCGTTGAGCCCGATCATCTGCATCGGGATATCACGAGCGGCGTTGACGACCTGCCCGGACGGGAAAGCCAGCATGTTGATGATCAGGTCGATCTGACCGTTTTTCATCGATGCCAGGCCGTTGTTGTAGGACACATAGGTCAGCCGCCCGCCCCAGCTTTCGATGTCCTTGACCGAAAAGCCGTAGGCCGCGAAGACCTCTTCACCGGTGATGGCCATCAGTGTGCCCTTGGAGTTGAGGGCAACGCGAACCGGCATCTTCCGATCACGGATCTGCTCGATCGAGGTGATCCCCGAATTGCGATGGGCGAAGATCTGTACCGCCGCTTCCGGGTCGATCATCGCGATGGCGCGGACGTTGGTGAGGGCTTGCTTGAAGGGTTCCGCGCCAGCGGCCGCCTGTTTGGCGAGCTGGGCGTGGGCGATACCCAGTTGTACCTTGCCCTGCGAGACCAGCAGAAGATTGCCCGCCTCGCGGCCCGGCTCATAGGTAAAGGAGGTCCCCGGATACTCACGACGCAGCGTTTCGCCGATCGCCGTGCCGATCGCGCTCCACGCTCCGCCGACCGAGCCGCCGGACAGGGTCACTTTCATTGCGGGGCCTTGGGCCTGCGCAGGCTGGAGCCCGACCGCAGCCGCGCCGATCGTCAAGGTGAGGGCGGCCAGTGTGGCCGCAGTCATCCGTCGCGTGATCATCATTGTGGGATCTCCTTCGTGTGTTGAGGTTCTTCGAGCAAGGGTTGCCAGACGACTTCGAGTTCCTGGTTGATCGAACGGGCCAGTCCGTCGAGGTCAGGCCACAGTGTGGCGTAGGTGATGTTCATCCGGTAGAGCTCGCGCATCGCGGCGGGCCGGAGGGCCGGGTCCAGCACGATACGCACCAGGAGCGGCTCCCCGCCGCGTTGATACCCGGCAAGCAGTTCCTCGAGCGGTTGGTCGAGGATGCCGGGGACGACGAACAGCCCCGATTGCGCAATCAGACGCTGATCCATTTCGGTGGGCTCACCGAACCATACGAGCGGGTGACGGTTATCCACGAAATAACGGTCGAAATGGCCGGGTACACGCGGGTCGATCGCATCCCGGGTCAGCCGGTCATCGAATCGCGGCGCCTGCCGCCAGAGCGAGGGCGTATTGAGCGCATAGACGGCCGAATCCCCGACGCTGCTCTCCAGCGCGAAAAACGCCGCGACGAATGGGGACTTCGTAAAGTCCAGAAGGCGGGTTGCTCCACCATGATGCTGCATCATCGCAAGCAAGCGCAGGTCGTCTGACAGCACGGCCCCGTCGCGGATGTACACGTGCGCCTTGCGGCGAAAGATGCGCATCGCCCGACGCTCTCGAAGCGGCCAGAGCGTGCGGTCCGGGCAATAGGCGCTCAGCCGGCGAGCGAGCGTCGGGAGCAGGGTCTGATCTGCGCGGGCCTGTCCCCGAAACGCCCACTGATCAAAGCCCGAAACAACAGAGAGAAATTCTGGCCAGCTGCGGACGCGAATCATCGTGCGATTCCACCGTTTTCAGGCGCTTTTGAATGAAGTGCCTACTGTATACGTGAACTTTCGATGGACGGTCAAGCAGGGCTTGCCCATCCCCGGGAAACCCGCCCGGCGGGTGTGGTTGCCGCGCGTCGGAGACAGACACTTCTGGCGTGGCGGCCCAATCGGTTAAAATGCAGAGTTCACATGTGTGAAAGAACAAAAGTCTCAACGCAAAGGACAGCAGGACTGCCATGAGCGATTCAGCCAAGCCCGCCGACTCCTCCCGACGCACTGCGATCGGACTGACCGCCGCTGTGGGCGCCGTGGGAGGTGCTGCGGTGGTCGTGCCCTTCGTCTCCACGTTTGCGCCGTCTGAAAAGGCCAAGGCGGCCGGCGCGCCGGTCGAGGTCGACGTTTCGGCGATGCAGCCGGGCGAACTCAAGCGGATCGAGTGGCGCGGCAAGCCCGTCTGGGTGTTGCGTCGCACGCCCGAGATGCTCCAGTCGCTCAAGGCGACCGAAGCCGTAGTAGCCGATCCCGGTTCGCTCCGCACGGCCTATCCCACCCCGGATTACGCGAAGAACGTCCACCGCTCGATCAAGCCCGAGTATCTGGTGGTCGTGGGGATCTGTTCGCACCTCGGGTGCTCGCCCAGCGACAAGTTCCAGTCCGGTCCGCAGCCGTCTCTCCCGGATGACTGGGCGGGCGGTTTCCTCTGCCCGTGTCATGGCTCCACCTTCGATCTGGCGGGTCGAGTGTTCAAGAACAAGCCCGCGCCCGACAACCTCGAGGTGCCGCCCCACATGTACTTGTCGGATACCCGCATCCTGATTGGTGAAGACAAGGCTTGACGGCCGGCTGAGGCCCCCGGCCCGGCACCTAGAGCCTTGAACGATCCCTACCCAACCGTCCTGCATTTTCGCTAGGAGTAGCGCGATGGCGCAGCAGAAACAGATCGAGACCACCGGCCTTCTCGGCTGGGTCGACCAGCGGTTCCCCCTGACCGCGACCTGGAAAGCGCACCTGTCCGAGTACTACGCGCCCAAGAATTTCAACTTCTGGTACTTCTTCGGTTCGCTGGCTATGCTGGTGCTCGTCATCCAGATCGTCACGGGCATCTTCCTGGTCATGCACTACAAGCCTGATGCGTCCCTCAACGCGGCGGGCATCCCGGTGGCCTTCGCATCGATTGAGTACATCATGCGTGATGTGCCCTGGGGCTGGCTGGTGCGCTACCTGCACTCGACGGGCGCCTCCGCCTTCTTCGTCGTCGTTTATCTCCACATGTTTCGCGGTCTCATCTACGGTTCATACCGCAAGCCCCGTGAGCTCATCTGGATTTTCGGCTGCCTGATCTTCCTCTGCCTGATGGCGGAGGCGTTCTTCGGCTACCTGCTTCCCTGGGGACAGATGTCCTACTGGGGCGCCCAGGTCATCGTGAACCTCTTCTCCGCAATCCCGTTCATCGGACCCGAACTGTCGATCTGGATTCGGGGTGATTTCGTGGTCGGTGATGCGACGCTCAACCGTTTCTTCGCGTTTCACGTCATTGCGATTCCCCTGGTGCTGCTGGGTCTGGTGGCCGCGCACATCGTTGCGCTGCATGAGGTCGGTTCCAACAATCCGGACGGTGTCGATATCAAGGCGAACAAGGACGCATCGGGTAAGCCGCTCGATGGCATTCCGTTCCATCCGTACTACACCGTGCACGACATCCTCGGCGTCGCCGTCTTCCTGATTGCCTTCTCGGCGATTGTGTTCTTTGCGCCCGAGTTTGGCGGCTATTTCCTGGAGTACAACAATTTCATCCCGGCCGATCCGCTGGTCACGCCGCCGCACATCGCACCCGTCTGGTACTTCACGCCGTACTACTCGGTCCTGCGGGCCGTCACGGATGACTTCCTCGCCTACTGGATGACGCCCTTCCTGATCGCCTATGCGCTTCTGGTGGTCGTCTCGGCCCGCAACGCCACCATCAAGCTGATCACCCTTCTGGCGGTAGCCGCGCTGATCGCGGGTTTCAACCTGGTCGAGGCGAAATTCTGGGGCGTGGTCGCCATGGGTGCGGCTGTGATGATCCTCTTCGCCTTGCCTTGGATTGATAACAGCCCGGTCCGTTCGATCCGGTACCGACCGTCCTGGCACAAGTGGGTCTATGGCCTGTTTGTCGTGGTGTTCGTGGTCCTGGGATATCTGGGCGTCAAGCCGCCGGAGGAGATCCTCAACCTGATCGCCAAGATTGGCACCCTGCTCTATTTCGCCTTCTTCATGTTGATGCCGTGGTGGAGTGCGATGGGCGAATTCAAGAAGGTTCCGGACCGCGTGGTGTTCGCGGCGCATTGAAGGCAGGAGTGATCACCATGTCCAAGTTTCTGAGCCGCGTGCTCGCAGTTCTCGCAGCCTGCCTGGTGGGCAGTGCCTACGCCGCAGGCGGCGCAAGCTACCCGCTCGACCGGTTCCCCACGGCCAAACTGAGCGACCAGACGGCGCTCCAGAATGGTGCGAAGCTGTTCGTCAATTATTGTCTGAGCTGCCACGGCGCTTCGGCGATGCGCTACAACCGCCTGAGGGACATCGGGCTGACGGACGATCAGATCAAGCGTCACCTGATGTTCACGGCCGACAAGGTCGGAGAACCCATGACCGTGGCCTTGCGCGCATCCGATGCAAAGGCCTGGTTTGGCGCTCTGCCGCCCGACCTGTCCCTCACGGCACGCTCACGCTCGTCGGGAGCGGGTTCCGGCTCTGACTGGATCTACACTTACCTGCGTGCGTACTACCGCGATGCGGAGCGTCCCACGGGCTGGAACAATGCCCTCTTCGAGAATGTCGGCATGCCCCACGTGCTGTGGGAGCTGCAGGGTCAACGATCGCTCAAGATCGAGGACATCCATAAGCACAAGGACGAAAAGACCGGTGCGACCTCCATGGTCAAGACCGTCATCAATGTCGATGCCAATGGACAGCGTACCAAGACCGACGAGAAGATCACAGACGGGGTGCCGCCGGCCGGAAAAACCTATCGGTTCACCTCCGCCGAGGGCGGTCAAGTGTCGCCGATGCGCTACGACGCTGACATCGCTGATCTGGTGGCGTTCATGACCTACATGTCGGATCCGTCTGCGGCGACCCGCACCCGTCTGGGGGTGTGGGTGTTGTTGTTCCTTTCGGTCTTCACGATATTTGCCTGGAATCTCAACCGGGTATTCTGGAAAGACATCAAATAATCCCTGTCGCCTTGCCTCCAGACGTAGCGGGAGCCCTGCTTTCCCGCTACAGTCTCTTGTTGCGCTGACCTGGCCCCACCCACAGGAGAGCCCTCCCGATGATGGTCCTCTATTCCGGCACGACCTGCCCGTTTTCGCAGCGGTGCCGGTTTGTCCTGTTTGAGAAAGGCATGGATTTCGAGATCCGGGATGTCGATCTCTACAACAAGCCCGAAGATATCTCGATCATGAATCCCTACGGTCAGGTGCCTATCCTGGTCGAACGCGATCTGATCCTCTACGAATCCAACATCATCAACGAGTACATCGACGAGCGGTTTCCGCATCCGCAGTTGATGCCCGCCGATCCGGTGGCGCGTGCCCGCGCGCGTTTGTTCCTGTTCAATTTCGAGCGCGAACTGTTCGTGCACGTTCAGACGCTCGAGCGTCGCGAACTCGCCAAGGACGCGCCCAAGCTTCAGGACAAGGCCCGCCAGCAGATCCGCGACCGCCTGACCCAGCTCACGCCCATTTTCATCAAGAACAAGCATATGCTGGGCGAGGACTTCACCATGCTCGATGTGGCGATTGCGCCCTTGCTCTGGCGGCTTGATCACTACGGGATCGAGATGCCCAAGACCGCGGCGCCCTTGCTTCGGTATGCCGAACGGATCTTCTCCCGTCCGGCGTATATCGAGGCCCTCACGCCGTCTGAAAAGGTCATGCGGCGCTGAGGCGCCTCCGGATGATCTGCGATGGCTGATCTGTCGACGAAGCCGTACCTGATCCGTGCCATCCACGCCTGGTGCGAGGACAGTGGCTATCGGCCCTACATTGCGGTCGTGGTTGACGCCCAGACCCAGGTGCCACGAGAGTTCGTCCGTAATGGCGAAATCGTGCTCAATGTCTCGGCGCAGGCCACCAACCGCCTGCGTATCGGTAACGAGTTGATCGAGTTCGAGGCCCGTTTCAGCGGTACGGTACGGGCGGTCTCGATTCCGATCGAGAACGTTTCGGCCATTTACGCCCAGGAAACCGGGCACGGCATGGCATTTGATGTCGCCCGGGCCCCAGTGGCTGATTCATCCATCCCGACGCTGCCCGAGGCGGTGCGCGCTGAACGGGCGCCGGCCAAGCCTCGCCTGGTCCCGACCCCGGCCCGCAGCGATCCGCCGGGCAAGGCTACGCGTCCGGACCTAACGCGTGCGGCCGTGCACGCCGCTGACCCGCCTGCGGGTGACGCATCGCCCGTCGCGCCCGCGGGCGAGACCTCAACCGAGCCCGTGGCCCCTGCGCCCCGCAAGCCGGCGCGTGCGCCCAGACGCCGAAAGACGAGTCCGGCAGCGGCCGAGGCGGGCGGACCGACCCCCGCGAACAGTGCTCCATCGAGCAAGGGGCCGGCCGAAGCGGGCTCGGAGCCCGTGCCTGCTTCGGCTCCTTCGACCGATCCGGGGGTCCGTTCGATTGGCTTGGCTGAGGGCTCTGGGTCGGCGGACAAGTCTGCACGCACCGAGCCGCCTCCCTCGCCCGATCCCACTCACCCCGCAGGACCCGGAAAGGCCTCCCGAGGGCATCTCAAGCGCATCAAGTGATGAGGTCTTGCGATCGTTTATTGCCGGCTTAGCTCAGTTGGTAGAGCAACCGCCTTGTAAGCGGTAGGTCACCTGTTCGAGTCAGGTAGCCGGCACCAGTCTCCCCGATCCGCCCGCGCCTTGAATGGGGGCGAGCCGCTCGGCTCAATCCGCCAGCAACTCGCGCAGCACCTTCCGTAGGGCGCGCCACTGGTCGATAAACCAGAGCCGGATCCGCTCGATGGTTGTCAGTTCGATGCGAAGCGTGGCACTGAACTGCTGGCGCTCTTTCATCGCGCTGGCCACGGGGACCGTCCATTCGACGCTGCGGCCATCGCCTGAGATCGTGCCGTTCGATTCCAGGATTCGGGGCGCGCGAATGCTCCAGCGCAGCATTCTGCCTGCGAAGAGACTTTCGGCGAGCGCCCCGTCGACCCCGCGACCGGCTGAAGCGCCCGACTGGGGCTCGAAAATATTGTCGATCCGGAGCGTACCGGCATCGACGCGTTGCACTGAAAGTTTGCCAAAGCCGGATTGCACCTCTCGGTCCATCGCTGCGATGAACAGATCGATCGGCCCCGACATGCGAATCTGACAGACCGTCTGGCCGTCCGCGGTCCGTTCCGTCACCTGGATCTCGAGCCCGCGTGCCCGCGCCTCGGGGGGCGCTTTGATCCCGTCGCAGAGACTTCGGGCGTTGCCGCCCGATTGGTTCAGCCGGCTCATCGCCGTGAGCCGGGGGTCCGCACGCAATTCGGCGGTGTAGACCATGCGCTGCGGCTCGATGACGATGGACTGGTCAAGATCGAAGCATCCTGCGATCCACGGCAAGGCGAGCAGTGCAAGCCACACTCGAAACGACACACCCTTCATGGAATCTCCCGTCAATCGGACGGATCAGCGCGGCGGAGCCTGGTTGAGGAGGGTAATGCTGACTCGGCGGTTGCGGGGGTCCGCCGGATTATCGGGAATGAAGGGGTCGGTATCGGCGACGCCCTCGAGCCGGGCAAACCGACTCTCCGGAACGCCATTGGCCACCATCAGACGTCTGGTCGCATCTGCGCGTTCCGTTGACAAGGTCCAGTTATTCCGTCCGCTGCTGGCCGCAAACCCCAGGCTATCGGTATGGCCTCGGACAGCGATCTTGTTGGGCAGATCCCGAACGGCCTGGGCGACTTCCCGAAGCAGTTGGGCCGCCCTGGGGTCCAGCTCAGCGGTCCCCAGACGAAACATGGAAAAATCCGCCTGATCGATGATCTCGATTCTCAGTCCGTCGGGCTCGCGGCTGATCATGACCTGCTCCTTCAGCTTGGCGATGTCGGGGTTCTCCGAGAGCTTCTCCTTCAGCTCCTCCTGGAGCTTCTCGAAATTGAAATCGTCCTCGACCTTCTTGGGCCCGCGCGAGGGGTCATTGGTCGGCGCGTCGTCCTGGGGGCCCTGGGCGTTCGCCTCCTGCTCATTGTCGCCCTGATCGGTGCTGGGCCCTCCCTTGGCGCGTGGCGTCAAGCGCTCGAGCATGGCGGTCTGCTTGGCCGTGAACGGGAAGCCATCAGGGTCGGTGATTGAACGTCCGCCCAGCAGCCCATCCGAGCCCGCCAATTCGCCGAACTTGATCTGACTGTGTGAGGTCGGTCGGAAATAGTCGGCAATGCTCTTTCGCTGATCGGTGTTGGCCGCACCCAACAACCACATCAGCAAAAAGAAGGCCATCAGCGCGGTCATCATGTCCGCGAGTGCAATCTTCCAGGCCCCCCCGTGGGCGCCGCCGTGTCCGTCTTCGACGATGATCTTGCGGATGATCGGCCGTTCGGCCGCCGCAGGGGCCTCGGCGGCCTGGGCTTCGGCCGCACCCTGCTGAGGCGCCTCCGCGGGCTGTTGCGTCTCGGCCATCAGCGCACCCCGTCCCCCGTTCCGGATGACATGGTCAGCCGCCCCTCAAGCTGTCGAAGACCTCGGAGAAGCTGGGCTGGTTATGATGGCTGATACAGGCGCGCGCGGACTCGATGACGACCGGTTGAGGATGCCCCTTGATGTTGGCGACGATCATGTTCATGATGACCTGATAGACCTGACCCTCTTCGTTGAGGATCTGGGTCAGGCGCGTCGCGAACGGCTCGAACAGGCCGTAGGCCATGAACACCCCCAGCATCGTGCCCACCAGCGCCGCGCCAATCAGCGCGCCCAGGACGGCCGGTGGCTGGTCGATGGCGCCCATGGTCTTGATCACCCCCAGCACGCAGGCCACGATCCCCAGCGCGGGCATCGCCCCCGCGATCGAGGTCAAGGCCGCCGGCGCCAGCATCGCTTCGTGGTGATGGGTCTTGATGGCGGTTTTCATGATGTCCTCGACGGCATCCGCATCCAGGTTGCCTTGCGAGATCACCGCCAGCCGCAGGGGATCACAGATCAGCTGAACGATCGAATGGTCCTTGGCGAGCTTGGGGAATTCGCCGAAGATCGGGCTCGAATCGGGATTTTCGACGTGTGCCTCCAGGGCGACAACGCCTTCCTTTTTCATGACGGCAAGGAGCTTGCCCACCAGTACGATCAGATTCAGAAAATCTTCCTGTTTCCACTTGGGGCCGGACACGCACTTGCCAATGCCGCCCATCGCCGCCTTGAAGACCGGGAAACTATTCGACATCAATGAGGCGCCGATTGCAGCGCCACCGATGATGATGATCTCGAACGGCGCAGCCTT
>JBDLRB010000142.1:0-12653 GCA_039800205.1 Pseudomonadota bacterium | reverse complement strand
ACACGCGATTCAACAAGGCGAGCGTATTTTTCGACTTCCTTGCACCGGCTGCAGGACAGACCTACTGGTTTGATGACGTGAAGTTTTTGAACGCGGTGGTCACAGGCGGGGGCGGCGGCTCCGTCACCGAACCTGAGGTTCCAGCCTGGCTCGACCTTAACGAGGACAGCTCACCGGACGGCGTCTTCATCAAGCCCGCTGCCGATTCGGGCGTTGCGTCACTCAAGTTTCAGGCGCTTTGGAGCGCGAGCGAAGACTCCATGGGTCTCCCAGTGCCGGGGCCGGTATTCAATTTTTCGCCCGATTCCGTGAGCGGTTTCATTGCCGATGACCTGTTTGACCAGGCGGTGGCCTCGATCACTCGTGCGGGCATCTCGATCGGGGACAATCAAACAGCCCGCCCGACCGTGGCCGGCGTTCGGGTCATTGGTCTTGACTCGCAGGGCGCGGCGATCGATGGCAAGTCCTTCGACTTCGTCGATGCGCTCTCGTTCAATCGAGCGGACGGTCTGGATTCCCGCGGTATCCGGGTGTACGACGAAGATCGCGTCAGCCGCAATCCGTTCAGTACAAGCGCAGGGCGGGGTATCGCATTTTCGGATTCGGATGGCCACGGCAACCCGCTGGTGTACGTCCAGGGGACGTCCAGCCAACCGCTGACCGATCAGGTCGCGGTCACCTTGCCGGCGGCGCTCGCGCAACCGGGCGCGCTGAATGGGTTCGAGTTGCGAGCCGATATCGTCGACGGAGAGAAAGTCGGCGATCGCCTGATGCTCGGCAATTCGAACCTCTTTTCGGTGGACACCACGACGGGCGTCGTCAGTTTCCTGCCGGGCGCTCGATACGCTCCCTACACCGGTTCGTTTATCGCCACACCCACGGACGGCGCGTTTGTGATCGGGCAGTTCCTGGTCGATGGCAAAGGCGCCGAGGGCCAGCCGCTCAAGATCAAGTTGAATGCCGAGGCGACGCCTGAGCACCTTGATCTGCTCGCCGCCGCTCTGGTGTTCTCGACCTCGCTATCGCCGTCATTGATGTCCTCCCAGGCTTGGGACGACCAGGCCGGGCAACGCGAGATTGCGGTTTCGATCCACGACCCTCAAGGCAATGAAATCGGCTGGGATTCCCGCACGCTCGAGTTCGTGTCCTTGAACGATGCGCCGTTCATCAACGGGCCCAGTGCCAGCCATGCGGGCTTCAACGCCCTGGCCTCGACCTGGGTCGCTGGTCATTGGGACATTGTCGGCAGCGGAATCGCTCGTGTGGGTTGGCGCACCGGGTCCTGGGCGGTTCGGGACGGTGATACGGATAGCGGTTATCTGGACCTCAGTCCGAACGGTGGGTTCGATGTGGCCGTTGTTGGTGCCACCGGAGCGGGCAAGTGGTACTACTGGGGCAACCTCGAGGCCATGCCGCAGCAGAGCAACATGAATGGGGTCACGGGCTGGACGCTGATCTCGAACGTTTCGGAGACCGCAGCGCTGCTGCTGGACGCCAACACGCCGGTGCGCTTTGTTCCTGACGTCGAGGGGATGGTGGGCGAGCCCGCCCTGCAGCTCCGGGCCTGGGATGGCACGGGGAAGCACGATAACGGCACACCGTATGCGCACGGTAACACGGTGAACGTCGGTGCGGCGCTGCAAAGCGTGATGACCGCAAGCGGCGCGTCGGGCCCGGGTTTGGTGTTCTATGGCAATGCGCCGCAGGAATACGAGTACGTTCGCATCTGGCGGGACGGTACGGGGGCTGACGAGGACGGCAAGTACACGCCGAACACGACTGATATCAGCTATGCCGTGTTTACCCGCCCGGCCGATGCCACGTCCAGTGGATGGGGCTGGAGAACTCCCAATCCTATTGCAGCGTTGGATTCGGCGTCTGACCTGCAGGGGATCAAGGTGGCGGGGTTGAATGCAGCGGATGTGGCCGTCAACGCGACGCCGCCGGCATTGAGCTCCAGTGTGACCATCGAGAGCTCGGCGGGCGTGCCCTGGAGCGTGGCCAACCTGACGATTCCTTTCAGCCCGAATTCGGTGAATGCTGAAATGCCCGTCCCCTTCCTGGAGGCTGAGGCAATCACGGGCGGGAATACGATCTCGATCATGTTTGCCGAGAACATTGCGACGACCAACTTTTCGGGTCTGAGCGGCTTGTTCACCGTCGCGATCGATTCGAACGGTTCCGATATGCTCTACGATTTTGCGCCCGTCGCGAGCAACGCCATCAGCGTCAGTCGGCATCCAGCCTATGCGGACGAACTACTCATCACACTGTCGGATGTGACGCTCGACGCAAACGACCTCATTCGGATCGGTTATCAACCGTCGACGACCCAGGCGCTTCAGCTCAGCACGGGCGCGGCGATTCCCTTCGAGGAATTCTTGCTGAGCACCTTCACCTCGGGGGGTGGAACCGGCGGCACAAGCCCCATCCAGGGCAAGGTGGTCGACGGTTACGTGTCGGGCGCCACGGTCTTTATTGACTTTGATAACGACGGTATCCATGACCCGGACGAACCCTCCGTCAGTTCTATGGCTGATGGTTCGTTCACGCTCCCCGCAGGGCAAGGCATGATCCGGACCTTCCTCGGGACGGATACGGCAACGGGCAAGACGCTGATCGGGGGCTATATGGCGCCCCAGGGCTACACAACGATCACTCCGCTGACGACCATGCTGGCTGCGTACTTGGGGGCGACCACCACAGTGGGCTCGCCCGTCTACGAATCAACGATGACCAGAGCGCTGGCGCTCGAAGATATCTCTGCAGTCACGGGTATTTCGGCAGCCTTGCTCACCCAGGATGTGTTCGGTCAGGCGGCAACCAATGCGGCCGCGTTTGCAGCGCAGCAGTACGCTGCGCAGGTGGCCAACGTGATCGAGGTGGCGATGGCCCTGTACGACGGAGATGTACTGCTTGGGCCTGATCCTGCAGTGGTCCAGGGGCTCGCCGTCGGTGCCAGCGGACGTATCCTCATGGCGCTGGACGCTAACGGCACCCTGGATCTCGCGAACACCGCGACGCTGGGCGCGATCCTGACGGCCGCGAGCGTGGGTTCCACATTCGCTCAGCCTTCGCCGACCGAGTTCCAGGCGATTGTCGATGCCCTGAGCCAGGTCAACGCAGCCATTGACTCAGTCGATCCAAGCTCGGGCCTCACAGGGCTTGAGCAGGTCGTTCGACTCCAGTCCGTTTTGCAGGGCGAGATTGTGCCGGACGTACTCAGTGCGACCCCCTTTGATGGCGCGCCGTACACGGCGTCCGGCATCCAGGCCCTTGCAGCGAGCCAGACGATCGGCGTCCTGCCGGGAGGCGGCTCGGGCGGTGGGCAGGGCTCCAACCTTGCCACCGAAGACGACGATTCGCTCAGCGGCGACACCGGTAACAACTCGTTGTCGGGGCTTGGCGGCGACGACGAGCTGTTCGGTTTTGATGGCAACGATACGCTTTCAGGCGGTTCGGGTGATGATTCGCTCTTTGGCGGTGCCGGAAACGATACGGCGACCGATCTGGCGGCTGGCGACTTGTTCATCGGGGGGCAGGGCGTCGATGTAGCCGTCTTCGCGGGCAGTGCGTCCGACTACACGGTTAGCCTGGCGAGTGCCGAGCAGCGTGCAATGTTGCAGGGCTTCACTGGCGCTCAGTTTGGCTACGAGCCCGGTGGGCCCGTCTTTGTCGTGGCCTCAGTCAGCAATCCGGATGGCATCACCGTCATCCAGGCCGAGAAAATCCAGTTTGGAAACGATGTGTCGGGCGCTGTGGCCCCGCTCAGTCTCGTGGACGAATTGATTGTCGGAAGCTGGGGCACGCATACCACCCTGCCTGAAGCGATCAATGCAGCGCAAGTGGGCGATCGCATCATCGTTCTGGCGGATTACTCCCCGGCGGCTCCAGAGATCCTCGTCACCAAGGACGATCTCGAGATCGTCCTCGAAGGCTACGGCAGCCCCATCCTGTTCCGCCTGGCTGAGGCGCCTGTCGGCGGTTCGGTCTCGGTGTTCGATCTCGTCCTGGGCGGTACGCGTGATGCGGATGTGATCGGCAACTCGGCGGCCAACATCATCGTGGGGAATGACGGTCGAAACTACGTCGATGGCCTCGGCGGCAGTGATACCTTGATCGGTTCAGGCGGAGACGACGATCTGGTTGGCGGTACGGGTGACGACTGGCTTGACGGCGGGGACGGCTGGGACATCCTTCGAGGGGGTTCCGGTGACGATCGGCTGTTCGCGGACGGGGGCGGAGTGCCGGGTACGGGCTCCGGTATCGAACGGGCGGACCTGCTTGCGGGGGGCTCCGGAGACGACTTGCTGATGGTGGCAGGCGGAGATGGCTCGCTGGTCAGGATGCTGGGGGGCTCTGGGAACGATCTGTTCCGGATTGCCAATTTCGATGACGGAAGCGATGATGAGGGTGTACTTCGTCCGGCGGACGAGGCCAGGCCCTTCAAGCTCAATGCGTTCATCGCCGATCTGACCGACGGAGACGGTATCGATCTGAGTCTCCTTCGCCCCGATGCAACCGGTACCTCCATGCCTGCCGGTTTCTTCGCGGGCTCGGCGGTTTCGGGGGATCTGCCGATCGAGTTCGGTCCGAATGCCGATAACGAGGTCATGATCATTGGCCTGACCCCGGGTGCAAGTCCGAATGCCCTCCCGTCGCTCGACTATCAGGGACGTCGTGAAGATGTGCTCGGGTCCTTGCGGGTGGCACTGGCCGATTCTGAATCGGTCAACGCGGCGATCGATCGGGGGAGCGACACGGCATCTGCGTTCCTGCAGGCCCATGCCTTCGACTCGATTCAAACGCTTTTGACCGAAGTGGGCCCCGTGTATCAGGCGCTCATTTGACCGGCCCTGCAGGGGGGGCGTCTGCACCACCCCAACCGACAACGGCACCCGAGAGGGTGCCGTTGTCGCGATGTTCACCCCGCAATTTTCGTGACCCACTCCAGTTGCTGCGGCAGGCAGCGCGTCTTCAGGTCGTAGCGATTCACGATGCGCTCTCTGGCGGCGGCACCGAGCCGTGCGGCCAGGGGGTGGTCATCCAGCAACTCGCAGCATCGGTCGACCAGCCCCGTCTGGTCAAAAAAGTCCACGAGCAGCCCGTGTTCACGGTCATCGATGACTTCACGTACTGGGGGCGTGTCGCTGGCCACGATCGCGCAGCCGATACTCATCGCCTCCATCAGGCTCCAGCTCAGCACGAACGGGTAGGTCAGATAGACATGGACCCGGCTCAGTTGGAGCAGCTGTACAAAGTCCGGGTAGTTGATCCGTCCAACGAAATGGACCCGGCTCATGTCCAGTTGGTCCTTGACTTCGTCGAGGAAAATCTGCCGCCAGCTCTTTCCTGTCCGATCCCCGCCTGATGGGGCCGCGCCGTAGCTCACGCCGTCCCCACCGACCAGGATGACGCGAGCCTTGGGGCGCCGCCGAAGCAGCTCGGGCAGGGCCCTCATGAAGATGTGATAGCCCCGATAGGGCTCAAGGTTGCGGTTGACGAATGTGATCACTTCATCGTCGCGGGTCAGCTTCAGACCTTTGTTCAGCGTCATCGTTACGTCTGGATTCGCGCGGAGCGCCGCAGTATCGATACCGTCGTGGACGACATCAATCCGGGTCTGCATTCGGGCGGGATAAAGACTGCGCTGCCAACGGGTCGGCGAGATCCCCCCGGTCGCATCCTCAAAGGACAGCAGGTGGTTGAGATTTTTTGCCTTCAGTCGCCCCGCGTCAGCGAGCCCGTCTGTCGGTCGCGGGAATTCCGGATCGAATCCGACGTCGGCGCCATCCGCTCGGTAATAGAACTCGCAAAAAAGTCCAATCCGAGCCTGCGGCCACACCTCCGGGAGCAGGAGCGTTTCCCCCCAGCCAGGGTGCGCAATAATGACGTCCGGATTGAATCCGTCATTACGCATCTGCGTCGCCGCGGCCCCAGCAGCCTCGGCGCGAACCAGCTTGGTTTGCATATCCTGTAGCCAAGGGTGACCGCCGGTACTGACGGATTCGGGGCGGATCGCGTAACTGATAATTTCAATGCCTTGCCAGCGTTGTCCCATGTCGCCGATCCGGAGTGCTCGGACACGATGCTCCGGCTGGGCTGCAAGCGCAGGAGCCAGATGTCGGTACTGACCGGGGAAGTTCTGGTGAACAAAGAGGATGTTCATGATGAATCGCTACCCGTCGCGGGCTGATGGTGCGGCGCTGCGCGTGTGTCCTGTACTCAAAGATCCAGATAAGTGTGAGTTTGTTCTCATTGGGCTGATCTGGCCTCGATCAAGGTCAATGGTCTGAATGGTACGCTCGACCTTCGTCGGGCGGGCGACCGGCCGCACGGGTGCGTTCAGTCGATCAAACACAGATCGTGACTTTCAGGTATTTTCTCTGATACAAAATGTTGCCTGGCTGAGTCTGGCAATCTGCCCTTCGAACGAAACTTTCGGTAAGATGTTGCTTTGCGTCAATCCTGACTGTTTCTAACCTGAATGGCGCCGTCTTCCATCCACAGGGCCTCGTGCGATGTCGCTTTTTGAAAATGGGTTGAGTGCGTCGTCACTTGCATTCGTTGTGGCCGTCTTGAGTTGCCTGGTTCTCCGGCGCTTGGCACCCGTTCTTGGGTTGATGGATCGGCCGGGCGGGCGCAAGCGCCACGCTGCACCCACACCGCTTGTCGGAGGCCTGGCTCTGGTTGCGGGTCTTGCGGTGGTGTGGCTGATGGTCCCAGGCGCACGTCCGCATCCTGCCTGGGCGCTCGCGCTCGGGGCGCTTGTCGTGCTCGGTGTTCTGGACGATCGTCATCCTCTGTCCGCGTCGCTGAAATTCTACATTCAGGCCTTCGTGGCCACCGGGGTGGTGGTCCTCTCTGATCTCGCCCTTCCTCATCTCGGCGATCTGGCCCCGGGCTGGGATCCTGCGCTGCTTTGGCTGGCTGTACCTTTCTCGGTCTTCGCAGTGCTGAGCGTCATCAACGCAATCAACATGGTCGACGGAGTCGACGGTCTGGCGGGCTCGCTCAGTCTTGTTGCAACTGGGGCACTCGCCGCCGCGGCGTTCATGGTCGGTGCTGCGCCCATTGGTCTCGGTCTGCTCGCGCTCGCCTGTGCGCTGATCGGTTTTCTCGTATTCAATGCGCCCCTGCCTGGGGGGCGTTCGGCTCGGGTGTTCATGGGCGACGCCGGCAGCATGGGCGTGGGTCTGCTCATTGCCTGCTATGCGCTCGAACTGTCTCATCCGGCGCCGTCGCCGGCCATGCCCGCAGTCGTCGCGCTCTGGGCGTGTGCAGTGCCGCTGGCCGACGGGTTGAGCGTCATTTTGAGGCGCCGGGCCCGTGGGGCGGGCGCGACCCACCCCGGGCGGGATCACCTTCACCACTGGTTGCTCGATCGGGGCCTGAGCACGCATCGGGTGCTCGCTGTCGAGGTCGGCGCCAGTGCGTTGATTGCCGCACTCGGCCTCGCGCTGTGGCGCCTCGGGGTACCGGAGTGGGCGATGGTCTGGATCTTCGCTGGGGCGCTTCTTTCGTTCCATGCGTGGCAAAAGCGGTGCTGGGGGTCGGTCTCGCGCCAGGGGCTTGATGCGGAAGCCTCTGCATCGTCGTCCCTGGGTGATCCCCCGTCGTTACCCGTCCCGCCGCTGGAACCCTTTGCAAGGCCCTCCGAGTCGTCCGGTGGGCTACGAGGCCGATAGGGGATTGCATGACCCGGACCGTCAACACGCCCGTCCCCCTCGCGCCACCCGACGCCGTGGTTGATGCGCCGGTTGGCGGGGCGTCAGCGGTCGGCGATGATTGGCGCTGGTATGTTGTTCACTGCAAGGCGCGCGAGGAGCACCGAGCCCTCGAAAATCTCGAGCGTCAGGGCTATCGATGTTTGCTTCCGCTGTGCGAAAAAGAGGTTGTCCGTAAGGCCCGCCGCGCAGTCGTATCCGAGCCGCTGTTTCCGCGTTATCTGTTTGTCGCGCTGAGCCGCGTGCAAAGCGACTGGTCTCGCATTCGGTCGACCCGAGGCGTATCCCGGCTGGTGCAGTTCGGTACTCAGTTCCCGTCGCTATCGGCCGAGACGGTTGACCTGTTGTGCAGGGTTCGGCCCGACCGACAAATCCTCTTCGAGCCGGGCTCGGCCCTTCGGATCACCGAGGGTGCGTTCTATGGCCTGGAGGCGATTTACCTGGAGCCGGACGGCGAGGCTCGGGTTATCATTCTTTTCGAGCTGCTCGGGGCCCGCCACAAGGGTTCGTTTCCCGTAAGTAGTGTCGCCAAAGCCGTGGCGGCATGATGAAGCATGGCGATATGCATTGATTGCTTTTTCGATCTGCCGCTCGGTTTCGGTGGATCCGATTGATTTGATTCAACCTCTGCTGCGATGGTGACCAAGGTGATGAATAAAACCCATACTCCGAATGCTGACTCCGCGCCTGCTCTCGCCGATCAGGGTACTGCCGGGTCGGCGCAGCCTGTTCGCACCCTGGTCAAAGGATTTCGGCGAGGGCGTGTGCCCTTGGAAACCGTACAACTGCCTCTGCCCGGCTTTGAGCAGGCACTGACCGATCCGCCGCGTGATACCTCACCCGCTGGTGGGCGGGCGGCTGTTCGGGATGACGCACCCTCAAGTGATCAAGGCCCCGTAGCGGCCGATCGGTCCGAGCAGGCTCTCGATCTCACGCTCAGTCATCCTTCGTTTTCATCCGATACTTCGGTGTTCCCCGCCTCGGCGGAGGGAGCGGTGGGTAGCCTCTGGGTTCAGGCCGGCACATCGGCGGGCGCGACCGCAACTGATGCGTCGGCAGGTGCGAACGCCTCAGGCTCCGCGGCGTCCTATCTTTCGGGCTTGTCTGCTTCGAATGCCATCCTGCTCGGGCTTGGATTCATTGCTGCGGGCGCACTGGTCTTTCGAACTGAGGAAAAGGCACCGATCAATCTCGCTCCGGTCCTGGCCAAGCCGCTGGTCGATCTGGCCGCCGTCGAGGGCGAGGCCTTCAGCGTCGTACTCGACCGCTCCAGCTTTGTCGACCCTGAGGGTGCAGCCGTCACCTGGTCGCTTGCCGCAGTGAAAAACAGTAACGGAGACGCGGTCTCGCTCAACTGGCTGGTCTTCGACCCCGTCGCGCTGACCCTGACCGGCACGCCTGACGCGCTGTCTCGCGGCGATTACGAGCTCACCATCAAGGTTGTGGACGGGCAGGGGCTTGAGGCCGTTGATCACTTCATTTTCTCGGTGGCGCCCAACTCGACGGTCTTCGACGGCTATCTCAAGTACGCACTGGTCTTCCGCGATGAAATTGCAGACGGGATCTGGGACCATGAGCCCATCAACGCAATCGCATTCGAGACGGACAGTCTGGGCAAGGTCAAGGTTGCGTCCATCAGCTACACCGATCTGAATAACGATGGCCAGTTCACCGCTGAGCCCTGGGCGCTGACCAACAACGCTGGTTTGGCGCCGCCCGTCGGTGGTTCCGGCGTGCTTCGGACGGCCGCGTGGCAAGAGGGCGGGACGATTGATGGCGTTGCGATCGGTGGCACGGTGGATATCTCAACGGGTCGCCCGTTCGAAAGCGTGCTGTCCGCGCCGGCCGGCTCGGGGGTCATTTCTCCGGTCACCACACTGATCACGGCCCAGCTGGGTGCGGGGGCTGCCACGGCCAACCCTGCTGCGATCGCGGCGGCCTCCCAGCAGGTCGCCGGGCTCCTCTTCGGAAGCGGCACGGCGGTCGACCTGCTCAACCTCGACCCGGTCAAGAACCTCGCATCGGGCGCAACCGGTGACGCGGCCAAACTCGCGCTCCAGGTGCAGGCGGCCGGCCAGCAGGTGGCCAACATTCTTCAGGTGGCCGTTGCGGCGGCCCAGGCCGGTGGGGTCGTTGATCTCGCATCAGTCACCGGGGCGGTCACCTCGAGCCTGCTGGGCAGTGCAACGGGCGGATCGCTCGATCTGGGCGACACGGCCAAACTAAATGCGGCGATCGCTTCTGTGGCCTCACTTGTCACAAACGCCGATGCCAAGGCCCTGATCGAACAGCAAAGCGCTGCCATTGCTCAGACGATCGCCACGGTGAACCAGAAGATCTCAACAGTAATTACTACAGCTGTGACGCAGATCAACTCGGGCGCCACGTTCAGCGTCGCTGACGTTCTGACGGACACCACCGCGTTCCAGCTGGTGGCGCAACAAACGCTCGCGCAGCAGGTCAGCAGCGCCGTCTCCAATGCCGTCAGCGATCCCGGATCCACTGGACCCGTCGATTTCAATATCAACGTGGATCAGGCGGTCGAAGAGGTCCGGGATCAAGTCCAGCAGGTGATCGTCCCCACCACGCCCAACAGTGCCCCCACACTGGTCTCCGGGGGCGTGGTGACGGGGGCTGCAACCGAGGGTATGTCGCCCGTTCAATTGTCGGGGTCGTTTGGTTTTTCCGACCCAGACACCGCGGATCTTCCCGTGGTGGGGGTGACCTCTCGCACCTTTACCGGTGTGGCTGCAGACGGGTCCACCGTGCTCGATCTGACGGCCGCGCAAAAGCTTGCGCTGGGTTTGGGTTTCTCGGTTGACGCCGCATCTTCCAATACGAATGTCGGCACGGTTGACTGGTCGTACCTGTTGCCCGCTGCTGCGGTCGATTTCCTCGCCGCAGGCGACCAGGTGACGGGGACGTTTGTCGTTACGGTCAATGATCGCAAGGGGGGCAGCGTTGCCCAGACCATCACGGTGACGCTGACGGGCACAAACGATGCGCCGGTTGCGACGTTCAATGCGGCGCAGGCTGTGAACGAAGATGCATCGAGTCTGACGGGGCAACTGACCGCCACGGACCAGGACAATGGCGCAGCCCTCAGCTACTCGCTGGTGGGTGACGCCATTGCGGGCTTCACGCTCAATGCCAATGGCAGTTGGAGCTTCGACCCCAAGAATGCCGCTTACCAGTCGCTCGCCCAGGGGCAGACACAAGCCATCACAGTCAACTACAAGGTCACGGACGACAAACAGGCGCAGGCCTCGGGGGCCTTCGTTGTGACCGTCACCGGGACCAACGATGCACCGCTGATCAGCGTTGCACAAGGAAACTCAGCGTCGGCCACCTTGACCGAGGTCAATCAGGGCTTGACGGGAAGCGGCACCTTGACGGTTGCAGACGCCGACTTGACCAATACAGTTGTGGCTACGGTGCACTCCGTTGCGGCAAGCGGATTGACTGCAGGCCTCGGTCTGGATAACGCGGCCTTGCTGGCCATGATGACCGTCAACAGCCCCAACACGGTGATCGGCAACGACGCCGCCAGCGGTGTCATCGGCTGGTCCTTTTCATCAGGTTCCGAGGCGTTCAACTATCTGCCGGCTGGTCAGTCCATCACCTTGACTTACACGATCCGAGCCACGGATTCAAACAGCCCCAGCACGTCGGATGACCAGAGCGTCACGATCACCATCACCGGGTCGAATGACACCCCGCTGATTGTGGTCGGGACGGGTAACTCGGCCGCCGAAACGCTTACTGAGACCAACGCGGGCCTGTCGGTCAGCGGCAGCCTTGGGGTGACCGACCCCGAGGTCTCTGACACGGTCACCGTAGCGGTCCAATCCGTGACGACGGCGGGCGTTGTGGCTGGATTAAGCGCCGATAACGCTGCGCTTCTCGCGATGCTCACGCTGAATAATCAAAGCGCTGTGATCAACAACACCTCAACCACCGGCACGATCAACTGGACGTTTGCGTCGGGTTCTGAGGGCTTCAATTACCTGGCCGCGGGTCAGCAGCTTGTGCTGACCTACACCGTCCGGGCCACCGATTCGAGCAATGCCGGCTCCTATGACGACCAGACCGTCGTCATTACAGTGACGGGCACCAACGATGTGCCGGTGGCCACCTTCAGCGCGGCGCAGGCGGTCGCTGAAGACGCAACGGCGCTGACGGGGCAACTGACGGCGACGGATGCGGATGCCGGTGCGGTACTCAGCTATGCCCTGGTCGGCCAGGCGATTGCGGGTCTGACGATCAACTCGAATGGTAGCTGGACGTTTGATCCGACGAATGCGGCCTACCAGTCGCTGGCACAGGGTCAGACGCAAGAGATCACGGTCAACTATGAGGTCTCAGATCAGAACCAGGGCAAGGGCACAGGCTCGTTCAAGGTGACGGTGACGGGCACGAACGATGTGCCGGTGATCACCGCGACCGACGTCTCCGGCTCGATCACTGAACCGAGCCTGTCCACAGCATCGGCGACCCTGACTGACAGCGGTTCGCTCACCTTCGCAGACGTTGATGGATTGGACCGCCCCTCGGCCACTGAGGCGACCAAGTCGATCACTGCCTCAAGAGTGGTCAACAACGTCAGCTCGACGATCACGCTGACCAGTGAGCAAGTACAACTGATCGAGAATGCGTTTTCGATTACGCCCCAGTCGAGCAATACAAACAACGGCACGGTCGATTGGAGCTATTCAATCTCCGAATCGGTACTGCATTTTCTCGGGCAGGGCGATACCGTGACCGCGGTCTTCACGGTGACGGTCGGTAACCAGGCGCTCGGTCAAGCCACCCAGGACGTGACGATCACGATTGCGGGGAGCAACGATGCGCCGGTCGCAACGGGCGAGACGCTCTCCGCAATCGAAGACACGCCGATTACGTTTATTGCTCGAACAAGCAACTCGG
>JBDLRB010000141.1:0-6756 GCA_039800205.1 Pseudomonadota bacterium | reverse complement strand
TGAATCTCAAGGGGATTGTGTTTCGCCTGCACAACCGTGACGAGGTCTATGTCACCTTGCGAAAGGAGACGCCCGGTCCGGTGACGGCGGCCGATATCGATCTGCCGCACGATGCCGAGATCATCAATCCGGATCATGTGATCGCCAACCTGACCGCCGGCGGCAAGCTCGACATGTCGATCCGAGTGGAGCGCGGTCGGGGCTATGTGCCGGGCACCTTGCGCGATCTGCACGACAACAAGAGCATCGGCCGAATCGTGCTCGATGCGTCGTTCTCGCCGGTTCGGCGGGTCAGTTATGCCGTCGAGAGCGCCCGGGTCGAGCAGCGCACCGATCTTGATCGTCTGGTGGTTGATGTCGAGACCAACGGGGTGATCGCGCCCGAGGAAGCGGTCCGGCAGTCCGCTCGCATTCTGGTCGAGCAACTCGCTGTGTTTGCCTCCCTCGAGGGCGGTGCAGAGCCCGCGATCGAAGTCGGTCTTGCGCCCATGGTTCAGATTGGTCGTCCCGGCCCGCAGATTGATCCGATTCTCGTGCGTCCGGTGGACGATCTCGAGCTCACCGTTCGCTCGGCGAATTGCCTGAAGGCAGAGAACATCTACTACATCGGCGATCTGATCCAGCGAACCGAGAACGAGTTGCTGAAGACCCCGAACCTCGGTCGTAAATCGCTCAACGAAATCAAGGAAGTACTGGCCTCGCGCGGCCTCACCCTGGGGATGAAGCTCGAGAACTGGCCGCCTGCCGGTCTCGATCGCCCCTGATCGTACTGCGTCCGCGACTGCCTAATCGAGGAATAGAACACCATGCGTCACCGCCACGGACTTAGAAAGCTCAACCGCACCAGTGCCCATCGCCAGGCGTTGCTGCGCAATCTCTGCAATGCGCTGCTGCGTCACGAGATGATCAAGACCACCCTGCCCAAAGCCAAGGAGCTCCGCCGGGTCGTCGAGCCGCTCATCACGCTCGGAAAGAAGCCTTCGCTCGCCAATCGGCGTCTGGCTTTCGATCGGCTTCGTGATCGAGAGATGGTCGTCAAGCTCTTCAACGAGCTGGGCCCCCGGTTTGCTGCACGCCCGGGCGGATACACCCGGATCCTGAAGTTCGGATTCCGTGTGGGCGACAACGCGCCGATGGCGCTGGTCGAGCTGACCGATCGTGCGCCCGAAGCAGAAGCCGGCGAGGCGTCTGCAAGCTGACGGCACCCGGCATGCGCGCTGATCGGGTGACGCTCGATCATCGGTCGGTTCGATGACTGCTGTCTCGCATCTCGCGATCGACCTGAGAGAAGTCGCCAAGTCATTCGGCGACTTTTTCGCTTTACGCGATCTGAATCTGCAGGTGCGTCCGGGCGAGTGTTTCGGTCTGCTCGGGCCCAATGGTGCGGGAAAGAGTACGACGCTCAGGTTGCTGCTTGGCCTGACCCTGCCCGATGTCGGGCAGATTCGGGTGCTTGGCCTTCCGGTGCCCGAACAGGCACTGGACGTGCGGGCTCGCGTTGGGGTCGTGCCACAGCATGATGCGCTCGATCCGGATTTCACCGTCGTCGAAAACCTGATGGTGTTCGCGCGCTACTTTGGGGAGCGCGGAGCCCGCACGCTTCGCGACCCCGCGCCCTTGCTCGAATTTGCCGGGCTCGCGCACAAGCGTGATGCACGGATCGGCGAATTGTCAGGGGGCATGAGACGACGGTTGTCGCTCGCACGCGCGCTGGTCAACGATCCTGAATTGCTGCTCCTGGACGAGCCGACCACCGGGCTCGACCCTCAGGCTCGACATCTGATCTGGGAGCGATTGCGCAGGCAGCTGGCCTTGGGCCGAACGATCCTGTTGACGACCCATTTTCTCGAAGAAGCGGAGCGCCTGTGCGACCGCGTAGCGATTGTCGATCATGGTCGGTGCATCGCGCTGGATCGACCACAGGCGCTCATCGCGCACTACGTCGAGCGGCATGTGATCGAAATCAGCCGGCCCCCCCATCAGGCGGATGCGCCTGTACCCGTTGCTCGGGCGGGCGAGCGGATCGAACAGATTGGTGATTTGCTGTATGTCTACACCAACGATGCCGCGCTGGCCGACGAACGAGTTCGAGATTCGGACGGTTGCCGCGTGCTTCGGCGGGCGGGCAATCTGGACGATGTGTTCCTGAAGCTGACCGGCAGGGACTTGCGTGACTGATCGGCTCCGCGACGGCTTTCGCTTCGTCCCCATTTACCGCCGGAACTTTCTGGTCTGGAAGCGGCTCGCGCCCGCAAGCCTGGTGGGCAACGTGATCGAGCCACTGATCACGCTCCTGGCGTTCGGCTACGGCCTGGGCAGCCTCATGCGGACCATTGAGGGCGTGCCTTACATCGCGTTCCTTGCGGCCGGCTCGTTGTGCATGAGTGCCGCAATGGCCTCCAGTTTCGAATCGCTCTATTCTGCGTTTTCGCGGATGCACGTGCAGAAGACCTGGGAGTCCTTGCTGAATGCGCCCTTGATCCTCCGTGACATCCTGCTGGCCGAATGGTTGTGGGCGGCCAGCAAGGGCCTTTTGTCCGGGCTTGCAATCGTGCTGGTCGCCGCACTGCTCGATATCTCACGAACGCCGATGATGCTGCTGACGGTTCCGGTCATCGCTACGGTGGGTTTGTGTTTTGCCGCGATGGGCCTGGTGGTCAATGCCGTGGCCCGGAGCTATGACTTCTTCAATTTCTATTTCACGCTCGTACTCATGCCCATGATTTTCGTGTCGGGCGTCTACTACCCGGTCTCGCAATTGCCGACCTGGTTGGCGGGTGTCGCCGGGCTGCTGCCGCTCGCCGCGGCGGTTGATCTGGCCCGGCCGCTGTTCCTGGGCCAGTGGCCCGATGCGCCGCTGCGATCGCTGGCCATCCTGAGCGGCTGGACCCTCGGTGCCTTGTGGCTGGCCAGCCGATTGACAGCCCGGCGCCTGCGGGTCTGAGTGCGGCTAGCGGCCCGGTCCTGGGCGAAGTGGCGCGGGTCGTCGATCAACGACTGAAGCAGAGGAAGCGCGGATCCATGGATTCCGATCAAACTGAATCGTCCCGGCCCCGGCCGCGCCCGGTCGACTTGCCGATGGCCCGCCCTGAGCGGGTGATGGTCGCACTCAGTACTGCGCCGGATCGGGAGACCGCGCGGACAATCGCGCGTGCCCTTGTTGATGAGCGCCTTGCAGCCTGCGTCAATCTGATCGAGCCGATGACCTCGATATATCGCTGGGACGGGCGAATCGAGGAGAGCACCGAGGTCGGTCTGATCATCAAGACCATCAGCAGTCGTCTGTCGGCGCTCGAGGCCCGTCTGCGTGCACTGCATCCGTATGCGTTGCCCGAATTGATTGCCTGGCCGATCACCGAGGGCAGTCCGCCCTTTATCGATTGGGTGATCGGCCAAACCCGGCGCGTCCGGGCCTGAGCGCTCAGCGGCTGTCGCGCAACCAGCGGGCCACATCCCGCGCGAAATACGTCAGGATGCCGTCGGCTCCGGCGCGCCGCATCGACAGGAGCGACTCGAGCACGACGGCCCGTTCGTCCAGCCAGCCCTGGGCGGCTGCGGCCTTGAGCATCGCGTACTCGCCGCTCACCTGGTAGACAAAGGTGGGTACACGAAAGGTATCCTTGACCCGGGCGACGATATCCAGATAGGGCATGCCGGGTTTGACCATCACCATGTCGGCGCCCTCCTGAAGATCCAGGGCCACTTCGCGCAGAGCCTCGTCGCTGTTCGCGGGATCCATCTGATAGGTTTTCTTGTCGCTCTTCCCGAGATTGCTGGCCGAGCCGACCGCATCCCGGAACGGCCCGTAATACGCAGAAGCGTACTTCGCTGAATACGCCATGATCTGCGTGTGGATATGACCGCCGCGCTCGAGTGCATTGCGAATGGCACCCACGCGTCCATCCATCATGTCGGACGGCGCGACGATATCGACACCAGCCTGCGCCTGGACGCATGCTTGCTCGACGAGGATGTCCGTCGTCGGGTCGTTCAACACGTACCCCTGATCATCGATCACGCCGTCCTGACCATGGCTGGTGTAGGGGTCAAGGGCCACATCGGTCAGGATGCCCAGTTCGGGGAATCGACGTTTGAGCTCGGTCACGGCCCGAGGAACCAGCCCGCCGGGATCGGTCGCCGCACGCCCGTCCGGGGTCTTCAGCGCCGGATCGATGACTGGAAACAGGGCGAGGACGGGGATCCCCAGGGAAAGACAGTCCTCCGCCACAGGGAACAGGCGGTCGACCGACATCCGTTCAACCCCGGGCATGGAGGCCACCGGCTGGCTACGATTGGTTTCGTCCAGGACAAAAACAGGGTAAATCAGCTCATTTGCAGAAAGTACATGTTCGCGAACCAAGCGTCGTGCAAAGTCTTTTCGGCGATTTCGCCGCATTCTCGTCGCTGGAAAGCCTGAAACCTTGAAAAAATCCGCATTCATGACAAAAAACCCCCTTGATCGCCTTGCTTTTTTGTTGACTCAACTTGTCCATGCTTTATCATAGACAACAGATGGCTACGGTCGTCTCCCGCTTTTTCCTCCCTGAGCGGGCGCCTCCCGTCTTTGTGGATGGCATTCAGCCCGATCGCGTGTGCGATCGGGCTTTTTTTCAGGCCAAGGCGCTCCGTCGGTCACGCGGTCGGCGCGTGGTCGCCGGGTTCGGTCTGCAGCCAGCCTTCGATATGCATCCGGGCAGTGTCCAGTCCCAGGCCAGTGTTTGCGGAAAAGACAATCAGCGTCAAGGGTTCAGTGCGTTCGAGCGCATTGAGCGTGACCAGGATGCGACGCCGGGCCAGCTCACGGGCGGAGGCCCCCAGCTTGTCCGCCTTGGCCATCAGCACCATGAGGGGCGTGTCCGGTCGCAAGAACATCAGGAGGCTGCGATCGAGGTCGGTGACCTCGCGCCGGCAATCCAGGACCAGCACCACCCCTCGCAAGGCCTCGCGTTCGGCCAGGTATCGGCCTGCAAGCGCGTCCCAGTCTTGCCGCACCGCAAGGGGGGTGGCCGCGTAGCCATAGCCCGGGGTGTCCACCAGGAAGGCGGAGGGTGGCTGGCCGGCTCGGCCCAGCTCGAAAAAATTGAGCGCCTGGGTGCGTCCGGGCGTTTTACTCGCGAACGCCAGTCGGCGGCGTTGACAGAGCGCATTGATCGCTGTGGACTTCCCTGCGTTGGAACGTCCAACGAAAGCGAGCTCGGGCAAGTGTCCGCCGGGCAGCTGGGCCCAGCGGGCCACGGTCGTGCCGAACCGGGCGGTTAAAAGGATAGCGCTCAAGAGGGCCTCGCACCGGATCTGCAGGGGGCGAAACGGCTTGCGGGCAGCAGGCCAGCTTCGAGTACGGCGCCTATTGTACAATTCAGAGTTTCGCGGCAACGTTTTCCCTCGGGGGATGGATCAGACCATGCTCACAGTCGTACGAGCCACGAGCCGGGCCGGTTGGGCTTCGCTTATTGCGTTTTCACTGGGTTTGGTGCAGTCGCTTGCGTTCGCGCAAGGCGCCGCGCCTGCGGTTGACCTCAAGAAGGGGGCGTCGATTGCCTCGCAGGTCTGTGCCGGCTGTCATGCGCCCGATGGCAACAGCGCGATCCCGGCCAATCCCAAGCTCGCCGCCCAGCACGCCGATTACCTCTACAAGCAGCTCGTCAATTTCGTTCCCAAGGCGGGGGCCAAGGAAGCCGAGCGGGCCAATGCAATCATGGCTGCGTTTGCGGCACAGCTGTCCGATGCGGACAAGCGCAATGTTGCGGCGTTTTATGCCAGCCAGAAGCTGGTGCCCTCGTCGGCCAAGGACAAGACGCTGGTCGAGGCCGGCCGCAACATCTACCGGGCAGGCATCGCCGCCAAGGGCGTGCCCGCGTGCGCGGGCTGTCATGGCCCCACCGGTTCGGGCATCCCGGCTCAGTACCCGCGTTTGCATGGTCAGTTCGCCGAGTACACCGAGGCGCAGATGCTGGCCTTCCGCAAGGGTGAGCGCAAGAACAGCGCCCAGATGAGTGCGATCGCGGCCCGCATGTCGGACAACGAGATCAAGGCGGTCTCGGACTACATCGCGGGCCTGCGCTGAGTCGGTTCGTTTGACCGGATCGCGGTCTCCTCGCGTCGGCTGGTCGAAAGTCCACGTACGGCAGGGGGCTGTTTCCTGTGTGTCGTGGATCCTCTGACAGCATAGGGGGCTCGATAAGGAGTCCTCGATGCTGATCCGTCTGAACGATCCAAGTGCGCCCTCCAGCTCGGAGATCACTCCGGCCCATGCGTACCTGAATCGACGTCAAATTCTGGGCGCCCTGACCGGCGGTGCGGTCGGTCTCGCTTCGAGCGCGCAGCCGGCGATCGCTTCTGGGGGATCGCCGTCCGCGCCCCCTCAGACGGCCACGCGATCGATTCTCCGAGGCGATGATCCCAAGGCGCAGCGACTCGATGCCCGCCCGTCCGATTGGTCGACGATCGAGCGCCCGACCTCCTACAAGTGGGTGACGACCTACAATAATTTTTACGAGTTCGGGACCGACAAGGATGATCCTGCCCGTCAGGCGCACCGCCTGCGGGTGCGGCCCTGGACGATTGAGGTGGATGGCGAGGTCAACCGTCCCAGGCGATTCGATATCGAGGAACTTCTGAAGCTGGCCCCCCTTGAGGAGCGCATCTATCGGATGCGGTGCGTGGAGGGCTGGTCCATGGTGATTCCCTGGATCGGTTTTCCGCTCGCTGAACTGATCCGAAAGGTCGAACCCACGGGCAAGGCCAAGTATCTCGAGT
>JBDLRB010000140.1:0-6923 GCA_039800205.1 Pseudomonadota bacterium | reverse complement strand
TCGCCCCCCTCGCCCCGCATCTCGAAACCACGTCACGGATTTACCACTGGCGCGGCCATCAGTTGCTGGACGATGTGAGCGTGGCCGTCAGTCCGTTGGCGCAGGTGGGGCAGTTTGCGGTGGCGCTGGACCGGTCGGTGACGGCAGGCGAGGTGGGCCAGGCGATCACCTCGGCCGATGCGCTGGCTGCGCTCAAGATTTCGCTGGGCCGCAACCCCAATCCTGATCCGGATGGGCCGGGCCCTTTGCAGGCCCCTGCGGTATCGCCCTACCAGTACATTGCGGCCGACGTGAACGGTGATGGAGTCGTGACGCGTGAGGATGCGCGGGCGATCCTGGCGGTGGCGACGGGTCATGCGGGGGCGGCCGGGACGGCGCTGCCGCAGTGGCTCTTTATCGACGAGACCTTCGACTTCTGGACGGGCGAGACGAGTACGGCTGGGGCCTTCACGACCACGCATCGGGCGGTGCCTGCGGCAGGCGTGCGTGAGGCGATCCCGTACGATGCGCAGGCGGGCCAGGCACTGGGAGCGGTAGCGGTGCTGACGGGCGACGTGGATGGCAGCTGGGCCGCTCCGGCCGGTAGCAGCACGCTGGATCCGAACTATCTGAACCTCCTCGCGTCGCTCCATCCCGACCGGGTGCAGATTGCGCAGTTTGGCGTGTAGGGGATCAATCGAATGACTGCTTTCCGGCTGGCGCGATGCGCCGGATCGATCGGTGCCGAAGTCTCTGGTATCGATCTGTCGCAACCCATTCCGGTGACGGTGATGCATGAGCTGCGGCAGGCATGGCTCGAGCATCTGGTGCTGGTATTTGTCGATCAAACGCTCGACAGCGACGGCTACATGGCCTTTGCAAGGCAGTGGGGCCAACCGATCGAGTATCCGTTCGTCAAGGGGCTGGACGGCTATCCTGAGATCATTGCCGTGCGCAAGCTCGAGCATGAGCGGGTGAACTTTGGCGGGGTCTGGCACTCGGACACCACGTATCTTCCTGTTCCACCGATGGCATCGATGTTACTCGCGCGAGAGCTGCCGCCCGCTGGCGGGGATACGCTCTTTGCCAACATGTACCAGGCCTACGAATCGCTCTCGGAGGGCTTGAAGCGGACGCTCGATGGCTTGCGTGCGCTCAGTTCCTCGGCGATGGCCGATGTGTCAAAGACCCGCGAGGACACCCTGCGGGGACAGGGCGGGGCCGCAGCACCGCCGATCACGGCCGAGCACCCGGTGGTCCGCACCCATCCCGAAACAGGCCGCAAGGCGCTTTTTGTGAATCGTGCCCACACGGCCCGGTTTGTGGGCTGGACGGACGCCGAGTCACGCCCCCTTCTGGACATGCTCTTCAATCACCAGACCAGCGCCGAGTTCTGCTTTCGTCTGCGTTGGCGCCCCGGTATGCTCGCGATCTGGGACAACCGCTGCACGCAGCACTATCCGGTCAATGACTATCACGGCTATCGCCGCATCATGCACCGGATCACGCTCGCGGGCACCGTGCCGCAATAATCCGGCTCGCCCGCCCTACCAGTGCCAGGTGGGGAGAATGAATGCCGGCCGGACGCCCATTCGCGCAAACAGGGCCTCGCACTGGGCGGGTTCAGGACCGGCTGGGTCGCCCCAGCGGTAGCCGATCTCGCCGATGTGAACCCCCCCCGCCACCCACGCGCAGTCGATGCCCGCACGCATCGCCCCCAGACCGTCGTGCGGCAGCGAGTCCCCGACGGCGAGCACCTGCGACCGATCGATGCCGATTCGTGCGAGTGCAGTCCGGTAGATACGGGGCTCGGGCTTGCCGTGCAGACGAACGGTGCCGCCCAGCGAAGCATAGAAGGCGGCGACCTGGCCCGGAGCCTCGAGCAGTCCCCGGTCCTGCGTGGCCCGGTGCAGATCCGGGTTGCCGCAGACCATGGGCAGATCGCGCGCGGCGGCCCGTTCGAGCAGAGGGCGCCAACGGGCAATCGATTCGCGCGGAGGCTCCATGCTGAGCAGGAATAGCCAATCCGCGTCCTCAACCGATTCGACCAGGGTCAATCCAGCGCATTGCGCAAGTCCCCGTTCAGTCGGCCGGGTCAGCGGCAGGCAGCGCCGTCCCAGCGACCGGTAAAAGTCATCCGGGTCGTGTTCGACCGCGTCGCGGGCGTCGTCACCCGCAGTGATGATGCCGTCATAGAGCGCCGGGGCAAACCCCATGCGCTCAAGCATCTCGATATTGCTGACCTCGGGCTTGGCGGTGTTGGACAGCAGAATGATCCGTGCACCGCTGGCCCGCAGTCGTTCGAGCGTCTGAATCGCGCCGGGGTACGGCGACTGGCCGTCATGTAGCACGCCCCATTGATCGAGCAGAAAGGCAGGGTATCGGGCCGCCAGAGCGGCCACAGCCGTCACCGGAATGGCCGTATGACCGGTCTCAACGTCGAATTTTGACTGCCCGTTCAACTGATCCTCCCGCGTATCCAGGCCGACAGCGCCTCACTCGCGAGCACAATAACGCCAATCGCAATCAGGATCACCAGGACCTGTTGCCAGGCAAATGAATTGATCGATGCGTAGAGGTAAAGACCGATACCGCCCGCGCCGACGAAGCCTAGCACGCTCGATTCGCGAACATTGATGTCCCAGCGATAGATGCTGGTGCCGATCAGCACCGGCATGACCTGCGGGAGGATTGCGACCCACCAGGTTTGCAGGGTCCCCGCGCCCGTTGCACGCGCGGCCTCGATCTGTCCGGGGTCGACTTCCTCGATGGTCTCGGCAATCAACTTGGCGATGAAGCCGATCGAGCGCGCCGCGACGGCAAAGACGCCGGCGACCGCGCCCGGTCCGAAAATCGCGACGAACAGCAAGCCCCAGATCACGGTGTTGATCGAGCGTGAGGCGACCAGGAGGGCTCGACCGATCCCCCAGGTCAGCGCGTTCGCTGTCGTGTTGCGGGCCGCCAGAAAGGCGACGGGCAATGCGAGCACCACGGCCACCATCGTGCCCAGGGTTGCGATATGAACCGTCTGGATCAGGGGTTGAATGATCTCGGGCAGATAGGACCAGCGCGGCGGCCACATCCGGCGGGCGATATCCGCCGCCTGTTCGTGCGCATCGGTCAGGAAGCTCCATTCGATATCGAGTGAGGACATCGCCCAGATTGCCGCGAATGCCGTACCCGCCATCCAGAGCCACTGGATGAGGCTCTCGCGAGGCGTTCGCCGCTCCCAGATCTCGGGGTAGCGCTGGGCAAGGTTGTGCGCATCGCCACGAAGTGTTGTGTTCACGTGCTCACCGTCTTTGTTCAGCGAATCTTGCGACGGGCCCAGTCGCTGAACCATTCGCCGAAGGCGACCAGCGCGCCGATCGTCAGAAGAATTGCTGCGGCAAAATCGTAGTCGTAGCGGGAGAACGATGAGGACAAGGTGGCACCGATCCCACCCGCGCCGACAATGCCCACGACAGTCGAATGCCGCAGGTTCGCATCGAGCCGATAGATGAACACCCCCAGCGTCTTCACGATCACCTGGGGTGCAACCGCATGCGCAACGATCTGGAAGAATCCCGCACCCGTACTGCGAATGGCTTCAACCGGACCGGGCTGGATGTTTTCGATGTCCTCGGCAAGCATCTTGCCAAAGAAGGTCGCTGATGCGAACGACAGGGTCAGCAGTCCGGCGACCGGTCCGAACCCAAAGAGCTTGACGAAAAAGATCGCGATCAGCACTTCGTGAAAGGTGCGTCCGACAACGATCAGTCCCCGTGCGGCCACGTAGATTGGACGGGGAGCCAGGTTGCGTGCAGCGGCCAGACCGAGCGGCAGGGCCAGAGCCATTCCGATCAGTGTTGAAGCAATGGCCATCTGAATGCTTTCGACCATGCCGCGCACCAGCAAATGCCATTTCCCACCGACATCGGGCGGCATCATGCGCTGGAAGATGTCGAGTGCGCGCGGAACGCCGCGAATCATTCGGTCCCAGTCGATCTCCAGCGAACCCACCGCCCAAACGAGGTAGGCGGCCACCAGCGTCAGGAGGGCGAAGCGCCTGCCCGGGCTGCCCAGCAGACTGGGCGCACGCCAGTCAGAGACGTCGTGGACGGCGGTCAAGCGGCGACCTCATCCACGTTGACGGGCGCCTGGCCGAGGGTCCAGTCTTCTGCGCCGTAGATCAGGGTCAGCACCTCGTCCGTGAGTTCGCTCGGGGCACCGTCAAACACCAGAGCGCCCGCCTTGAACGCAATGATCCGGTCAGCGAAGGCTCGGGCGAGCGCGACGTCGTGGATGTTCACGAGCGCAGGGGTCGAGCGCTCGACCGCCAGTTCGCGGATGAGGCGCATGATCTGGCGCGAGGTCTTGGGGTCGAGACTGGCCGTCGGTTCATCGACCAGCAGCAGTTCGGGTTGCTGCATGAGCGCCCGGGCAATACCGACCCGTTGTCGCTGTCCGCCCGAGAGGGCGTCGGCGCGCTGATTGGGATATGCGGCGAGCCCGACTCGATCGAGCAACGCAAAGGCCGCCCGAATGTCTTCGGGCGGAAAGCGCCAGCGCAGCGTCCGCCAGAGTCCAACACTGCCCAGACGGCCACACAGGACATTCTGCATGACGGTCAGACGCTGAACCAGGTTGAACTCCTGAAAGATCATTCCGATGCGTCGCCGTGCGTCGCGCAACGCGCCCCGATCGAGGCGAGTGAGTTCCATTCCCCGCAAGCGAACGCTGCCCTGGCTGGGCTCGACCAGTCGGTTGATGCAGCGGATGAAGGTGCTCTTGCCCGCGCCGGACGAGCCGATGATCGCAATCACCTGAGGCGTATCCACCCGCAGGTTCACGCCAGTGAGCGCGCGTTGGCCCGTCGGGTAGGTCTTGCCGAGATCGCTGACCTCGAGCAGGGCGATTCCCTTGGGTGCGGGAAGATTCGCTTGGGCGCCCATTCGATCAGTTGCGCTTCAGTTTGCCGAGGGCTTCGTTGCTGTACTGAACGCCCGTGCCTTTCTGAATCGTACGGATGTCAGCCCAATCGCGCTGGTAGTCGATGGCGGCGAAGGCTTTCGAGTCCTTGAACTCTTTTGCGAGCGCGGAGGCCTTGAAGTCGAAGCTCAAAAAGGCCTCACGGATCTTTGCCTGAAGGGCCGGATCCAGGTCGTGCGCGACGCCAAATGCGGTCCGAGGGAAGGGACGCGACTCGTAGACCACGCGCAACTCGTCCGCCTTGAACATCTTTCGGGCACGCATGCGGTCGACGACATTGCTCGCGACCGGCGCAGCGTCGTAGTCCTTGTTGACCACCCCCATGATCGAGTTGTCGTGCTTGCCCGAGTAGAGCACTTTGTAGTCCTTGTCGGGCACGATGCCGAGCGCGGCGAACAGGACGCGCGGTGCGGTGTCGCCAGAATTAGACGAGGGGGAAACGTGGGCAACCCGCTTGCCCTTGAGGTCCGCGATCGACTTGATCGGGCTCTCGGTCCGTGTGATCAACTGCAGCGTGTAGCCCGTGGTGCCGTCATGCTTTTCCATGGCGACGAGAGGGACAAATCCAGCGAGGTTCACGGCGTAGGGCGTCGGGCCGGTGGCCACGCCCGCGATGTGCAGGCGGCCGGATCGAATCGCCTCGACCTGTGCCGCGTAGGATTCGGCGGAATACCAGCGCACCCGCTTTCCGGTCACCTTGGACAGGTGGGCAATGAAGCCGTCGAATACGTTTTCGTAGACGGCTGGATCTTCAACCGGGGTGTACGAAAACACCAGAGTCGATGGATTCTTCAGCCTGGACGGATCCGTGGGCGTGTCGGCCACCAGATCCTTGTTGGCGTCGCAGTAGCGCGGATCGAGATCGCCTCGGTGAGGGCAAGCCTGGGCCCAGGTGGGCGCAAGTACGACGGCTGAAAGGGCGGCGCTCGCGAGTGCACTGCGCCAGTACATGAATGAGCGAATGGGCATCACGGGTCTCCTGGATGGCTTCTTGAAGTGGCCGGGATTCAAGGTTAGTTGTCACAATACTGTAACAAAAGGCGGTTAGGAGGGTGATGTGATGACCTCGATGTGGAGCGCTCGCCCACGCGCTTGCCTGGGGGGATACACGCTGCTAGGGTCTCCGAATGTCGATTCAGCATGACCCACGGACCCCACCATCGGATCGCGATGGCGCGCCCGCGCTTCGCCGTGCCGCTCAGAGGCTGGGCGATTGCGTCGTAGGCTGGGAGCGCTCGCTCAAGTGGCGCCTGGATGAGGGGGGGCGAGACGATCAGCGATGGGTGTTCGGATTTCGGACCCAGGGCCTGGATGAGGAGATCATCCTGTCGATCCTGCGCGAGCTGGGGGTGCCGCTCGAGGCCGAGACGCTCCTGCGGGCGATGTGGCCGGCCGTGCACTTTGCGTATCTGGGCGCCGAATCCGGCGGCTTCAAGGTCTACCTCGAGTTTCCCGTTCGTCTGAAAGTCCCCGATCGGCGCGGCCAAAGCGTCTGGGCGCCGCCCGGCCTGTGGGCTCAGGCCTTCAAGTGGCGAAGCGATTCGCCTCTGTCCGACACGCCGTTCCGGCAGACCGAATACTGGCTGGTCCCGGGGGTCACCCTCGAGTCGAGCCGGGCACGAATTGCCCTGGGGGATCCCGATCACCCGATGCTCGATGGGCTCTCAGCGATTGCTCGACAACGTCCGCTTGCGTCCAACAGTGTGGATGCCGTGACGCTCTACGAGATCCGACACAGCGACGGTGGGCGGGCCTGGGACCTCAATCTGTACGCGTTCAACCTGCAGATCGATGACGCGCTTGCATCAGCGCTCGGTCTGCGCTCGGTTCCGCAGACGGCCAGAGGCGCGGTGCTCGGTCATTTCACTGCGGGGCGTGATCGTGACGGTCAGGCCTATCGAAGCGTCTACTGGCCCGTTCCCCCACCCGATTGATCGGCGACGCATCCCAGGAAGTGAGGGGCGATCGTGTTA
>JBDLRB010000139.1:0-13975 GCA_039800205.1 Pseudomonadota bacterium | reverse complement strand
TGGCGGACTCGACGTGGAAGTTGGCTTTCAGACCGCCACCGATGTCGTTGCTGCCACGAACGCCCACGCGCGGGCCGGCCCACTGACCGGAGGCCATCTTGAACGTCGAACCGTCGTCTTTATAGCCCAGATCAAACACGCCGAACAGCGTGACTTGCGCTTGAGCGGCGAGCGGCATCGCGGCGGCGACAGCGACGGCGAGAAGTGACTTCTTCATTGAAAATCTCCTAGGTTAAAAACACCGACGGCCTCCACGCCGCCACAACCCCCGGGCCGGGCCGACCCCGGACCGGACAGAAGCAGACCAGATTGTGTCCAATTTCGTGGGCACTGCAAAGGCGAAGCGTGCGTGCGTTGCCAAAATGCCACCGAATTGTGGCGCTCGTGCAACAGGCGCCGAGGGGCGTGCAGACCGGGGGCGCGCGCCCGACCCGGTTCCAGACCCTCCGATCAAGCCGGCCGAATCACGGACCCGCCACGTTCCGATACATGGGGCCCGCGCGACTTGACCCCGGTCGTCAAGTGACCTAGATTGAACAGAGTTCATTCAAAAAAGCGATCTTGGGGGCGGGGATGACGAGCATGAACGCAAGGCCCTGGCGGCTGCCCGATTACCTGGTCAGCGGAGAGGGCGACACGACGGTCTATCTGTTGCATGGTGCGTATGGCAGCAAGGAATACTGGCGGTACACGACCGCCCTCCTCAATCAGGCCGGATACCGCGTCGTCGCCTGGGATGCGCCGGGTTATGGAATCAGCCCGATCCCTGACACCTTGACCATCCCGGGCATGGCGCAGTTGCTGGGCCAGCTGATCGAAGCGACCGCGTCCCGCGATACGGTGATCCTGGGACACAGCATGGGCGGGATGGTCGCCCAAAAGGCGGTCGATCTGTTCGGTGATCAGGTCAAGGCCCTGGTGCTCTCGGCCACTGCGCACACCTTCAACCATTCCGGGCCTCAGTGGCAAGCGGATTTTCTGCAGACCCGGGTGGCGCCGCTCACTCAGGGGCGGGCCATTTCGGACTATGCACCCGAGCTGTTGCGGTCGATGATGGGGCCGGGCGCAAGCAGTCCGGCCATTGACCACCTGATTTACAACATCCGGATGATGGATGGGCGGGGCTTTCAGAAAGCCATCGGCGCAATCGCACAGTACCTGGAGGACGACGTGCCCCGGCGCATCCGGATTCCGACGCTGTGCATCGCGGGTGAGCTCGACGCGACCTGTCCGGCCTCGGTCATGAAGCAGATGGCCGAGATGATGGCTCGGGGCGAGTTTCATGAGATGAAGGGCGTCGGACACTTCGGCTGGGCGGAGCGTAGCGACGAGTATCACCAGGTGGTGCTCGACTTTCTCAGGCGGGTCGCGCCCCCGGCGTGATTGCCCGGGCCCCCCGCCGGGCCGCTCGAACCCACAGAACCTGAACAGTTTGAATAACGACAGACAAGGAGACCCTGATGAATACAACACGCTCCCTCGGAACGATCGCGCGCCATGCGCTTCGCCTCCCCAGAAACGTGCTGGCGTCGCTCTGGGCGCTGGCTGCCCTCACAAGCGCTGCGCCGACTCTGCACGCGGCCAACTGGCCTGCGCAGAACGTCCGGATCGTGGTGCCCTATCCCCCGGGGGGACTGACCGATGTGGTCACACGGATCATTGCAGAGGGTTTGCAGCGGACGTCGGGCAAGACCGTGCTGGTCGAAAACAAACCCGGTGCAGCCGGTCAGATCGGTCTGCAGGCGGTGATCCAGGCGCCGCGCGATGGCCATACGCTCGCACTGGTCGTGCCGGCCACGATGGTTACCCTGCCGTTGACCAACCCCAACTACAAGATCAGGCCGCTTCAGGACTTCGAGCCGATCACCGCCGGCGTTGATACCTTCCTGACGCTGGTGACCAGCCCGGCCAGCGGTGTGCGATCCATTCAGGATCTCCGCGCTTTTGCGCAGAAATCGCCCGACCGGATGATGTACGGCACGCCGGGTGTGGGCTCCTCCTATCATCTCAACACGGTGGCCATGCTGAACCAGCTGAAACTGGACGCCCTGCATGTCCCCTACAAGGGCGAGTCCGAGGTGCTGAATCAGCTGGCCGGGGGGCACCTCAGCTTCTCGCTGGTTTCCTCGGCTGCGCGTTCCTTGATCGAGGGGGGCAAACTCGTTGCCCTGGCGACGGCTGCGGATACGCGGCCCGCCGTTTTTGCCCAGTTACCGACCTTCCGGGAACAGGGCATCGATTTCAAAACCGACGGCTGGGTCGGCTATGCGGTGGCTCAGGGAACCCCCGCCGCGCTGGCCGATCAGGTCAACGCCGGGATGGTCCGGGCAATCAACGACCCGGCCGTCCGGGACAAGCTGAGCGGCATGGGTTTCATCGTTGTCGGTAACTCCCGGGCCGCATTCACGCTGTCCATCCGGGACGGTACAGCCAAATACGAAGCCTTGATCCGGTCAGGCGCGGTCAAGCTGAAGTGAGGGCACCATGAAGACCATCCTGCGGCACATTCCCGGAACGATTGCTCCAGACAACGACAACCCGTTTCTGCACGGGCCGTTCACGCCGGCCACTGAGGAATGGCTGGCCGACTCCGAAAGCATGCGGGTGATCGGCGAGATTCCGCGCGATCTGAACGGTCTGTATGTCCGCAACACCCACAATCAGGTGCACGAGTCGATCGGTATCTACCACCCGTTCGACGGCGACGGCATGCTGCACGCGATGCACTTCGAGGACGGCCGGGCCACCTATCGCAACCGCTATGTCGAGACCACCGGATTTCTGGCCGAACAAGGGGCGGGGCGGGCGCTCTGGCCAGGTTTACTCGCGCCGCAGATGTACGCCCGGCGGGGTTGGGGGGCGATTGGTGCGATGAAGGACAACGCAGGCACCGATGTGAAGTGCCACGCCGGGATGTTGCTCGCGTCCATGTCTCAGGGTAGTGAACCCTGGCGCCTCGACCCGATGACGCTCGAGACCCTGGGACCGGACAGCAACTGGGCACGACGCGTGCCCGATGGCGTTTCTTCACACTACAAGATCGATCCGGCAACCGGCGAGATGATGTTTTTCAACTATCCCGAGCAGTGGCCTTACATGAACTATGGGGTCGTTGACCGAAACAACAATCTTGTCCACTATGTTCCGATCGAACTCCCCGGACCTCGATGGCCGCACGATCTGGGTATCACGCGCCATTACACGATCGTGCATGACCTGCCCTATTATTTCGACGCGCAGGCACTCAAGCAGGGCGTCCGAAAGCTGCATTTCCACCGTGAACAGCCGGCCCGATTCGGGGTGATTCCCCGCTATGGCGAGCCGAATACGGTCCGGTGGTTTGAGGCGACGCCCTGCTTTCTCCTTCATCTGGCCAACTGCTATGAAGAGGGCGAAGAGGTGGTCATGGATGGGTGCATCATGCCCGATCCCCATCTGCCTGCGGTCGGACAGTCCAGCACAGGCAGGCAGGCCGTGTACGAGCGGATTCGCGCCCACCTCGACAAGTACAACAATCCAACCCTGATGCATCGTTGGCGCTTCAATCTTCGAACGGGACAGACCCGTGAAGAGCGGCTCGATGATGAGATCACCGAGTTCCCGATCGTCAGCAATGATTACGTGGGATTGCCGTACCGCTACAGCTATAACGTGCTGTATCAGCGAGGCGAATGGCTGTTTCGTGGGCTCAAGCGATACGACCTGTACAGTGGAGCGACGCAATCGGTTGAGTTCGGCTCGGGCTGCTTTGGGAGCGAGCCGCAGGTGGCCCGACGAATCGGCGCACAGGCCGAGGATGACGGCTACGTCATTACCTTTGTGAACAACATGCCTGAGAACCAGTCCGAATGCTGGATTCTCGATGCGGCGAACATTGACCGCGGCGCACTCGCCCGGATCATCTTGCCGCACCGCATTTCGGCTGGCACCCATGCCTGCTGGGTCGAGGCTGACCGACTGCGCGGCGAGCATCGGGATCCACGCTACATTCCCGACGCGCCGCCGCGTTACACCGCTGCATGAGGCTCGCCTCAAGCCGCCCGCCGTACGAAGGAGAGCCCAGCCATGCTGAATGACAAGACGCGCGCCGTGTTCGGCGCGCTTCGACTACCGGTCGTCGCCGCGCCCATGTTCCTCGTTTCAGGGCCCGATCTGGTTCTGGCTGCGATCAAGGCGGGCATCTGCGGGGCGTTTCCGACGCCTAATGCGCGTCCAATCGAAGTGCTAGAAGAGTGGCTCGAGCGGATCAAAAGCGAGTCGGCCACGATCGCGGCGGTCCCCGGCGCGCGCCCGCCCGGCCCCTGGATTGCAAATCTGGTGACCCACTCGAGTAATGCTCGCCTGCCTGAGGATCTGGCGCTGATTGCCCGGTATCAGCCCCCCGTTGTGATCACGGCGCTCGGTAGTCCCAAACCGGCGATGGAGGTCGTGCACGCCTATGGGGGCATCGTGATCGCCGATGTCATCAACCTGACGCTTGCGCAGAAAGCGATCGATGCCGGTGTGGATGGCCTGGCCTGCATCAGTGCGGGCGCCGGGGGCCACACCGGGCACCTTTCTCCCTTCGCCTTTGTCAGCGCGGTTCGTCGACGTTTTGAGGGTCTGGTCATCATCGGTGGTGCGGTATGCGATGGCTGGGGTATTGCCGGCGCGATCGCCTGTGGCGCCGATCTGGTGTACATGGGTACGCGGTTTATCCCGACGGTTGAAAGCATGGCCCGGCCCGAGTACAAACAGATGCTTGTGGACGCCGACATTGGCGATGTCGTTGTCAGTGACAAGATTACAGGCGCACCGGCGAGCTGGCTGATTCCCTCGCTCAAGGCCAACGACATTGACCTCGCGACGCTTGCTCCGGTCAAGGATCGAAACTACAGCAGCAACCGCTCGTTCGAAGAAACCCGTCGGGGTTGGCGCGATCTGTGGGGGGCGGGTCAGGGGGTGGGCGCCATTCAGGGCGTCGAGACCGTGGAAGCGGTCGTCGATCGCCTGGAGCGCGAGTTTCGGCAGGCCTGCGAACGTTTTGCCGCCTCGGGACAACCATCATGAAGCGCGATGCCTTGCCGCAGCACGAGATCCCAGCCCTGTCGGGCAACAATGCACCCGTGCGCCAGGAAGACCGGTTCGAGCCGCTGACCGTGATCGGCGAGGTGCCGACCGATCTGAACGGGCTCTATGTCCGGAATGGGCCCAACGCACGGTATGAGCCGGACTGGCGCTACCACGCCTATGATGGCGATGGCATGCTGCATGCGGTCCATTTTGAACGGGGGCAGGTCCGCTACAGTAATCGTTGGGTGCGTACCCAGGCCTTCGAAGAAGAGGCGCAGGCCGGTCGCCCGCTCTGGAAGGGCCTGAAGGAGCCGCCGCGCAAAGACCGGCCGGACCAACCGCTCAAGAACACCGCCAACACCGACGTCAAGTACCACGCGGGCCGCCTGATTGCGATGTGGTACCGCTCCGGCATGCCCTATGCGCTCGATCCCTCGACGCTCGAGACGCTGGGCCCAGCGGATTTTGGCGGTGCGATCGATCGGGTGTCGGCCCATTCCAGGCCGGATGAGCACACGGGTGAATTGCTCTGGTTCGACTATGACGTCAAGCCCCCGTACATGCGCTATGGCGTGATCGGTCCGGATCATCGGCCGCGGCATGCGGTCGACATTCCCTTGCCCGGCCCGCGACTGCCGCACGATATGGCGATCACGCCGAACTGGACGATTCTGCACGACTTCCCGCTGATTCTGGACGAGGAGGCCTGGCAGGCGGGCCGCTACAAGCTTCGTTTCGATGCGTCGATGCCGACGCGTTTCGGTCTGATTCCCCGCTACGGCAGCGCGGGTGAAATCCGCTGGTTCGAGGCCAGACCGTGCTACATGCTCCATGTCGTCAACGCTTGGGAGGAGGGCGACGAAGTCGTCATGGTGGGAACCCCGTACCGGATGCATGCACGTCCGGACGGCACACCCGACGGCGACCGCCTGCTGGCCACCATTCACCACCGGCAGCGCGACTTCATTCTCTGGCAGTGGCGATTCGATCTCCGTACCGGCCAGACCCGGGAAGGGCCGATCGATGATGTGCTGAACACCGAGTTTCCGGTGATCAACAGCCTCTATCAGGGACGGAGGAACCGCTATTCGTATCACGTGGTCTTCCCGCCGGGCGGGCGCGAGGAGCCGCGCTTTCCGGGCCTGGTCAAGTACCACCTCGACACGGGCGGCTATGTGGCGTACAGCGCCGGCCCGAACTGGTTCTACAACGAGCCTGGTTTTGCCCCGCGCGACCATGCGCAGGCCGAGGACGATGGCTATCTGGTGATGTTTGCCTGGAATCCAGTCGACGCGCAAAGCGAGGTTCAGGTGTTTGACGGCCGAGGCGGAAACCTGGGGCAGGGGCCCGTCGCACGGATCGTTCTGCCCAGGCGGGTCCCGAACGGCTTTCACGCGAGCTGGGTCAGCGCCGCGACGATGGCCCGGTGGCCGGCCCCCGACCGAATTCTGGAGCCCTCGAATGCCTGAACCCACCTATATCCTGGGCGGCCATCAGACCGACTTTGCACGCGTCTGGTCCCGAAACGGCGAAGACCTCTCGGACATGATTCGAGAGTCTGCGGAAGGCGCGCTGAACGCCGCGGGCGTGGATCCGTCGCAGGTCCAGTCGATCCATGTCGGCAATGCCTTTGCCGAGCTGCAGCGTTCCCAAGCCCACTTGGGCGCCCTCGTGGCGTCGGTCGTTCCGGCGCTCTGGGGCGTACCGGCGATGCGGCATGAGGGGGCCTGCGCCTCAGCCTCGCTTGCCGTGCTGGCCGCGATGGCCGAAATCGAGGCGGGACGATACGACTGTGTGCTGGTGATCGGTGCCGAGGAGTTGAAGAACCTGCCTGGGGATCAGTCGTCCGCCAATCAGAATGCGGCGGGCTGGCAGGGGCGGGAAGGCATCGATTGCCGGTTTCTCTGGCCAGCCGCCTTCGGGCTGTTGGGTTTCGAGTATCAGCGTCGATATGGCCTCGATCGCCGGCACCTCAACCGGATTGCCGAACTCAACTACGGTAACGCGAAGCGCAATCCGCTCGCACAGACCCGCCGCTGGCAGTTCGAGGCGGGGAGTTTTACCGATGATGATTCTCTGAATCCCTTGATCGAACCCGGTACCCGCCGCCAGGACTGCGGGCAAATCACCGATGGCGCGTGTGCGCTGGTGCTTGCGTCGGGCCGATTTGCCGCCGAGCACGCCCGTCGTCATGCGATTCAAGCCGACCGCTTGCCCCGGATCAGCGGCTGGGGACATCGCACGGCCGGTATCCGGCTCAAAGAAAAATTTGAACGCAACCGCGATGACGCCTATGTGTTTCCCCACGTACGGCAAGCGATCATTGAAGCCTGGGCGCGGGCGGGTGTGGCCGGACCCGATGCGCTGGACCTGATCGAGACGCATGACTGCTTCACCACAACCGAGTACATGGCGATCGATCATTTTGGATTGACGCCGCCGGGAGCAAGCGGGCAGGCGATCGAAGAGGGCACGATCGAGATGGGGGGCCGCTGCCCGATCAATCCCTCCGGGGGGCTGATTGGCTGTGGGCATCCAGTGGGTGCGACCGGCACGCGCATGTTGCTGGACATCGCGCGTCAGGTCACCGGTCAGGCCGGCGACTATCAGGTCGACGGAGCACGGCGTGGCGCAACGCTCAACATCGGGGGGTCGTGCTCGACGGTCGTGTCCTTTGTGGTTGAAGCCGGCGCCTCGGCATGAGGACGCTCGAGCCCGTCTGGATCGTCGGGGTGGGCATGACGGCGCTGGGCCGGCATCTGGATCGAAGCGTCAAGGACCTGACCCGCGAGGCCATTGATCATGCGCTCATCGACGCAGGCTGCACGCTCGATGCGATCGATGCGGCCTGGTTTTCGAATACCCGTCAGGGGATCTTCGAAGGCCAGCATGGCATCCGGGGTCAGTGCGCCTTGCGCAGCTACGGACTCGAACGGGTTCCGATTTTCAATACCGACAATGCCTGCGCATCGAGTTCGAGCGGGCTGAATCTGGCGATCGCCTATTTGCGGGCCGGGATGGCCGATGTCGCCCTGGTGGTCGGGGCCGAGAAGATGAACTACCCCGACCAGCGCGATCGGATGTTTCAGGCTTTTCTGGGCAGTATCGACCGCGAATTGGGCGAGGAACAATTACGTGCGGTGATCGCCCTGTCCGCTGACCTGCCCGTGCCGCCCGAAGCGGCATCGGCCACGGGTGAACGCAGCATCTTCATGGACTCCTACTCCGCAGCGGCCCGTTTCCATATGCATCGCTACGGCAGTACGCCCCGCCAGATGGCTGCGGTCGCCGCCAAGAATCATTGGCATTCGCAATGGAATCCCCTCGCGCAGTACCGGCACCCGATGACGATCGACGAGGTCCTGGCCGACCGGATGGTGTCCTGGCCCTTGACCCGCAGCATGTGTGCGCCGATGAGCGATGGGGCTGCGGCGCTCGTGGTCTGCAATCGCGAGGGCTTGACCCGGCTGAGTGCCACGACGCGGGGCCAGCGGTCGGAGAGCGGGCGCCGGGCGATTGCCGTCCTGGCCTCCCGTATTGCATCAGGCGTGGCTCGACAGCCCGAAGACTCGAGCCAATACATCGGTCGCCTGGCCGCTCAGGCCGCCTACGCTGAAGCAGGCCTTGGGCCGCAGGACCTCTCGGTGGTCGAAGCCCATGACGCCTCGGCCTTTGCCGAAATCAAGCAAATCGAGAACCTCGGGCTCGCCGAGCCGGGCGAGGGCGGCGTCCTCGCCGAGCGGGGCGACACTCGACTGGGCGGCCGGATCCCGGTCAATCCGTCGGGCGGTCTGCTCTCCAAAGGCCATCCGATCGCGGCAACCGGCGCCCTCCAGATCGTTGAACTCGTGACGCAGCTGCGCGGCGAGGCCGGCAAACGTCAGGTTGAGGGCGCGCGTATTGCGGCCGCCAGCAATGGCGGCGGCTTCTGGGGGGGCGAGGAAGCGGTGGCCGCCGTCACGATCCTCGGGCGATCGCACGGGCGCGCTTAAAGACGCTGTTCCATGGTACCGAGGATGAGCAAACCATGATCGACCCCTTGTACAGCGGTGGCAGTTTCGGAGAAGTCCTGATCTCGGCCCTGCAGCGATTTCCGGATCGTGTGGCTTTCGAGGAGGAAGGCGGCCGGTCTGTCACCTATGCGCAGACGGCTCACGAGATCGGTCGTGCCATTGCGCGATTGAAAGCGCTGGGTCTGCGTCAGGGCGATACCGTTGTGCAGTTATCCGGCAATCGTTCCGAGACCTTTTTTGTCATGGCCGCGCTTTACATCGCGGGCCTGCGCTCGGTCACCTTGCACACGCTCGCCAGTTTCGACGACCAGGCCTACATCATCGATGACTCCGAGGCGGTCCTGGTGATCGCAGACCCGCGCTACGCCGAGCGCGCAAAGGCGCTCCAGGCCGGCATGCCGTCCAGCCAGAGCGTGCGCTGGTTCAGCCACGGAGAGATCGAGGGCTTTGAGCCGTTCTGGGTCGGTGACGAGCGTGCGCCCCTTCGGTGCGAGGGCGGCCCGGAGGACATCATCCGGCTCGCCTACACCGGCGGCACGACTGGCCGGCCCAAGGGGGTGATGCTATCGAATCGCGCGATGACCACCAATCTGGTGCTTGCGCTCGCAGGCAAGCCCTGGCCGGGTTCTCCGCGCTTTCTGTGTCCGACGCCCATCACCCACGGTGCGGGGTCGATGATCGTACCGACCCTGCATCATGGCGGCACCTTCATTTTGCAGCAGGGATTCGACAAGGATCGTGTACTCGATGCGATCGAGCGACAGGGCGTCAACTCGCTCTTTCTCGTGCCGACGATGATCTATACGCTGCTTGATGATGCACGGACCCGCACCATCGATTTTTCGCATCTTCATTGCCTGACCTATGGTGCGGCCCCAATGACGCCTGCGCGAATCCGCGAGGCGATGGATGTATTCGGACCGGTGCTTGTCCAGGGCTATGGACAGACCGAAGCACCCAACACCCTGCTGACCCTGACCCGGGAGGATCATCTGAGCCGGGACGATCGGCGGCTGGCCTCGGCCGGTCGGCCCTATCCCGGAATCACGCTGGCTGTTCTGGATGCCGAGGATCAGCCCGTCCGGCAGGGTGAGGTGGGCGAGATCTGTGTGCGCGGATCGCTGGTCATGAGCGGCTACTGGAAGCAGCCCGAGCAAACGGCCGAGGCTCTGCGAAACGGTTGGCTGCATACGGGCGATCTGGCCTGGCAGGACGAAGAAGGCTACTTCTACATCGTCGATCGCAAGAAGGACATGATCATTTCGGGCGGGTTCAATGTGTACCCCAAGGAAGTCGAGAATGTGATTGCGACCCATGATGCGGTGGCTGCGGTCGCAGTCATCGGGGTGCCCGACCCGAAATGGGGGGAAGCGGTCAAAGCGGTCGTGGTGCTCCGCCCGGATGCCCGTGTCGAGTCGGCGGAGTTGATCGCGCTGGTTCGCGAGCGCAAAGGCCCCGTCGCCGCGCCGAAGTCGGTCGACTTTGTGGATCGCCTGCCGCTGACGGCGCTGGGCAAGCCCGACAAGAAGGCTTTACGGGCGCGTCACTGGGGTGGACGGGACCGTGCGATCAATTGAGGAAAAGTCAGGAGTGATCGATGTCTGACACAACGATGATGCGAGCGGTCTGGTCGGTGCCGGGTGAGAACGGCGGGCGGGTTGAGCTTCGCGACGTCCCCCTCCCGCATCCGGGTCCGGGTCAAGTTCGGGTGAGGGTCCGCGCCAGCGCGATCAATCGCGGCGAACTCCTTGCGCTCTCGGCGCTCAAGACGGGTTCTGGTGCGATCGGTGGCGTTGAGTGCGCAGGGGAAATCGACGCGATCGGCCCCAGCGTGACGGGTTGGCAGGTCGGTGACGCTGTGATGGCTCATGGTCGAGGCGCTCAGGCGCAATTCGCCTGTTTCGATCAGCGGGCATTGATGAAAAAACCTCCCCGGCTGGATTGGTCTCAGGCGGCCGCGTTTCCGAACGTGTTCGTGACCGCGCACGATGCACTGATCACGCACGGCAACGTGCGCGCGGGTGAGTCGGTCCTGATCAATGCGGCTTCGTCCGGGATTGGCATGGCTGCGATCCAGATTGCCCGATGGGCGGGCGCGCGCTCAATCATTGCAAGCTCACGTTCTTCTGACAAGATCGAGCGCTTGCGTCCGCTGGGTTTGACCGATGCAGTCCTGGCCGATGATCAGGGGGCGTGGGTCCAACAGGTACTTGAACTCACGGGGGGCGCTGGGGTCAACCTGATCATCGACAGCGTGGGGGCCAGCGTCTTCGAAGCGAATCTGCGCGCAATGGCAATCGAAGGTCGATTCGTTGGGGTGGGCCGCCTGGGCGGGCGCGACGCGCGCATCGATCTCGACTGGCTCGCGCTGCGTCGGCTTCGGCTGATCGGGGTCACCTTCCGAACGCGAAGCCTTGAACAGACCCTTGAGTGTGTTCAGGCGTGCGCGCGTGATCTGCTGGGGCCACTTGAGCGCGGAGAGATTCAGCCCGTCGTCGATTCAGTGTACGAGCTCCAGGAGATTGCGGCGGCCCATGCGCACATGCGCAGCAACCGGCAAGTCGGGAAAATCGTACTCAGCGTGGAGTCGTTGCGATGACAACAATGACGATCAAGCCGCTTTCTGGATCGATTGGTGCCTGTGTTCGGGGTGTGTCACTGGGTTCGATCGACGATCAGCAATTTGAGCAGATCCGCGACGCTTTCCTGCAGTATTGCATGCTGGTCTTTCCCGGACAGTATCTCTCCCCGGAACACCAGTTCGCGTTTTCTCGGCGCTGGGGCGAAATTGCCGTGACGCCCATGCTGAAATACGTCGAAGGCTGGCCGGGTTTGTTGCAGCTGAACAATACCGGAAAGGCCCATACGATCACCGAGAACTGGCACTACGATTCCACCTTCATCCCCGCCCCGCATGCCTTGACCGTTCTTGCAGCCCAGCAATTGCCCGAGGCGGGCGGTGACACCATGTGGTCAAACCAGTATCTCGCCTACGAGACGCTTTCGCCTGGGTTGAAGCGAATGCTGGCTGGGGTACGAGCCAAATTCACGGGTGCCCGGATTGCGAAGCGATCGGGTGTTGAGGGTGAACCGCCTCATGCCTTTCACCCGATTGTCCGCACCCACCCGGAAACCGGTCGGAAGGCGCTCTTCATCGGTCATCCCGGCGATACCCTTCCTCATTTCGAGGACATGACCGAAGCCGAAACCCGCCCCTTGCTTGACTACCTGTACGAGCACTCGGTTCAGCCCGACCGGGTCTATCGTCATGTCTGGCAGGACGGCGATGTCGTGATGTGGGACAACCGCTGCACGATGCACTACGCGGTGCATGACCACGGGACGGCCACGCGCATCCTTAATCGGGTCACGATCAAGGGGACGGTACCTTACTGACCGGCTTGGCTCGGGATACGCCTTTCGAGGAAATCGAGCACGATTGAATTGAAGACCTGGGCCTGCTCGGCCCAGCCAAAGTGTCCGACGCCGGGCATCGTTACGAATTCAGCCCCGGCGATCTTTGTACTCATTTTCTGCATGACCTCGGCCGGTGCCGTTCGGTCCAGTTCGCCCGCGATCACGAGGGTCGGTACGGCGATCCTGGGTAATACCGCGCGGCCTTCGTAGCGGGTGATCGCCACGATCGCCGCCCGAAAGGTTTCAGGACGCATCTGCGCGACCGTGTGGACGACCCGATCGACGGCCGGCCCGCAGGCGCCCGGCGCCATCATGGTCGGCAGAAAGATGGGGGCATGTTCGGCGACGGAACGTCCGGCATCGAGCGGTGCAAGCCGATCGGCGACGAACCTGCGCTGCCATTCGCCATCGGGTTGGCCGAATGCGGCGCTGGTTGCTGACAGAACCAGGCCGTGGATCGTTGTCGGGAAATAGTCGTAAGCGCGCTGCGCGATCATGCCGCCCATGCTGTGGCCGAGCATGATGTTGCAACGCCCGCCTTCCCGGGCCAGAAGGCGCCCAAGTGCCTGCGCACACACTTCGATATTGAACGGGTCTGGAAGGGGCGAGCAGCCGTAGCCGGGGGCATCCCAGGCGACGACCCGCCAGCCGGCGGACGAGAACGATTGAATCTGCTCGCGCCAGTATTCCTTGGCGCCGAATGCGCCGTGCAGCAGGAAGACGGTGCGCTCGCCCTCGCCGGTCACGCTGTAGTCGGGGATTCTCGTGCTCATTGCTGGAGGGCCTCGCCGGTCAGCATTGATTCGGGCGCCCAATACGCGTGGGCACCCGTGGCGACATGGTCGGGCAGGATGATGCGGCAGATCGGCCCGACGGTGATGTCCCGGGCATCGAAAAGGGCGCACTCTCCCCGGCCGGTGTGGGTGTTGGTCAGAAAGCTGATGAGGTAGCCATCGTCCTCTGCAATAGACCCATCGCGCGGTGCGAACGGCGCCTCGCTGACGTGGCAGCCCTCAGGGGCCATCCAGGTCTGGGTCGCGCCGGTCTCGAAGTCATATTTCTTCAAGCCATCGAGCAGCCAGAATCCCTTTTTGGGGATGGCGTTGTAGCTGTATCGATAGGGTCGGCCGTTGTGCTGGCCATTGACCATCGGGAACTCGGTGACCTGGTCATCAAGGTCTTCCTCATGGGTCTGACCCGTACGAAGATTGAATCGCCAGCGGTGCATGCGTGTGCCCTTGTCGTGCAGGCTCGTCATTCGGATCACCCGCGCGTAGCCGTCCTGGGGCAGGTCCGAGAGGTCGGGCAAGGGCTGCGTCTGGATGCAACCGTCCATCACGATCTCATCGCCCTGCTCGTAGGTGTTCGACAAGTGGAGCAGGTAGCAGGGCCGGGCTTCGAACCACTTGACGTCGGCGTTGGTGCCGTATCGGGGCAACACACCAAAACGGCTGGGAATGTCGCGATAGAAGCGGAGTCGATGTCCGCCTTTG
>JBDLRB010000138.1:0-7176 GCA_039800205.1 Pseudomonadota bacterium | reverse complement strand
GAATCGAAGCCTGACGCCTCTCCGAAAGAGCTGTCGCTCGAGGAATCGCTGCCACGCTGAATGGCCCCGTTCACGTCGGACTCTGAAACCAGGGCAAGCTTCAGTTCGCCAATCACGGGGCTACGTCGACCGGCGCCGTCAAAAACGGGCAAGTCGCTGCCGGGCACGGGGGTCAGCCCGACCACCTGCAAGCCCGCATTGGGTGACCCCTGGCCGAAGTCAAAGCGCAGATCACCTGCCAAAGCACCTGAGGAATCGAGGCCCGCCGGTGCCGCCGACGCTTGAGGACTGTCCCGCAATGCACTGAAATCAATCCCATCGGCCGCCGTGAGGTCTGCGATGAAGGCAGCCACGTCGAGCGGGCTCAGCTCAGTGGCAGGCAGCAGTTCGCCCTTGTCGTCGCGGCCATCGTCCAGACTCATGAAGCGGAACAGGTCCCGGCCCGAGCCACCGAGCATCTGCACCTGGGTCCCGTTGTCTGTCGCAACGATCAAGAGATCGTTGCCCGAACCGCCCGACATGACATCAGCAGCCCGATCACCATCAATGGGATCCTCATCGCCACCAGCGTCCGCCAGCAATCGATCGTTACCCGACCCGCCAAACAACCGATCCCAGCCTTCATTGCCGTCGAGCCAGTCGTCACCCGCTCCCCCGCGCAACTCGTCGTCGCCGCCCTGACCGATCAGCGTATCGTTACCGCCCTTGCCGTCAATATGGTTGTGGCCATCATTGCCGATGATGACGTTGTCGAGCGAGTTGCCGGTCACGTCGGCATCGCGGTGACCCATCAGCGTCAGGCGGGTTACGCCAGAGGCGCTGGTTGAAAGCGACAGGGCACTCGTCATCGCCGCGGTCGAGCTCTCGCCCGAGGACGCCTCGGCCAGGACCAGCTGCAATGCGGGCCCCGAACCCTCCAGGACCAGGGTCAGGTCGTCCCTGTCAATCACCACAGCGCCCCGCTCAACGTGGCCCGCAGCGACCACAATCGTGTCGCCTGGCTGAGCAGCGGCCACGGCCGTCGCCAGGCTCGCGGCCCCTCCTGCGCCCACGTTCAGAACCAGCGAGGATGGATCGACCGGATCCGCATCACCGAACTGAAGCTGCTCGGCCTGGACAAAGACCGTACCGGACCGACCCGGCAGACGGGAGGTCACCGCATAGAGCGGGCCCTGATCGAGCACACTCATGGCCACGCCGTCCCCCATGCCATCCACGACGGACTGAACCGCGGCACGCTGACCCGGCGTCGCCAGAATCACGCGATAGTGGGCACTGGGACCATCGAAGTGCGCCCGATCCTGACCCAGGCCACCAATGAAGATATCGCCCTCCGACAGTTCAACCGCATGATCGTCGCCGTCCAGGCCGATCAGTACATCGTCACCGGCGTCGCCAGAGAAAAGGTCATCGCCGGGCGTACCGATGAGGACGTCATCATCGGCGGTGCCGACAATCGGCTCGATTCCCTGGTACTCGAAGGCCGTAACGGTCAACGAGACTTCGTTGGTCACGAAAAGAACGCTTTTTCCGCTCGGACTCAGATCGGCCGGCACGAAGCTCAAGCCCTCGGGGCTGACATCGGCTGCATTGCGCAGGTACTGGACGAAACTCACGTCTGTGGGATCGGTGACGTCATACACCATCACGCCACCGCCACCGCGCTCGAGACCCACAAATGCCATCATGCGGCCCTCCACCCTGCCCACGGTAATACCTTCCGGCTCAGGACCCTTGTTATCGGAGCGACCATCGTCAAACAGACCAGTGGTGGACGGACTCGCAGAACTGAAGAGGCCACCACGCGCCACGGCCTCTTCGATCAAGGAGCCACTGTCGTAGACCATTTGTCCCTGATCGTTCAGGATCGAGAACGAACGAGCACCATAGGCAATGATCTGGTCGATATCCCCGTCACCATCGAGGTCGCCCCGGTTACCCGGTGCATTGGACACCGTCAGCCGCCCCAGCATGGCATCCGATTTCAACTCCGCCGCATTGGGGAAGACCGTCGGATCGAGCACGTAGCTCGACGAACCCACACGAATCGTCTCTCCGGGAGTGATGAAGTCATCCCGGTCGTCGCCCTCGTTGGCAATCGCGTAGTAGGTCTTCCCATCCACACCGGTGAATGCTGTGATGGCATCGGGCATGTAAAGACCGAACACAGGCAACCCCGTCTTCAGTACCGGTGCGCCATCCTTGTCATTGGTGTCGAGTTTCAAGGTGCTGAAATCCTTGAGACCCAGCGGCACGATGTCCTTGAAGCTTGCCGAGGCAATATCCAGGACGCCAATCGCATTGTTCTCCTGCAAGGTCACCATCGCGGTCTTGCCATCGGGCGAAATGGCGATGTATTCAGGCTCGATGTCCTGAGCCACCGTGATGGACTCGAAACCCGTCTCGCCCGCAAAGAGGCGCACCCCTTCAGCCTTCAGCGCATCGCGCTGACTATTGAAGGCTGTGAACGAGGCGGTCGCAGTAGTCGGGACGCCCGTGCCGGCCCACATTGGCGCCAGATCGATGATCGTCACCGAGCCCTCCGGGTTGGTGCCCTCCGCATTCTGCTCGCCCTCATTGGCCACCAGAATCTTCATGCCATCGGGCGTAAAGGTGAGCATGTCAGGCAGTGCCCCGGCCCCGACCACACCGCGTACGAACGGCGCGCTCGCCGCAATCACGCCCGCGTCGACCGTCAATTCAGCACTTGCATCCAGCAAATAAACTGACCCGGGCTGAGTCTTGTCGGCAGCCGCGACCGCGACAGCAACAATCCCGTTCTTGACTGCGACGCTGTTGATGTCGTTGCTACCCAGCGCCACCTTACCGATCAGCGTCATTTTCAGGTCGAGGCCCACCTTGATCACCTGCAACCCCGCCGAAGACGTGACAAAAAGCCGGCCGCTCTCGGGGTCGAACGCCGAAATCTCGGCCCCCGTGAGCTTCAGCGTCGAAGCCATCCCAAAGACCGACTCCTCCAGAATCGACTCGCTTCTTGCGTTCATATTCTGGATCCGGGTGTCCAGATCAGCCGGTCGATCGGCCTGATCGTAGGCGCTCAGGGGCGTACCGTGAAAGGCTTTCATGTAGGTCTCGAAGGCCTTCTGCTCGCCCAGCAGTGTGAATCCACTGGTCACGAAAGTGTTGATGACATCGGTCGCGGTGTAATTGGCCGTCTCGGGCACAGCGGCGGAAAAGCCGACCGCACCGCTCGAATCCAGCATCAGATAGCGGAAGTTCTCCCCATTGGCCTTCATGGGGTAGCCGTCGCCGCCGTTTGCCAGGAAGTTCAGCGTGGAAACTGTGATCTTCGCCGGCGTGTCGGCCAGCCTCAAACCGTTGTCATAGAGACCGACCGTGCTCTCGCTATCGATCAGCGCGATGTCGGTGATGCGTGAGCCCGCAGGCAGGTCCGGATCGTAGGCAAAGCTGACCCCGCCGATCTGAGGAAATCGACCCTGGCTTCCGAGCGATGCGACACCGTGCTCGAGGATCGCCTTCAATCCTTCAGGCGTGGTGTCAAACGCCATCAGCTTGTTGTCAAAGCGGAGCGAGTTTTCGACATCCAGTTGGGACACCCCGCCTTCGGGTGGAAGCTTGTCAACGGTGCCATCGGCCTTCGGCGCAGAAATCGTGCCAATCTGCGCACGAATGCCCCCGCCGTTCTTGATCGAAACAACAAAGGGCCGCCCGGCCGCGCTACCCAACGCCTGTTCGGCCGCGTAGCCATTGGCGTCGGCACTCAGGCTCCCAAGGTTTGTTTCCTGATTGCGAACATTGATGCGCTCGCCCTCCAGGTAGACCTCGGAATAGCCATAGACATTACTGTCCTTGACCGTGATGACGCCCTGCACCGCATCAGTCAGGGCCTTGACCTGGCCGCCTTTTGTACCCGTAGCGAACGCGGTCGAGTCGAGCGCGGTCTCGGCCACGCCCCACGCGGTCGCGACATTGCTGACCGTCGCTGCATAAGCACCATTGATCGACGCGTTGGCCGCAAGGCTTTCGGTGACGATCCGACCCTGAGCGTCAAAGTCAACGACCAGCCGGCCCAGATAAGTAAACTCGTTGTCCGTGTTAACGATCAGCGTCATGGCGCCATCCTTGCCCTGGGATATCAGGGGATAGGTGTCGGCGAAGTTCGCTGCATGCCCGGGGAAGGCCACGGCCACGTCGTTGGCATCGCCCAGACGCGTGTTGGAGCCCGCCGCCAGGATCACGTCCACGCCCGACAGGAGCGGCGCAAGGGCTTTTTCGTTGGCGATCGACTGCAGGTGCGCAAGCAGAATGATCTTGTCGACCCCCTGGCCGGTCAGGTCATCAATCACCGGTTGCAGATGCGTCGCCAACAGGGGCATGTCGTCGCTCCGCACGCCATCATTGTCCTTGACCTTGGTGCCGGAGGGCGAAGAAATGGTTTCGAGCAGCTGGGTCGTTGCGCCGACCAGACCGATCTTCTCGCCATTGACCTCGATGACCGCCGAGGGTGCAAGCCGCCCTTTGAGCGTGCTCGCCAACTCGAGTCCAGACTGAGCGATGGTATCGGTGAACCGAGCCTTCAAGGCGCTGTCGCCGGAAACATCGAGGTTGGACGAGATGTACGGAAACTGGGCACCCGCAAAGCCGCTACCGCCACCAAACGCGCCCACCAGCACATTCGACCCAAGATCAAATTCGTGGTTTCCGACCGCAGAGGCCTGCACGCCGATCAGGTTGTGAATGGCGATATCAACCGCGCCAATTGGCATGGTGCCGGTGACCGTCGAACCCGTCACGCTGTTGAAGGTCGTGCGAACCGCATCGTCGGTTCCCGCCGCCATGAACGGACTCGGAATAAAATTGTCGCCACCGGCCAGAGTGATGCTGTTGGCGTAGGCATCCTCGAACTTGTCAACCAGCGCCGCAAGATAGGGCGCCGTCTGTGACGCCAGCATCGCCGCCTCGGCATCGGCAAAGTGCAGCAGTTGCAGCGTGAACACTGAAGAGGACACGGGCACACCGGATCCAGGCGAACCGATGTTGTTCGCATTACCCGCCTGAGCGGCCCCATCCAGCGCGCCCGCCTGAGCCACTTGATACGCCGGCTCGCTGGTCGACACACCGTCCCAGACGGCGGACACTCCGTTGACCCCGGCGGCACCGCCAAAGGCCGGCCCTGCATGAACGCCCGCCGTGAACGATACGCCCGCAGCAGGTTTCGACAGCCCGATGGTACTGCCGTCGGTGGCAAGCTTCGTCGACCCCGAGTAATTGAACGACGTAACGACCGAACCGGCATCGTTGAAGAGGACAACGGCATCGCCACCGCCCAGACCGGGTCCCTCGGAGACGATCACGGGCACATCATCAGCGAGGCCCCAGGTCGTCTTGAACGTTGCAAGTGCTGTGGGGGCGGTCGACACGACGACCAGCAATCCGCCCGCTGGAATGCTGACATCGGGAAGGATGGTCCCATCGGTAAAGGATGCCGAATCATCGTCCCAACGCCAGCCTTTCAGCGACAAGGGCGCGTCACCGTAGTTGTAGAGCTCGAAGTAATCCGCCGGTGCGGCATTCGAGTTCAGCTCGGTGATCAGGAGCTTCGGGGTCTTCGTGGCGACTGAAAAGGTGAGTGCGGTCTCACCCGCGAGGCCCGCGAACTCATTGCCGGCAAGGTCTTCGATCACCCCGGCAGCGAGTTGGACCGAATAGGCAGCGCCCGCGCGGAGGTCGGCCGTTGGGTTGATCGTGACGACACCGCCCGCGATGGTTACCTGAGAGGCGTCCGTGACGCTGATCGTCCGTGTGTCCGACGCGTCCGCGCCATTGACCACAAGCAGATTGCCGGATCCGGCCCGCACCGGCTCACTGAAGTTCAGCACAATGTGGGCGGTGGCCACGGCAGACTGCGCACCGTTCACGGGTAATGCGGCGGTCAATTGCGGCGCAAGGGTATCGGCTGCTTCAGGGGCCGCAATCAATCCCGGTGACCCGATCGTCGTCGCCGTAGCGGGCTGCGAAAACACCCCTAATTGCCCCACAGTGGCCGGACGATAGGCGGGTGCCGACACCGACACGCCGTCCCAGACCGCTGAGACTGCATCGGTTGCGCCAAATGCCGCGCCCGCATGGCTGGCGAGGGTCGCCGCGGTCACGCCCGAAGAGGCGGGCGAGGGTGAGACGATCGAGCCATCCGATGTCGTCTTCGCAGCGATACCGTAGTTCAGTCCAGTGACCGCTTGCGCCGCCTGGTTGAAGACGACCACCGCGTCGCCCTTGCCCAGGCCGGGGCCGCCGGTTGCGACAACCGGTACTGCACTGCTCAGACCCCATGCCGTTCGGAAGGCATCAGGATTGCTCGCCACAACGATCAGGCGAGCACCGGCATCGATCGAGGTTCCGGTCGGAAAGGCTCCAGCGCCTGAATCCGCGAATGAGGCGGAATCGTCATCCCACTTCCAGCCGTCCAGAATGACGGGCTCGCTGCCATAGTTGTAGAGCTCGAAAAAGTCACCTCCAGCGGCATCCGAATTGATCTCGGAAATGATCACCGTCTGCGGTCCCGCAGCGGTGCCGCTATTTCTGACGAAGCTCAAAGCGTTCGGCTGGGCGAACCCTGGATAGGCGTTTCCGGCTAGGTCGGCGATGACACCCGGGCCGACGTTCACGGTGTAGGTGTAGCCATTGCGCAAGTCAGCCGAGGGGTTGATGTCGACCGTCGTCCCGCTGATCGTTACCTGGGTGACGTCGTCCACCGGGATCGACCGGACGTCCTTCAGCCCGCCTGCATTGACGCCGCTGATCGTGATCACCCCGACACCCGCCTTGACCGACTCGTCAAAAGTCAGGATCGTGTGGTGGCTGGTGACTCCCGCGGCGCCATTGACGGGACTGGTGCTGATCAGCCGGGGCGCAATGAGATCGCCGGCCGTTTCAAAGGACAGTACACCACTCGACAGGCTTTCGACGGCGCTGCCCAGCTCGTCCTTGAACACACCCGCGACGTAAGTGATCGAATAGCTGCGACCCGGCGCGAGCGGCGCCGTCGGGTTGATCATCACCGTGGCGCCCGCGATGCTGACCTGCGTCCCATCGGCCACTGCAATGCTCCGGACATCGCTGGCGCCGTCGCTGATCACGATCGAACCGCTACCGGCTGTCACTGGAGCGTCGAAGGACAAATAGAGATGGGCGGTC
>JBDLRB010000137.1:0-22504 GCA_039800205.1 Pseudomonadota bacterium | reverse complement strand
AGCCGCCCATTTCGAGCACGATGGTCGAGACCAGTCCCGCCTCGCGGTCGACCCAGGCGCCGGTCAGGGCGAGCCCCTCCATGACCAGACGGGTGCGCGCACCGGAGAGCTCGGTCACGGGCGCCAGAGCTTCGAAATTCTGAAGCCGGTAGAACTGGCCCGGTTCGAAGCGGCGGGCTGCCATCGGCGCGTGAACGACCACCTCGACGATCGTGGGGGTCAGCCGAACCACGCGATCGATGCGGGCGCGCAGGAGGTGATTGAGCTGGCGACTGAAGGCGGCAGAGTCGGTCGCCACGGCGGGCGTACGACGCGAAAGCACACGTGACACGACGGGATAGCCCTGCCGCGCTGAGCCCATCGCCTTGACGACGTTGCCGAAGTAACTGGGATGCAGATCGCCGAAGAAGGACACCATTCGGCCGTCTTCGGCTTTCGAGAGCAGAACCTCAGGCGTATCGGGCTTGCTGCTTGAGTAGGCGGGCTTGACCGGTTGGCCGGCCTCGTCGATGGCCTGGAAGTACTTGCCGTCCAGCGAAAAATGCACAGCGTCTTCACGAGCCAGCACGGTATTGGGCTGCGTGCCTGCGGCAACGAAGATCGTGCGAGCTGGCCAGGTGACCGCCGCATCCGGGCCTTCGGCATCCGTCCAGCGGCCGTCGTCGCTGCGCAATTGCCGCGCGAGGGTGATCGAGCGTGCTGCGCCTCGGGCGTCGACATCGATGGCGCGCGGGTCCAGACATTCGGCGAATCGAATCCCCTCTTCGAGTGCTTTTTCGACCTCTTCGTGATTCAGCGTGTAGGAGGGGCTGTCGACCAGGCGCTTCCGATACGCCAGAGTGACCCCGCCCCATTGCTGCAACATCTCGACGATCCGGGGTTCCCGCTGTTCGGCCGCAGCCGCCTCGCGTTCGGCGCGGATCGCGCGTGCATGCGACAGAAACTCGTCGGCGATCTCTCGGTCTTCGTCGCTCCAGCGTGCGCGCATAACCGCTTCGCCGGTCATTCGGGCGAGGATCTCATGGCGCTCGAGGAACTTCTCGACCTGAACCACGTAGTAGGCCAGCGACTCAGTGGCCGTATCAACGGCGGTCAGTCCACCGCCGATCACCACCACGGGCAGCCGAATCTGCATGTTGGCCAGGGAGTCTGATTTGGCCGCGCCCGTCAGTTGCAGCGCCATCAGAAAATCGCTGGCCGTGCGTACGCCCCGCGCCAGCCCGTTCGGGATGTCAAGCACCGTGGGTTTGCCGGCACCCATTGCGAGCGCAATATGATCGAAGCCGAGGGCCCAGGCATCCTCAACCGTCAGGGTACCGCCCAGACGTACGCCGCCCAGCAAGGTGAAGCGTGCGCGACGCTCCAGCAGCAAGCGGATCACCTTCAGGAAATTCTTGTTCCAGCGGACCGTGATGCCGTATTCGGCGACGCCGCCAAAGCCCGCCATCAGCCGGTCATCGAGCGACTCGTAAAGGGTGGTCACGTCTTCGATCGGCTCGAACGCCGTGCGCTCGCCCATTGGGTCGACGCCGCTCAGCGCGGCGGGGAGGGGTTCGATCTTCAGGCCATCGATGCCCACGACCGTATGGCCGTCATTCATCAGGTGATGCGCCAGAGTGAAGCCGGCCGGACCCATCCCGGCGACCAGCACCTTGTAGCCGCTGGCCGGTCGGGGCTGTGGCCGGCGCAGGTCGAGCGGATTCCATCGGGTCAGAAGAGAATAGATCTCGAAGCCCCAGGGCAATTCGAGCACGTCCTTCAGGGTTCGGGTCTCGGCTTGTGGAATGTCGACCGGAGTCTGCTTCTGGTAGATGCAGGCCTTCATGCAATCGTTGCAGATCCGGTGTCCGGTGGCCGCAGCCATCGGGTTGTCGATCGTGATGATCGCCAGCGCGCCCAGAGAGTGGCCCTGAGCCTTGACGATCTGGAACTCCGAAATACGTTCTTCGAGGGGGCAGCCCGCGAGCTTGACGCCGAATACGGTCTTCTTGTAGGCCGCATGACCTTGGGCATCGGGCTTGTCCTTCAGACCCTTTGAACACGAGTCCTTGCCCTGGTTATGGCACCCGATGCAGTAGTTGGCCTGATCGAGCGCACCCCGCAGGTCGGTACCGGGATCGGTCAGCGCGAAGCCCTCGCGACGACGGATGTGCTCGGGTTGAATCGTAAAGACCTGCACCCCGTCTTGCTGATCGGTTCGGGCGTGCGCGAGCATCGACCACGGGTCAATCTTGTCGGGCTGGCGAAACAGCACGTCACGGGCGTGATGAGCACGGCCGTCCGGGGTCTGGGCCGCCCAGGCACAGTAGTGCAGGGCGACCTCCAGTCGCGCGGTGTCCTCGCTCTCCTGCCAGGCGAGGATGGCCCGGGCAAAGGCCACTTCGTCGAAGGCCTGACCCAGCCAGCGCTCGATCTGAGAGCGGGCGCCGGCGGCATCAAAACCGGCCAGTTGCTCGGGCTTGACCTTGAGCATCGCCTGGCGTTTGACGAATTTCCATTTGACCTGGTAGAGCGGCTCAAGCGCCTTGTGACGGCCGTGCAGGTCTGCGACCGCTTCCTCAATGCCGAAGAGCTCTGCAACGAAGGCATCGACCGAGGGGGCGAGATCGATCAGCAGCGTCGCCTCATCCTTGGCCGGGGGCGGCGCCTCGCTGGCCACGGCCTGGCGCGCATCACGCAAGCGGGCCGCCAGGGCGGGTGAATGGGTCTCGAGACGCTGCATGAACAACGCATCGACCCGTCTCAGACCCGTATCGTCATACAGGTCTTCGAAATGCAGTCCGCCTGCCAGCTTCAGTGCCATGATCGCGCTCAACCCCGATCCAGCATCGAAAGCTTGTCCTTGACCTCCCGCCAGTCGTCGGCATCGGCCAGGGCTTCCTTGGTCCGAGTAATGCTGGGCCAGGCCCGCGCGAGTTCGGCGTTGAGTGCGATGAAGGGCTGCTGGTCGTCCGGGACGTCTTCCTCGGCGCGAATGGCTTCGACCGGGCACTCGGGGATACAGACGGCACAATCGATGCACTCATCGGGGTCGATCACCAGCATGTTGGGACCCTCGCGGAAGCAGTCCACCGGACAGACGTCGACGCAATCGGTGAATTTGCAACGGATGCAGGATTCGGTCACCACGTGGGTCATGAGCGTGTTTCCTTTGGGTGGGATAAAAAACGGGTCGTGAGACGGATACCCGGATTGACGCCAATTTAACCTTAGGTTAGCTTTTGTTCAAGCTAATGAAGTAAGGACTTCATCAGATTCGTAGGTCAGGCAGGGGTGGTCAACGCCGGGCACGTCGTCCTGAGAGTCTGTCCCTAGGGTCTGTATTGCATGGAAGGATCGAATTGATGGATGCAGCCGACACGTCCCCATGGGCGGTCTCTCCGAAGACGCTGGCCGATGCGCTCAGCCTGCGCGCCGATCCGCGCTGGTTGGTCGTTGCGGGCGGAACCGACGTCTATCCCGCTCAGGTCGGGCGATCACTCGCCCGACCGATTCTCGACCTGTCGGCGATCGCTGCGCTCCGTACGATTGAGCGCCGCACCGATCCGGGAGGACGGGTCTGGATTCGAATGGGCGCCGGTGTGCGCTGGTCAGCCCTTCGCGATGCGTTCGCGAGCCCGGGTCTTCAGGCGCTTGCGCAGGCCGCTGCGGAGGTCGGCGGGCTTCAGATCCAGAACCGCGGCACGCTTGGGGGCAATCTCTGTAACGCATCTCCCGCGGCCGATGGCGTGCCGGCCTTGCTGGCTCTGGGGGCGGAGCTTGAACTTGTCAGCGCTCGGGGCACCCGTCGGCTGCCGCTTTCCGACTTCATCCTGGGTAGCCGGCGAACGGCGCTGGAACCTGATGAGTTGCTGCATGCCATCGAGATTCCGGAGCCTGCACCGGATTCGGCCTCCTGTTTCCTCAAGCTGGGGCATCGGCGTTACCTGGTCATTTCGATCGTCATGGTCGCCGCGCAAATCGAACTGGACGCGCAACGGTCCATCGCCTCGTGTCGCTTGGCCGTGGGATCCTGCTCGGCCGTGGCCCGGCGCCTGACGGCGATTGAAGCCGCACTGACCGGCCTGCACATCGATGGCGCGAGGGCGGTGGTCGAGCGCCTCTTCGATCCGGGCGCCGACGGGCGGGACGCGTTGCTGGATGGGCTGAGCCCGATCGATGACGTGCGCGGGACGGCGGCCTACCGGCGCGACGCCGCGCGTGAGCTGGTTCGGCGCGCGCTCTGCGCGACGATCGCCGCAAGGAGTACGAATTGAATCACCCCGTCGAGCCGGTGATCCGCCCGGCCCAAGAGAGCATGTCGCTGACGGTCAATGGCCGCGTGCGGGTTTTGTCCCCCGATCGAGCGGCGGCGCGTCTGTCGGATGTTCTGCGCGACGACTACGGTCTGACTGGAACCAAGGTGGGCTGCTCGGCCGGAGACTGTGGCGCCTGCACGGTGCTCCTCGACGATCATCAGGTCTGCGCCTGCCTGGTGCCCGCGATCCAGTGCGCAGGCGGGCATGTCGAAACGGTCGAGTCGCTGGCCGCCGAAGACGGCGCGCTGTCGCCCTTGCAGCAGGCCTTCATCGATCATGGCGCGGCACAGTGCGGCATCTGTACACCCGGCATGTTGATGGCGGCTGAAGACATTCTTCGGCGCTGCCCGACACCGACCGAACAGCAGGTGCTGGATGGGCTCGGTGGCGTGCTCTGCCGGTGTACCGGGTACCGCAAGATCGTCGAGGCGGTGCTGGCCGTGGCGGCGAAGTCGGCGCCGGCCGGGGTGGGCGTGGACGATCTGCCTGCAGGCGGGGCGGTGGGCGCGCGCGTGGCCCGGCTGGATGCACGATCCAAGGTGACTGGGGCTGAGCGTTATGGCGCCGATCAGGCCCCGGCTGATGCGCTGCACCTGCGGGTCATCCGCTCTCCGCATGCCCATGCACGCTTCGAACTGGGCGACCTCCAGGCCTGGCTCGCCGATCGACCGGGATTGCAGGGCGTGGTCACCGCAGCGGATATCCCGGTCAACCGGTTTGCGATTTTTCCCGATCTGCGGGATCAGCCCGCGCTCGCCGAGGGCGAGGTCCGTTTGTTGGGCGAGGCCGTTCTGGTCGTTGCGGGCTCGGCTCGGGCGGTCGAGTCGATCGATCCAGCGTCCGTGCCGATTCGCTGGACACCGCTGCCTGCAGTATCAGGCATCGATGCCGCGCTCGCACCGGGGGCTCAAGCGGTCCATTCACGCTGGCCGGATAACGTGTTGTGTCGCGGGCGGGTCTGCACGGGGGACGTGGAGCGCGCGGCGCGCGAAGCACCCAGAGTCATCGAGGGTCAGATGCGGACCCGGCACATCGAGCATGCGTATATCGAACCGGAGGCGGGTTTTGCCACCTGGGAGACGGGCGAGCAGGGGCCACAGGTCACCATTTTTGCGTGCACGCAGACGCCCTACATGGATCGTGATGAGATTGCGTGGATGTTCGAGCTTGCCCCTGAGCAGGTCCGGATCATCCCCTCTGCGGTCGGGGGCGGGTTCGGGGGCAAGCTCGATCTGTCGGTTCAGCCTTTGCTGGTCGCCGCTGCCCGCAAGTTCGGCCGTCCCGCCCGACTGGTCTACGACCGGCCGGAATCGATGCGGTCGACAACCAAGCGGCACCCTGCGCAGATGAGCGCCCGCCTGATGGCCGGCGCCGATGGCCGATTCATGGGCTACGACTTTGCCGGCGACTTCAACACGGGCGCCTATTCGTCGTGGGGGCCGACTGTGGCGAATCGCGTGCCGATTCACGCCTGTGGCCCCTACCGTTTCGAATCGGTCCGCGCGCTGACCCGCGCCGTCATCACCCACGACCCGATCGCGGGAGCCTTCCGTGGTTTTGGTGTTCCGCAATCGACCTTGCTGGGTGAAATGCTGATCGATGAGCTCGCGGCACAGATCGGCGAGGATCCCCTTGAACTCCGCCATCGCCACGCACTTCGTGCGGGGGATCGCACCGCAACCGGCCAGTTGCTGTCGGCCTCGGTCGGCCTGCAGGCCTGCCTCGATGCCTTGCGTCCGGCCTGGCAACGTGCCCGCGCCCGGTGTGGGTCCGCTCAGGCGGGTCAGGCGTCCAGCCCGCGCGCAGCCGCCGATCCCCACGGTCGGCGCCCTGAGGCGCTTCGACGCGGCGTGGGCATGGCCTGCATGTGGTATGGCATCGGAAATACTGTGATTGCCAATCCGTCTTCGATGGAAATCGGGCTGCTGCCCACCGGCCGCTTCATCCTGTACAACGGGGCGGTCGACATCGGGCAGGGCACCTACACGATCATGCCGCAGATTGCGGCCGATGCGCTCGGCGTGCCGCTCTCGCTGATCGATCAGACCGTGTCTGACACGTCCCTGACGCTTGATGGCGGCAAGAGTTCGGCCTCGCGTCAGACCTTCGTGTCGGGCAATGCGGTACGTTTTGCGGGGGCTGAACTGCGCGCCCGTTTGCTGCAGATGCTCGGGCTCGACGAGCCGGCGACGATCTGGCTGGAGGGCCCACACCTGTGCGGTCTGCGGTCGGGCGCGTCTGCTGCAGAAACGGTCCGTCTGGCGCTCGATACAGTGCCGCTCGATGCGCGGGGGCATGTGGCGATTGGCCTGGGGCGATTTGATCCGCCTACCGTGCCGCTGGATGCCGATGGCCAGGGTGTGCCCTATGCCACCTATGGGTTCGCGGCTCAGTTTGCGGAGGTCGAGGTCGATCTCGAACTGGGGACGGTGAAAGTGCTGGAGATTCATGCGGCCCACGATGTCGGGCGGGCGATCAACCCCACCCAGGTCGAAGGACAGATTCACGGTGGCATTGCGCAGGGTCTGGGGCTTGCGTTGATGGAGGAGTATCACGCCGGCCGCACCGACAACCTGCACGACTATCTGATCCCTAGTGTGGGTGACATCCCACCGATTACGGTCCACCTGATCGAGGATCCCGAGCCCTTGGGCCCCTCAGGGGCGAAGGGGGTGGGCGAGCCCGCCCTGGTTGCGACCGCACCGGCGATTCTCGCCGCCATCCGGGACGCCACGGGCGTTCGGCTGACCGAAGTGCCGGTGACGCCGGACCGACTGCGAGCCGCCCTGGGACAAGGAGCCCGCTCATGAATGCGTCGACGGCTGCTCGGATCGATGCCGAGGCCAGCGTGTTGAAATCGCGCCCGCCGGACAAAATGGCGTCCAACAAGATCCAGTGCGATGCCTGCCCGGTGTTGTGCCAGATCAGTGAAGGGCGGCTGGGCGCCTGCGATCGCTGGGGTAATGTCGGCGGTGAACTGCGTCGCATGGATCCGGTGGTTCTGATGAAGCGTCCCGATGTCGAAGTCATGCCCGCTGACCCTGGGCAGTGGGATGGGCGCTGGATTCGCGACGAGGCGCCGGTGTTCGTATCGGGGGTGGCCAGCGGCACCACGTATCCCGATTACAAGCCGGCGCCCTTCATCGTCGCCAGTCGACACGAGGGCGTCGACATGGTCACCGTGGTGACCGAAGGCATCTTCAGCTACTGCAGCTTCAAGGTGAAGATCGATACCGACCGATATCTCGGTCCTGAGCAGGCGACGGTGCGCTATCAGGATGAGGCCGTCGGACATGTCACTACCATCGAATACGGTTCGCAGTTCCTGTCGCTCGGGGGGGTTCATCACCTGACGGGGGGCTCCAAGCGCGAAGGCCGCATGGCGTGCGAACTGATGGAGCGGCTGGGCAACCAGGAGGCGGTCGATCTGCAGATCGAGGGGGGCGCCCATCTCACCGTTCAGGCTGATCGCGCGCCCATCGTCAATGGGGTCGAGGAGCAGCGCATGCGGGTGGGCTGCGGTTCCGCGACCATCGGCATCTTTGCCCGGCAGTGGTGTGGCCATGTCGATGAGGTGGTCGTGGTCGATGACCACATTACCGGCGTGCTGACCGAGCATCAGGCGGGGCGCTGTCTGGATATGCCGCCGTCCGGGATTCGCTTGCGCGGCCGCAAATCCACCCCCGGGCGCTACTTTCAGGTCGCCCATCCCGGCACGGGTTGGGGCGGCACGGACATCGCTGATCCGTTGTCGATCATCGAGGGCTGGGATCCTAAAATTGCGCGGCCGGGTTTGCGCCTGCTGATGGTGTCCACCACGGGTGAGCATGCGCAGTGGTTCGAACTCGACAACGCGCTGGTGCCGCAACCCGGGCCGATGCCCGAGGCGGTTCAGAAAGTGGTGGATCGGATCGGTGAAAACTGTGAGCCCGCCCTCGCGACGGTCCTGTTCCTGGGCGGAGCGGGCGGTAGCTTGCGCGCGGGGGTGACCGAAAACCCCATCCTGCTCACGCGATCGATCAAGCACCTGATCACCCGGGTGACGTGCGGCGGCGCGCCGGTCTATGTCTGGCCCGGCGGCGGGATCACCGTGATGGCCGATGTGGCGAAAATGCCCAAGGGCTCATTTGGCTCGGTGCCGACGCCCGCCATCGTTGCACCGATCGAATTCTCGTTGCGTCTGGACGATTACCAGAGACTGGGGGGCCACATGGATCGGGTTCGCCGGATCGAGGACCTCTGGGCGAACGAGTCGCATCGCGTCATCGACTGGGTCTCTGATAACCCCTGGCCGCTGGATCCGCTCAAGTGAGTGCCTGGGCCGCGACCCGACATCCGATCGAGGGCGGCCGATGGCGCTTGACGCAGGGGCCGATCGATCTGGTGATCGGCGCTGAGGGCGATGCGGCCGTCTGCGACGCAGCCCATGAGGAGGCCTGGCAGAGGCTCGGTCCGGTCCTGCAAACGCTCGTGGATGAGTTGCCCGTCCTTCGCTCGCCTTGTCCGAGCGAGGGACCGGTCGATGCGCGGGTGCGGGGGCCGGTCGCGCAGCGAATGGTTCGGGCCTGCGACCGGCTGGCGCGCGAGACGGGTCTGTTCATCACACCCATGGCCGCCGTGGCTGGATCGGTGGCCGACCACCTGATCGAGTGCTATCGCCGGCCCGGTGTGCGCCGCGCCTACGTCAATAACGGAGGCGACATTGCCCTGCATCTGGACCCGGGTGAGCGTTATCGCGTTGGGGTGGTGGCTGATCTCCAGGCGCCCGCCATCGACGCCGTGTTCGATATGGATGGATCCGAGTCCGTGCGGGGGATCGCGAGCTCGGGCTGGCGCGGACGAAGCCTGTCGATGGGCATTGCCGATACGGTTACGGTGATCGCGCGCGACGCCGCCGCGGCCGATGCCGCGGCCACCTTGATCGCAAACCTTGTCAATGTCAACGATTCTTCGATCGTCCGCGCGCCGGCTTCGTCCGTTCGGGACGACTCCGACCTCGGCGATCGACCGGTGACCGTTGCGGTGGGTGTCCTGTCCGAAGCGCAGATCAATCGTGCGCTGGAGAGCGGTCGGGATTTCGCGCAGCACCTCCTTGATCGGGGGTTGATCGATCGTGCGGGGATTGTGCTGGCGCGGCGCTGGCGGGTGGTGGCGCGGGTCGGCGCGCTGGACCACGTTCCGGGAGAATGAGATGCGTTTTGTGCGTAATGCCTGGTATGTCGCGGCGTGGTCCCACGAACTGAAGGACGCACCGCTCGCGCGACGGATTCTGGATACGCCCGTTGTGCTTTATCGTCAGTCGGACGGCACCCCTGCGGCCTTGCTGGACCGCTGTCCGCACCGGCAACTGCCGCTCTCGCGCGGGACGGTCGTTGGTGATTCGATCCAGTGTGGCTATCACGGGATGTGCTTCGATTCGGCGGGGCAGTGTGTCCGTGTGCCCGCCCAGACGCGTATTCCCCCTGAGGCTCAGGTTCCCGCTTATCCGGTGATCGAGCACTGGGCGATGATCTGGATCTGGATGGGCGATGCCCAGCAGGCCGATCCGGCGCGGCTGTTCAAGGGCCTGCCCTGGGGGGAGCCGGGCTGGGGGCTCAACATCGGTCCGGTGACTCATGTCAAAGCCAACTACCGCCTGCTGGCCGAGAACCTGCTCGACCCCGTGCATGTGACCTATGTGCACCCGAGCACGCTGGGCACTGCCGCAATGGCGGATATCCCGATCGAAACCACGCAGGACGGTGACACCATCCTGGTGCGCCGTTGGACCCACGATTCGCCCGCCCCGCCGATCCTGCAGCGCTTCGGGCAATTCTCCGGACCGGTCGACCGGTGGCAGTACTACTGGTGGCATGCGCCCTCGATCAATGTGGTGGATTTTGGTGCGCATGCGCCGGGCAGTGGCGAATCCGAGTCAGCCCGGCAAGCAGGCGTGAGGATGTATTCCAACCATTTTCTGACGCCCGAGACCGATCGCAGCACGCACTATTTCTGGTGTCAGTTGCGCAATTTCGCCACGGATGACCCGCAGGTTTCACAAGACGTGACCGAGCAGTTCATGATCGCCTTCGATGAAGACAAGCGGGTGCTCGAGGCCATCGAGGCCACGCGCGATGATCCCTGGATCGCCCGGCCGGTCCATCTTGCGCTTGATGCAGGCGCTGCCCGTCTGCACCGTACGCTCGATCGCCTGATCCGCTCGGAAAGCCGTGACGCCGAAGGTGATTAACGTTATCGTTCGCTGTCTTTCGATCAAACCTGTCAGGAGAAGTCCATGAAGAAAAGAGAATTTCTGGTTGCAGGCGCGGCCCCCGCAGCGGCCGCGGTCGTTTCAGGCGCGCTGCCTCTGTCGCTCGCCGCACAAGGCAAGCCCATTCGCGTGGGCGAGATCAACAGCTACAAGGCACAGCCCGCGTTTCTGGACCCCTACCGCAAGGGCTGGGAACTCGCGCTCGAGGAGGTCAATGCGGCGGGTGGAATCGGTGGCCGCAAGATCGAGGTGGTCGCCCGTGACGATGGCGGCAATCCGGGAGATGCGGTGCGGGTGGCCGAGGAGCTGGTCAGCCGCGAGCGCGTCGATCTGCTGGTCGGCGGCTTCCTCTCGCACATTGGTCTTGCGCTGACTGATTTTGCACGTCAGAAAAAGATCTTCTTCCTCGCTTCCGAACCGCTCACGGACAAGATCGTCTGGCAAAACGGCAATCGCTATACCTTCCGCTTGCGTGCGTCGACCTACATGCAGACCGCCATGCTGGTTCCGCAGGCCTCGTCCTGGAACAAGAAGCGCTGGGCGGTCGTTTATCCGAACTACGAGTATGGGCAGTCTGCGGTGTCCAGTTTCCGGGCACTGATGGGCAAGGCCCAGCCGGGGGTCGAGTTTGTGGGCGAACAGGCGCCGCCCCTGGGCAAGGTCGATGCAGGTGCCGTCGTTCAGGCGTTGATCGACATGAAGCCCGACGCCATCTTCAACGTGCTGTTCGGTGCCGACCTGGCGAAGTTCGTCCGCGAGGGGAATACGCGAGGTCTCTTCAAGGGTCGGGAGGTGGTCAGTCTGCTGACCGGCGAGCCCGAATACATCGATCCGCTGAAGGACGAGGCGCCCGAGGGCTGGCTCGTGACCGGCTATCCCTGGGATCGGATCAAGACGGCCGAGCATGATGCATTCGTTGCTGCCTACCGCAAGCGCTGGAACGACTATCCGCGTCTGGGATCCATCGTCGGTTACACCACGATCAAGGCCGTTGCAGCGGGTCTGGCCCGAGCGGGCGCCCCCGACACCGAAAAACTGATCACCGCATTTCGCGGGCTCGAATTTGGCTCGCCCTTTGGCAAGGTCATGTTCCGTGCGCAGGATCATCAGTCGACGCTGGGCGCGTATGTCGGTCGCACGACGGTGGTCAACGGTCGCGGCACCATGCGCGATTTCAGTTATTTCGATGGTGCGAAATATCAGCCGGCCGATGCCGAGGTCGCGAAACTGCGTCCGAAAAGCTGAGAACCGTATCCTGCACGCCGGGGCCTGAGCGGGGGTCCCGGCGACTGCACCATCGGGTCGTGGTGCCACGGACCCCCTGTCGGGGCCCGTGCGCGCCTTCGTACCGTTGAACGCTCGCTCCGTTTCATTCAAGGACCCCTGAACGATGACGCTTTCAGCTCTGCTGGTGCAGATGCTCAATGGCCTGGCCAGTGCATCCAGCCTGTTCCTGATCGCGGCCGGCCTGTCGCTGATTTTCGGCGTCTCCAGGATTGTCAATTTCGCCCACGGCTCCTTTTACATGCTGGGCGTGTATGTCGCGTTCTCGATCATCGACCGGATCGGCGGCTCGCCCTTGGGCTATTGGGTCTCGGTCCTCCTGGCGGCCGCCGTGGTCGCACTGGTCGGCCTGGTGATCGAGCTGCTGCTGCTTCGCCGGATCTATCGCGCGCCCGAGTTGCTGCAGCTGCTCGCCACGTTCGCAGTGGTGCTGGTCATCCGCGATCTGGTACTGATGATCTGGGGTCCCGAGGATCTGGTCGGCCCCCGGGCGCCGGGTCTCAAGGGTTCGATCGAGATCCTCGGCCGACAGTTCCCCACCTACGATCTGGTGCTGATCCTGATCGGCCCGCTGGTGCTCGGGGTCCTGTGGTTCATTCTCCATCGGACCCGTTGGGGGGTGCTGATCCGTGCTGCCACTCAGGATCGTGAAATGGTCGGGGCCTTGGGGGTGAATCAGGCCTGGCTCTTTACGGGCGTCTTCATGCTGGGGGCCTTTCTGGCCGGGCTGGGCGGGGCACTGCAGTCGCCGCGCGAGCCCGCCAACCAGTTTCTTGATCTGCTCGCGATCGGCGATGCCTTCGTGGTGGTGGTCGTGGGCGGGATGGGGAGCGTGCCGGGTGCATTTCTCGCGGCCCTGCTCATCGCAGAGATCAAGGCCATCTGTATTGCAATCGGTCAGGTGACCCTCTTTGGTGTGTCCTTTTCCTTTTCCAAGCTGACCTTGGTCGTTGAATTTCTCGTGATGGCGGCTGTGCTCATTTGGCGACCCTGGGGTTTGCTGGGGAAACCCACCGCACTCAGCCGTAACGTCAGTCACGCTGAACCGCCGCTGCGTGTAGCGACGCCGCTTCTGCGTCGGCTGGGGTGGGTACTGCTCATCGCGCTGCTGATGGTCCCACTCGCCAGTACGGTCCTCCCGTTCCTGAATGTACTGATGATCGACATTCTGATCGCCGTCCTGTTCGCGACCAGCCTGCACTTCATCATGGGACCGGGCGGCATGCATTCATTTGGACACGCTGCGTATTTCGGCCTGGGCGCTTATGGTGCTGCGCTGATGCTGAAGGCGTTCTCGCTGCCGATGGAACTTGCGCTGGTGCTTGCGCCCCTGCTGGCGGGTTTCGGCGCACTTGTATTCGGTTGGTTCAGTGTGCGGCTGTCGGGGGTGTATCTGGCCATGCTGACGCTCGCCTTCGCGCAGATCGTCTGGTCGATCGTCTTCCAGTGGGACGAATTCACGGGCGGCTCCAATGGGGTGGTGGGGGTCTGGCCCGCCGAGTGGCTGTCCGAAAAATGGGCGTACTACTATCTGACGCTCGCCGCGACGGTGCTGGGTGTGCTGCTCTTGCGCCGGATCCTGCTCGCGCCCTTCGGCTATGCGATGCGCGCCTATCGCGATTCGCCGCTGCGAGCCGATGCGATCGGCATTGACGGCGTGCGTGTGCACTGGGCTGCTTTTGTCGTGGCGGGGATGGTGTGCGGGCTGGCCGGTGCGCTCTTCGCGTTTTCCAAGGGCAGTATCTCGCCCGAGGTGATTTCAGTCGGTCGCTCGATCGATGGCCTGGTGATGGTGCTGCTTGGGGGCATCCAGTCGCTGGTTGGGCCCTGGGTGGGCGCCTCGGTATTCACGTGGCTCCACGACACCATTGCCCGCGAGACCGACTACTGGCGGGCGATGCTGGGGGCTACGATCCTGGTTCTGGTGCTGCTCTTTCCGCAGGGGATCGCCGGTTCCTTGAGCGAGCGCTTCATGCCTGATCGCGATCAGGGAGCACGGGGATGAGCAGCCTTCTCGAAGTGAGCGGTCTATCCAAGTCCTTCGGTGGCGTGCGGGCTGTCAGCGATGTGTCCTTCGACGTTCAGGCGGGCGAATTGATGGCGCTGATCGGTCCGAATGGCGCGGGCAAGTCCACCTGTTTCAACATGCTCAACGGCCAATTGCGGCCCGATCGGGGCGAGGTTCGTCTGAATGGGCAGAACCTGGTCGGCATGAAGCCGCGCGATGTGTGGCGTCTGGGCGTCGGGCGGACCTTTCAGATCACCGCCACCTTTGCTTCGATGACCGTGCGCGAAAACGTCCAGATGGCCTTGATGTCCCATCAGGGTCTGCTGCGTAATGGCTGGATCCGTGCGGCCACGCAATGCGTCGAAGAGGCGGATACACTGCTTGACCGGGTCGGCATGCGGGCGCAGGGCGATCGCAGTTGTGCGGTGCTGGCCTATGGTGATCTCAAGCGGCTTGAACTGGCCATTGCGCTCGCCAATCAGCCCCGCCTCCTGCTGATGGACGAGCCCACCGCCGGCATGGGCCCCAGGGAGCGGCTGGAGTTGATGGCGTTGACGGCCTCACTGGTGCGTGAGGCGGGGGTGGCGGTCCTTTTTACCGAGCACGACATGGACGTTGTATTTCGGCATGCCGACCGTATGATGGTGCTCAATCGTGGGGTTCTGATCGCCCAGGGGCGACCCGATGCAGTCCGCGCGAACGAGGAGGTCCAGCGCGTCTATCTGGGTTCGCGCTCAGCGCATTGAAGCGCGTGCCCAAGGAATCCGACGAGAGCACAACCATGACGAATGTCCGCACGAGCCCTGGCGCGGGAGGCCCCGGAAGCATGATTGAAGTCAGCGGTCTGAATACCTTCTATGGTCAGGCGCATATCCTCTTTGACGTGGCCCTCGAGGTCCGCCCGGGAGAGGTGGTCGTCCTTCTAGGGCGCAACGGCGCAGGCAAGTCCACCACGCTCAAGTCGATCGCGGGTCTGGTTCGCCCGCGTTCCGGCAGTGTCCGATTCATGGGGCAGGCGATCGAGCGGCTCGAGCCCTTCCAGATCGCACGGCGGGGTCTGGGATATGTGCCCGAGGATCGCCGGATCTTCACCGAGCTGACCGTGATGGAGAACCTTGAGGTCGGCCGACAACCGGCGCGTTCCGGTTTGTCGCCCTGGGACTTCGGGCGGATCGGCGGGCTGTTTCCGAACCTCGCCGAGATGCCCGATCGACCCGGCGGACGAATGTCCGGCGGCGAACAGCAGATGTTGACGATTGCCCGCACCCTGATGGGCAATCCGCTGTGCATCCTGCTTGACGAGCCCTCCGAGGGCGTCGCGCCCGTGATCGTCGATCAGATGGCGGCCGCCATCAAGGCCCTGAAAGCGCAGGGCGTGGCGGTGCTGCTGTCCGAGCAGAATCTGCACTTTGCGCTCGAGGTCGGTGATCGGGCCTACATCATCGAGAAAGGGCGCATCCGGTTTGAAGGCAGCATTGCAGATCTGCGGGTCAATGAGGATGTGCGGACCCAGTATCTTGCGGTCTAGGCGCCCGAAAGGTGCTCGACAAGACCGTTGTTATGACAACGAACGAGGAACAATCCAATGGCTGCAACAATCCGAAAGCTGATCGTCACGGTGGAGGAAACGCATCGTGAAATGGGGCAGTCGGTCGCACCCGCCACCCGCAAGGCGCTGGCAATTGCGGTGATCGCCAATCCCTACGCCGGGCGTTACAGCGAGTCGCTGGACGAATTGATCGCGATTGGCGACGAATTGGGCGGGCTGCTTGGCGAGCGTTGCGTTCAGGCGCTGGGGATTGAGCCTGGGCAGGCCCACAGCTACGGCAAAGCGGCGGTGGTCGGTGAGGCAGGGGAGCTCGAGCATGCTGCTGCGATCCTCCACCCCAAGCTGGGCGGGCCCTTGCGGGTCGCCGTCCAGAAGGGGGCTGCACTCGTGCCCTCGGCCAAGAAGATGGGGGGGCCAGGGACCCCGATCGACGTACCGCTGGGGCACAAGGATGCAGCCTTCGTACGCAGCCATTTCGATGCGATCGAGGCCCGGGTCGCGGACGCTCCGCGCGCCGATGAGATCCTGGTCGCCGTGTCGGTGACCGACAGCGGCCGGCCCTTGCCGCGGGTGGGCGGCTTGCAGATTCATGAGATCAAGGGACAGGACGGACTGCGCTGAGCACGGGCGCCCGGTCACACGAATGCAGGACAAGGAGTAATCGACATGGCAGTGGTTGCAGCGGCAGAAACCTCGGGCAAGGTGGTGATCCGCAACATTGGTTTGATGATCTCGGGCGATATTGATCGACCGATCCTGGATGCAGATACGATCGTCGTTCAGGACGGCGTGATATCGGCGGTGGGTCGTGAGGCGGACTGCGATGTGGACCAGGCGAAACGCGTCATCGACTGTCGCGGGACCGCGCTCGCCCCCGGCCTGATCGACTCACACACGCATCCGGTGTTTGGTGACTGGACGCCACGGCAGAACCAGCTGGGCTGGATCGAGTCGTGTATGCACGGCGGCGTCACCACGATGATCTCTGCCGGCGAGGTCCATCTGCCTGGACGCCCCAAGGATATCGTGGGCGTGAAGGCCTTCGCGATCACCGCGCAGCGGGCCTTTGACGGCATGCGTGCGGCGGGCGTGGGGGGTGGCGTTCGCGTGTTGGCGGGCGCGCCTGTGATCGAAAAGGGTATGGTGGAACAGGACTTTGCGGACCTGGCCCAGGCGGGCGTCCGCTTGCTGGGCGAGATCGGTCTGGGCTCGGTCAAAGCGGGTGATGAGGCGGCGCAAATGGTCGCTTGGGCGCGCAAGCACGGCATCCAGAGCACGATCCATACGGGGGGTCCGTCGATTCCAGGCTCTGGGCTGATCGATGAGGAGGTCGTGCTCGAGGCCGATGCAGATGTGATCGGTCACGTGAATGGCGGGCATACCTCGCTCTCTTATCAGGCCGTCTGCAAACTGTGTGAAAAAAGCAGCCGTGCGCTCGAGATCGTCCATAACGGCAATGAGCGGATTGCGATCCTGACCGCGCGTCACGCGATGGAGCTCAAGTGCCCGCATCGCGTCATTCTGGGGACGGACGCTCCGGCTGGGTCCGGGGTTCAGCCGCTGGGCATGTTGCGGCTGATTGCACTGATCTCTAGCCTCGCTGACATTCCCCCGGAGATCGTGTTTGGCTTTGCGACGGGCAATACAGCGCGGATGAGGGGTCTCGCCCAGGGGCTGATCGAGGTCGGACGTCCAGGCGATTTTGTATTTGTCGACAAGGCACAGCACTCGGCCGGGCGGGATCTGCTCGACAGTATTCGCCTGGGGGATATTCCTGGGGTCGGCATGGTGATGATCGACGGTATCGTGCGCTGCCAGCGCAGCCGCAATACCCCGCCCGCCGCTGATGTGCCGGTGATCGTAGGCTGACGCGGTGTCCGTCAGCTCTCAGGACCGAGCGGCGCAAACGGCCATGGGCGAGGGGTCGGGCCCGGACCGGATCGACCGCCTTGCGGATTCGGGCGGTCCGGGTGTCCGTGCGCGCCCGGTCGCCGCTCGGAGTACGCGCAAGCGCGATGCCGACGCGACCCGTGCGAGGATCCTGAAGGCTGCGACCGCCGAGTTTGCTCGAAGCGGCTTTGCGGGCGCACGCGGCGATCGAATCGCCGCTCGCGCGCGCTCGAGCGAGCGCATGATCTACTACTATTTTGGCAGCAAGGAGGGCCTCTTCCGGGCGGCGCTCGAATCGGTGTATTCGGCGCTGCGCGACGCTGAGCGGGCCCTGCACATCGATATGGATGACCCGGTCGGCGCGCTCGCGCAGTTTTGCCGCTTTGTCTGGCGATACTACGTCGAGCACCCCGAATTCATCAGCCTGGTCAATACGGAAAATCTGCACCAGGCGCGCCACCTCAAAAAGTCCGAGTGGCTGTCTGAACTGGTCTCACCGGTGATCGGGCAATTGCAACAGCTGCTCGATCGAGGGGTGGCCAGTGGCGTGTTCCGAATCGGTCTTCGCGCCGCCGACCTGTACCTGATCATCGCCGCGCAAGGCTATTTCGTGCTTTCCAATCGGTATACGCTGTCCGCCGTGCTCGATCGCGATTTGGGTGCCAGCGAGCAGCTCGAGGCACATTGGCGCGAGAGTGTCGAACTGGTTCGCCGTTATGTTCAATCCGGAGTGTCCTGATGTCCCGTCCCCGTCTGCTGATCACCCGACAGATTTTTCCTGAAGTCAATGAGCGCCTCAGGCAGTCTTTCGATGTCATGGACAACCAGAGCGATCAGCTCTGGGCCCGTGCGGAGTTGCTCGAGCGTGCGGCCGATCGGGATGCGCTCTTTGTGGTCAATTCCGATGTCGTCAATGTCGAACTGCTGGACGCGGCCCCGCGGGTACGGATCGTGGCGACGGGTTCGGTGGGGGTCAATCACATTGATCGTGCGGCGTGTGCGGCGCGCGGCATCGCGGTGACCAATACGCCTGATGTGCTGAATGAGGCCACTGCGGACATGGCCTGGGCGCTGCTGATGGCGGCAGCGCGGAGGGTCTCCGAAAGCGAGCGATGGTTGCGAGCCGGACAGTGGGATCGATGGGCTTTTGATCAGTTTCTGGGCGCAGACGTCTGGCAGTCCACCCTCGGTATTGTGGGGATGGGGCGGATCGGGTCGGCCATCGCACGACGTGCGCGCGGGTTTGACATGAAGATCCTTTATTGCAACCGGAGCCCTGCGGCGAATGCGGATGCCCTGGGTGCCGAGCGGGTCGAATTGGGCGAGCTGCTGGCCCGGGCCGACCATGTGGTGCTGGTCGTCCCCTACAGCGCGCAGACGCATCACCTGATCGGCGCAGCGCAGCTCGCCCAGATGAAGCCGTCTGCGACCTTGATCAATATTGCGCGTGGCGGGGTCGTTGATGATCGCGCGCTGGCCGCCGCCCTGTCCGCAGGCCGGATCGCCGCTGCGGGGCTGGACGTCTTCGAGAATGAGCCGGCCCTTCATCCAGCGCTCCTCGATTGTCGAAACGTGGTGTTGACGCCGCATCTGGGGAGCGCCACCCGCAGTGCCCGCGTGGCGATGGCCGCGCTGGCTGCGGACAACCTGATCGCCTGGTCTGAGAACCGCGCATTGCCGACTCCCGTACTCTGATCCTCGGATCGCGCTAGCATGCCGGCTTTCCAGACCCTCGGAGACCGGCTTGAACCAGATCGTTTTCGAGCGTATGCATTCAATCGGGCTGGAGCGCGCGCGTACGGTGGCGCAGCAACTGGCGACCGAGATGCGTGATGAGTTTCGGGTTGAATCGCACTGGACGGGCGATCGTCTTCACTTCAGTCGGAGCGGTTTGTCTGGCGTGCTCGACATCCAGGAGGATCGGGTGCGACTCGAGGCCCGCTTGGGCTTCCTGCTCACGACCTACAAGCCCCGGATCGAAGAACGGCTCGCTGAAAATTTCGATCGATATTTCGCTTGAAGGGGTTACGAATGAGCGATGGATTCAGGAACCCCCGTACGACCTGGAACGAGCGCTACCGCGCGGTGTCCGACATGTTGTTCGGGCAGGCGCCCAATGCCTGGCTGGCCACCCAGGCGCATCACCTGGCACCCCACAGCCGGATCGTGTGCCCCGGGGACGGAGATGGGCGGAACAGTTTGTGGCTGGCGGCTCAGGGGCATCGGGTCCACGCGTTTGATCTGGCCGATGTCGCCGTGTCGCAGGCGTGCCAGCGCGCGCTCGAGCGAGGGTTCAGCGAGCAGACGACAGCCCTCGACTCGGGTGCGCAGACCGCAGGTATCCGGAGCTTTGTTCATCCCTCGGGGGGCTCGGTGCAATTCCAGGTGTGTGATGCCGACGCCTGGCCCTGGACGGACGGAAAATACGATGCCGTCGTTGCCATCTTCATTCAGTTTGCATCGCCCGCCTTGCGCGAGCGGATCTTCTCGGGTATCCAGCGCGCCCTCTCGCCGGGCGGGGTGTTGATCATCGAGGGCTATGGGCCTCGGCAAATGGAATACCGGACGGGCGGGCCGGGCGTCCTTGAGAATCTGTACACGAGCGACTTGCTCGATGCGACGTTCGCTGGGTGGGGAACGCTGGCAGCGCGTGACCGGGATGAGGAGATCGAGGAAGGGGCGGCGCATCGGGGCCGCTCGCACCTCATTTCAAGGGTGTTGCGTAAGCCCGGATGAGCGCGCGTTGTGGGTTGAGCGGGTGCCGACCGGGCGGCGCTCACGGGCCTCGGTCGGGTTGGGCCGGCGCCTCGCCCAGAGCGCTCAGTGCAGCGCCGAGATCTGCGTAGATCGCCGGGGCGTCGAGCCTGTGCAGAAAGCCGCTGCGTTCCATCAGCGAGAGAGGCTGTTCGTTGGGGGCCACCAGTACGAGACGACACTGATGGGCGCGCATATGGCGCGCCAGGCTCTGAAGGGCATCCAGTCCGGTTGTGTCGAGATTGATCAATTGATGGAGGTCCAGGATCAGCGCCCGGGGCAGCGGGCCCGTCCGGGTCAGCAGCGGCTCCAGGAGTCCAACCGACCCGAAAAAGAGGGACCCGAACAGGCGCCAGGCCTCGAGCCCCGATCCGGCCGAGAGGGGCAGCTCCATCGGCTCGAGCCGGGTGACCTGAGTGACCCGGACGATGAACAGCACGGCGGCCGCCATCAGGCCGACTTCGATTGCGACCACCAGGTCGAAGATCACCGTCAAAGCGAAGGTCCCCACCAGAAGCAGGCGGTAATGCAGCGTGTAGCGTCGCAGGTCGCGCAAGGCATGCCACTCGGCCATATTCCAGGCGACAAAGAGCAGGATGCCCGCGAGCGCTGCGAGCGGTACATGGCCGGCCAGGGGGGCGCCCGCCAGCACGATCAGTGCAAGCGTCACGGCATGGACGATGCCTGCAATCGGTGTGCGTGCGCCCGCCCGGACATTGGTGACCGTACGCGCGATCGTACCCGTGGCCGCAATGCCACCGAAAAACGGTGTGACCATGTTTGCGATGCCCTGAGCCATCAACTCCTGATTCGGGTCGTGCCGGTCATTGAGCATGCCGTCGGCCACGCGCGCGCAGAGCAGTGACTCAATGGCACCCAGCGCCGCGATCGCAAGCGTCGGGACCAGTAGCAATTGAACGGTGGACCAGTCAAAGGTCGGCAGACTGGGCGCGGGCAGCGATTGCGGGATGCCGCCAAAGCGGCTGGCGATCGTCTCGACTTCGAGGCCCAGACCCGCCACGACGAGCGTGCTGAGCACGAGGGCGACCACGGTTCCGGGCAGGCGTGACAGTCGCGTGCGCCAGCCGGGGGCCTGCGCGGCGTAGGTCTTGGGCCATGAGATGACGATCACGAGGGCAAGCACGCCCGTGGCAAAGGCCTGCGGGTTGAAGGAATCGAGCCGGCTGCCGATCGCAAACATCTGGGATAGCGAATTGGCCGGCATCTTGTCCAGGGTCAAGCCCATGAAATCACGGACCTGCTGCAGGGCGATCACCACGGCGATGCCGCAGGTGAAGCCGGTGATGATCGGTAAGGGCACCCGATGGACGAAGCGCCCCAGCCGGAGCGCACCCATCAGGAAAATCAGCGCCCCCGCCATGATCGTGGCAATCATCAGGTTGGCCAGGCCGTAGCGTTCGCCGATCGCGTAGAGCAGGGCGACAAAGGCTCCGGCCGGCCCCCCGATCTGCACACGCGAGCCGCCCAGCAATGAAATCAGGAACCCGGCGATGACTGCGGTGATGATGCCCTGTTCGGGTTTCACGCCGCTTGCGATACCGAAGGCCATCGCAAGCGGGAGCGCGACGACACCGACCGTGATGCCCGCTGAGACGTCCTGACGCAGATCCGCACGCGTGTAACCCTTCAGCGCGGTGATCAGGCGGGGTTGGAATCGCATGGGCGTTCTTGAGCTTGAGCGCTTTCGGAGCCGCCCTCGGGCCGGTTCAGACCTAAAGTCTTACTTTACCCGCATGCCGGCGTGTGCGCCTTGATCGACCTCAAGAAGATAAATGCCGGAGGGCTGCGACGCATCGTCGTCTGAAGCCGAAAGGACCATCCCCTCCGATACGCCGAACTTCATTTTGCGCGGTGCGAGATTGGCGACGAGGATCATCATCCGGCCCACCAGCGCCTGAGGATCGTAGGCGGCCCGGATACCCGAGAACACGGTTCGCGGTTTTGCTTCACCGACATCGAGCGACAGACGAATCAGTTTGGTCGATCCCTCGACGGCGTGGGCCTCCAGCACCCGGGCAACGCGCAAATCCACCCGGTTGAAGTCATCGATGCTGATCGGCGCCGCGGCGGGCGTTGCCGGCTTTGCCGCTTGAGCGTCCGCTGGGCCACTCGCGCCCGCCTCGGGCGCATCGAACAGTCGATCGAGCGCCTGAGCCTCCACTCGGGTCATCAGGTGTTCGTAGCGGCCGATCCGGACGGGGGGGCTCGACAGGCTCGACCAGGTGAGCGAGCCCGTCTGCAGGAAGGCTTCGGCCCGGGTGGCCAGCGCGGGCAGGACCGGTTTCAGCCAGATCGTGAGCGCGTGGAAACCCGCCAGGCAGACCGAGCAGACTTCGTGCAGGCGTTCGCGTGCGCCCGGGTCGCGCGCGAGTTCCCAGGGCTTTTCGGCGTCGAAATACTGGTTGATCCGGTCGGCAAACTCCATCGCAGCCCGAAGCGCCTTGCCGAAT
>JBDLRB010000136.1:0-3281 GCA_039800205.1 Pseudomonadota bacterium | reverse complement strand
CAACTCGCCCTATGGTCCAGGCCTGATAACTTCCAGGCCGCTCAGTACCACCCGGCGGTTGACAAGGGCGTGCCCCAACTGCCATCAACGTCGCCGACCAGAACGGCTACCCAGTTGCTATGTGTATCAACCTGGATAGCCCGTTCGACCATGGGTGGAACGACGATACGGTCTTTGGTTTGTTCCATGAGTGCGCCGTCTTCAACGAAGGTCCAGCGCGCTTGGTGCCGCTCGCTTGCTCCTAATGCAATGCGAAGCAACGCCTGCACATCGTCCAGTGCAACGGTTTGGTCGTCCGTCAGATCTGCTGCGATTAACTGGTAAGGGGAGGGGTGTCCCCCGGCCGCATGTCGGCCGGTGGCGAGCTTGAGTGCCGAGAGCACGTCGGCGGCTGTGATGGATTGTTGGTCGTTCGTTGATAGGGGCTTGGCTGCAGCAATATTGAAGCGCTCGAACGCGAGTCCCTGGACCGTCCATGCGCCAGAGGTATCAGTGAATCGCTGTTCGCCAACTTCGTGTGGCAATCCGTCAGTCGTTCGTTGCAGGGTTACTCGCGCATCTGGTACCGAAGACCCGGACCGCCAATGCTGAATACGTCCGCTGACCTGGGCGGCGACGCGGAAAGCATTGTGGTTGGCGTCAACTATCCTGACCGCTCAACGACAACTATCTTGGCCGGTTGAGGCGGGAACGATTTCCTGATTGATCAGTTCTTTTTGCGCCCAGCAGGGGTATGCCCCTGCTGGGCGCTTCGGCGTCGGTAGCTCTCCACGTTCATTTCCAGGATCACCGAGTGGTGGACCAATCGGTCTATGGCCGCCAGCGTCATAGCCGGTTCGACGAACACCTCACCCCATTGCGAGAAGGGTGTGTTGGCCGTGATGGCCAGGCTGCGGCGCTCGTAGCGTTCCGCGATCAGCTCGAACAGCACCGAGGTCTCTGCCTGATCCTTCTTCACATAGCTGAGGTCATCAAGGATCAGCAGGTCGAAGCGATCGAGCTTGTTGAGTTCAGCCGGCAAACGCAGATCGCGGCGTGCAGCTTGCAGTCGCTGAACCAATTCGCTGCACCGTGCGAATAGCACTCGCTTACCGGCGTCTATCAGCGAATGACCAATACCCGTGATCAGGTGACTCTTGCCGGCCCCCGGTGGTCCGAAGAGCAGGATATTGGCGCCACGGTCGACCCACTCCGTACCTTCGGTCAGTGCCATCACCTGGGCCTTGGAGATATGGGGTACCAGATCAAAGTCGAAGCTGGACAGCCGCTTGTCCGAGCTGAGCATGGATTCAGCACGGTGCCGGTCAATGCGACGCATCTCGCGCTCGTTGACCTCATGCTCCAGCAATGCTTCAAGCAAGCGCATCGCTGGCCATCCTTCACGATCGCTCTGGGCACAGAGGTCACCCAGCAATCGTTTTACGGTCGGCATGCGCAACACCGTGAGCATCACCGATAGCCGAGCTTGTTGGGGGTGGTTGCTGGTAGTCATACCGTTGCCTCCAACAGGTAGTCATACTCGGCCAGTTCGGGTAATTCGATATTGACTTCCGGTACCGCGGTAGCTGCCGGCTTCAGGCGCTCAGCCAGATCCTTCAGCTCGGGGAGTTCATCCTGGTCGATGAGTTGCTGCAGCAAGGCGCCTAACTGTGCCTCGTACCCTTGCGCGGCCAAGTCCAACAAGCCTACGATCGTCTTGCACGCATGGCGCTCAGGGCATCTCTGGCTGAGGCGCTCCCAGGTCAAGCGATAGACATCCCTGGGGAACGCCTCGTCGCGCAATGTCCACCGCGCAAAGGCGCCGGGCTTCATCTTCAGCGCCCCCACCAGATCGCGGTAGTCGATGTGGCTCGGCCGAGTACGACCGGGACGCAATACCGCCTTTGGACGTTTGATGATGCATTGGCCGCCCTGCCACACCTCAATGTGGGAGGGGTATTGCCGCACCAGAATTCGATGCCCGATGAGTTGGCTTGGCGCGCTGTACAGAGCCTTCCTGATGGTGAAGACCGAGTACTTCGAGACGCGCGCGGGCAACTCCTCGTACTCAGAGGTCTTGCGCAACGGCAGTGGTTTGAGGATGGCGATCTCGGCACGGGCGGCCTTGCTCACCCGCTGGTTCATGCGATTGACGACAACTTGGATGAAGTCCTCGTAGGCTTGCTGGTCGTCGAACTGCCGACTGCCGCGCAATCGAAGCGCCTGATCCAGTGCCACCTTCAGCGAGCCATGGCGGGACTCCACTGAGCCGTTCTCATGGGACTGGCCCGGATTACAGCGACTTGCGGTCATCCCGTAGTGAGCGCACAGGTCTTCGTATCGCCGGGTGATGTCGTCGACCACCTCCTTGGTCAGATTCTTGAACGCTGCCGACAGGCTGTCGGTGCGGTGCTCAGCCGGCACGCCGCCAAGTCTCCAAAGCGCCATCTGCATAGCATTGGAAAGGGAGACAAAGCTCTCCCCTCCAACGATGACCTGAGCGTGTCGCCAGCCGCTATGGGCGAGCGCGAACTGGTAGATCAGGTGCGGGAAAGCCTGCCCCCCGATGACGATCTGAAGGTCATCGGCGACGGTGAAGTCCGACAGTGCCATGTGGCCTGGCGGATGCTCCTGTGCAAAGTAGACCTCGCGCTCCGGGCCGTACACAACTCGCCACTGACGGATGCGCCTCTGCAGCGTGCGCAGAACGCCGGGGGCGAAGGCGCCGGGATGACGGCGCTGCAGCTCATCGAACAGGGTCACGCCGTTGAGCTGCGGATCGGCCTGAAGCAACGGAACCACTTCGGCATCCCACACATCTGCCAGCGGGTCTGGCCGAGTACGCCATTGGCGCTCCGGTCGCTGGGAGGGCAACACTTCCGATCGCTCGACTCGTCGGGCGCTTCGCTCGCTAATGCCAACCCTGGCCGCAGCAGCGGTCTGGCTCAGCGTCCTGCGGTACTGCTTGAACTTATGCACTTGGTGGTCCGTAATCCTCTTGCCGGGCATCGCAAGCCTCCGAACAGTGTTCTTCAGCTCACGGTACCCGCCTCCCGGACCTACCCGGCACCGGTGACCACCGGCCAGGATAATTGTCGTCGACCGGTCAAGTTAATTGTCGTCGACCAGTGCTTCGTGCGGCGGCTGGGTAGCCAGGCAACAACTTCACACCGCGGGTCAACAGCGCGCCTTGCACCGGTCGATCCGGTCGCAGTGAGCGCAGTCGCCGCAGCACCGCCAGCAGGGACTCAAACCCGGCGGCACCTCCCCCCACGGCGGTCACTTGAAACGGGTGGACGCTG
>JBDLRB010000135.1:0-18850 GCA_039800205.1 Pseudomonadota bacterium | reverse complement strand
CGAATCGATCTGCGGCTGGGTCAGTTGCTCGCCCAGCAATGCGACGCCAAAACTGACATCGCTCATCTGAAGACCGACGCCCCCGGCGCCCACCCAGGCGTCCAGGTTGTTCGCACCGATCAGCAACATTTCGACCGGAACCGCTGCGGCCGATTCATCCGCTGGCGTTGACGAAAGGTCGGACAGCGTCACCTCACCGAGCCTCTTCTCGATGCCGAAGCCGCCGGACGCCTGGACGAACCCAAAGGCATCAAACGCAAACTCGCCGCTGGCACGGGTATCTCACCCTGGCTTGCATCCATCGTCAAGGTGATCGACGAAGGCGTCTCGCCCGCTCCGGTCTGAACGACGACGGGCTGTGCGAGGAAATCGACGAGGCTGCCGTCCGAGGCACCGCGATTGATCTCAACCGACAGGCTGCTGGCGGAAAGGGTCAGGTCGGGGATGCCCACCAAGCCAACCTGTCCTGCGCTGGCTTGCAAGGCAGTCCAGCTCCGGGCGGCATCACCCGCGGCGATCTGTGCGCCACTGAGCCGTTCGCCGAACAGGGCCAGTCCGAACTCGACGTCATCGAGCATCAATCCCGTGGCATCTGCGCTGAGTTGCCCCGCATCGTCATAGGCTCCCCCCATACCGGCGAACGCGCTGAGGCCCTGAGCGCCGACTCGGACCGCTCGGACATCCGCGGTCGTGCCATCCGCAAGGAGGACCGAGGTATCTTCGGCAGAAACGGCGAATGCGCCCCGAGCCTGGAAAAACTGATCAACCGAGAGGGCTAGTTCGCCACTCGCCTGGAGCACCGGGCCCCGCCGACCGGCCAGATCAAGGGTCAGGGATGAGCCGGGACCCGTTGACAGATCAATCGAACGCCGATCGGACTGGGGCAAATCGGCGCCCGATGCATCAGTTGACGCGAAGTCGAGCACCGAGCCATCGGCCGCAGGTCGGTTGATGTCGAGGGCAAGACCGCTCCCTGTCAGCGAGACCTGAGGTAAACCGACCAGGCCGACCTCGCCCGCCTGTCCCGTGAGCGCTGTCCATGAACGCGCGACCTGCCCCGCAGCGGGCTCACGCTCAGCGAAAAGGGCGAGCGCAAAATCCAGATCCTGGACCTCGAGGCCGATGGCCTCGTTCGTTCCGCCGTTGGCACCAATGAACGCGTCAACCGCGCCAACGCCCATCACGAGACGGTCGACGGCGATCGCGTTACCGGCCGTGTCATACACCGTTGAAATGGACTGCTCGAAACTGAAACCGCCCGCGACCCGGACAAAGCCAAAAGCGTCGACCGTCATCTGCCCGGACACCCGGGTCTGGCCGCCCAAGGCGCCATCCATATCGAGGGTCAGATCGGTCGACGGACCCGTTTTGACCTCCAGCGGCTGTACGCCGAAATCGATCACAAGATCGGGGTCTGCGAGGGCCTCCAGGGCAGCTTGGGGGACCGTTGCACCAACCTGCGTCACAGTCAGCGTCGCGCTCGGCGTGTCGGCCTGCGCATCCACTTGTATCAGCGAGAGGTCCGAGCCGCCCAGGCTCCCGGCAAAGCTCAGTTCGTACCGACCGACCGAGCGCTGAACCACCGACAGCTGAGCCCCCGAAAGCCCTCCCTCAGCCAATGCACTGAGAAGCGCTTCCTGGACGTCCGCGGCTGACGCATCGAACGGCAGCCGATCGGTCGTGAAGGTATTGCCACCGTGGGCGAGGCTGAGCGTAAACCCGCCTGCCAACCCATCGTGATCGAATTCAACCCGCTGGACCTCATTGACCGCAGGGGCCGTGATCGTTTCCGCGACGGTGCGGGTCACACCCCGTGTTTGTACCTGCAGGACAGCGGATGAAGTAGGCGGGGTGACGTCGACCACCATGGAGCCAACGGCCTGGCCGGCCAGCGATCCGCCAAAGGTGATTGTCCACTCACCCGCTGTGCCCGACACCGAAATATCGCTGCCCGTCAAGCCGCTTCGTCCCGTAAGCGCTTGCTGGAAGGCTGCGCGGACGGCTTCGGCACTGGACGAACTCGCGAGCGACGCTGTGGAGTAGGACTGCCCACCGATGCTGAACCGTGCCGAGAACGAGGCCCCATCCGCCTGCGTGAGGGCCAGCCCTTGCTGTGCCGATTGCTTGCTGACCACCGGCGTCGAAGTCTGAGCACTGCCCTGGCGAACGGTGCTCAACGACACCGTGACGCCGGACGTGGAGGCGACCGTCAGTTGTGCGACGTCTGTGTAGGCCAGAGCCCCGATGAAATCGATGAAGTACCGGGGCGCCGCCGCCGTCGTGGTGGAATCAAAACTGACGAGAACCCGATTCGGTCCATAGAGCTGGTCGAGCGCTGCCTGGAGCGTCGACCGATTCTGGGTCGGACTCGACTTCGAGAAATCGATCAAGCCCGTGACTTGGGTGCCGTTACTGAGACTGTAGCGAACACCGGTCAGCGCGGTCGCACCCGAAAAACTGATCGACTGGCGTTCGCGCACGTTGCTGCCGCTGACCGTCTCACCCGTCTGGACCGTGCCGCCGGATTCGATGACGTTGACCCGGGCACCGGGCTGCGGAACCTGAACACTTACGGACAGCTTCGACAGGTCCTTGCCTGCCTGCGCGCCATTGAATTCGATCGCAAAACCCGCCGACAGACTGCCGGTGACCAGCACATTCCCCGAACCGACTGCGGGCAAGGACCCCAGCGCCGAACTGATCGCAGCACGCCACTGCGCATCCGAACGCGCCGAGTCGATCTCAAGGCTGGAACGTTCGCCATTCAAAGCGAAGGTCAAGGTGCCTGCGGATGCGTCCAGACGCAGGCTCAACACTGTATTGCGGGTCTCGACCCCGTAACTGACCGCCTGTTGGGCCGCAGCGCCCACAGTCAACTCAGCCGCACCAACACTGACTTCCGGCGCACGGGCCTCGACGGTCAGTGATGAGAAGTCGGTCCCGGCGAGAGAACCGCCAAATACAATCGTGAAACCGTCCTCTTCGTTGCCGTTGACAACGATATCGCCGTCTGCTGCCGCGTGTCCAGCTGCAGTCAAGAGGGCTTCGAGTGTGCGCCGCAGCTCGTTTCGGGTCGAATCGGCCGAACGGTTCGAAGCGAGCGCCATCGCGAGCTGCTGACCACCAAATCCGAGCAGCAGGCTCCCCGCGGTCATGTCGAAACCGAGCTCGACAATCGTCTCGAGCTCGCGATCGGGCTGGGGAATCGTCTGAGTTGCGGACAGGTTACGGTTGATCGCCAGATCGAGGCTCTGGGCGGAAACTGTCAACCCATCCACCCCGACGATGGCTGCCGAACCCGCGCTCCCCTGCAGCGCCATCCACTTGCGCGCAGCATTGGCCTGGTCGCTGACCAGCGCAAGCCCGAACTCGAGGTCAGAGAGCTCGAAGCCCTGCTGGGTATCCTCGCCGCCGTTCAGGCCCGCAAATGCGCTGACCTGTGTCGCTCCAATTCGCAGAATCTGCGCATCGACCTGTTCACCTGAAGAAAGGGTCACGGACCCCAGGGAACGCTCGACCGCGAAACTTCCGGAAACAGACACGAAGCCCGAAACCGAAAGGCTCAGGGTCCCCGACACCCGCAACAATTCGCCCTCGGCTGCATCGAATTCGAGCGACAAGGCGTCAGTCGTACCAACGGGCACTTCGAGCGGTGCCGCTGAAAAATCGATCAAGCTGCCATCGGCGGCTGCGCGATTCATTTCGACGGACAACTGTTCAGCAGACAGCGTCAGCTGATCGACCCCAACCACGCTGATACCGGCGGCGCTTCCCTTGAAGGCCAGCCAGCTGCGCGCAGCCGATGAACTGCCAGAAGGCAGGGTTTCCGTGATGAACGCGAGCGCAAAATCGAGGTCCTCGATATCGAGTCCCATACGCGCCGCGCCCGAACCGTTGCCTGCGAATGCAGACAGGTTACTGCCGCCAAAGCGAAGGACTTTTGCACCGGTGAGCGCGGTACTCTGTCCCTGAAGCGGCTGAACCGTGAAGTCAGCCGAACTATCGCTGGCGGCAAAGTTTCCGGAGACACGGACAAAATCGCCGATGATGAGTTCGCCGCCGCTGACGGCGACACCTCGATCTCCAGCTGCAAGCTGACCCAGCGTCTGCGAAACGGTGCCGACCGATACGGTCCGCCCACTCCAGTCATCGGCAGTGGTATTGATCCGGACCGTCACCTCATCGGCCGACAAGGAGACCAAGTCGCCCAGCGCCGCATAGAGTTCGCCTCGAGCCTCGAGCACAAAGCCTGCCGGCGTCAGCACCAATGCGGCATCCGCACCCTCGGCACCCAGACCATAGCCCCCCACCATCAGACGCGCACTCGCATCATCGGCGAGCATCGTCACGGTCTGGGTGGTGGTGTTCCGATCGAATCCAAACTGCCCGGACAGCGTGAACGCATCCTGGTAACGAATATCGAGCTGCCCGAAGATGGAGAAGCCATCGTCGCGGAAGTCGAAGTCGAAGGGGAGATCATCAATCAGTGACCCGACCAGGGGCAGGCTCGACAAACTGGCCGAGCTGAAATTCGGCAAGTCGCCCAGCCCAAGGAGACCCAGATCAAACCCCGGGAGATTCAGCTTGGGAAGCGTGAGCAGGAGTTCGGGAAGACTGAGCTTGCCCCAGTCCAGATCCAGAGAGGCGCCCGGCGCAGTGGGATTGGCGGCGAACCAACCGGCGAGACCGCTCAGGCTGACATCGGGCCACGCCGGCACCAGCCGCGCGTAGTCGATATCGATCGACAACCCGCTGATATTGAGTCGCGGCAGACTCAACAGGAGCTCGGGCACGGACAGATTGGCCCAGTCCAGATCAATATCGGGGAGTGCAAGCGGCAAATCGGCGAGCTTGACGCCCGACAGGTTGACCCCGTTCGCGCCATTGGGCCAGGAGCCAGGCAGCGTAAAGCTGAGGCCTGGAAGGTTCAGCGCCTGCAGCTGCGCGAGCAGATCGCTGAGCCCGAGGTCGAGCCAGTTTGTGGACGCCCCACCCCCCAGCGCCGCGTTGAGATTCGGCAGGCTGACCTCAGGCCAACCCAGCGCAGAAAAATCGATGGCCGAAAGCAGACTCGAAAAGTCGAGCTTCAGCCCGGCCAGGTTGAGGCGCGGCAACTGGAAAACGAGGTCGGGCAGGCTGAGGCCTGCCCAGTCGATGCTCGGCAATCCACCCCCTGCTCCGCCCGAACCGCCGCCTCCGAGAGACAGGGCAGGCAGTCCGATATCGGGGAGGGCCAGCGACCAGCCGGGCAGGTCCAGGCCGAGGCTGGGCAGCGCAGCAGCCAGTTCAGGGAAGCTGAACTGGGCGAGGTCGAGATTGGGCAGGCTGAGCGAGAGGTTGGGCAAGCTGAAGCTTGGAAGACTGGGTACGCTCAGGTCGAAATGCGGGAAACTGGGCAGCGAAAAATCAAAATCGAATGACTCGCTGCTGAGTTGCGCACGGGTCGTCGCGTCGAACAAATTGAAGCTGAACGGCAGATCGACAGGCAGTACGCTGAGCCCGGGAATGAGGGCATCACCGTTGGGCTTGGAAATGGCCAGCCCCCCCACCTGTAAGGACCCTGCTGCACCAAAATTGCCGTTCAAGGTCGCGAGAATCAGAGAACCCTCGAGCTTGTCCAGGGAGACCTTGACGCCCGATGCGCCAGCGCCCACCGACAAGGCAGTGCGGCCATCCTGAAGGGTGACGACAAAAGCCTGCTGAGCCGCCTGGCCCGCCAGAAGCTCCATGGGCTGCCGGGAAATGCCAAATTGGCCTTCGAGTGTGTAGCTGACTGCACCCGCGTTCAACTCGAGGTCGACGTTGGCATTGACGGCGATGAAATCGTGGTAAGTGTCAGACGAGTAGTCAAAGGCGAGCGAACCCAGGGTGGCGGACTGCGCCTCACCTGTGGTGTTGAAGCCCACCTGAACCGATTTGACGTTACCGAAGGACACGCTGGAGAGCGGTTGGCCGCCACCGTCGAGCAAGTCGACGTCCGAAGCCCGGAACAGGCCCGCAGCCCCCGCACCAGAAATCAGGGCCCCGCCGGACACGCCCGACATGACCAAGCGGAGGTCGGCCCCGCCGATGGCCAAGGTGGCGTCCGCTACGGTGAACTCGATTGGATCGTCACCCACGGTAGGCACCGTGATTGAAAAATCGCCGCTCAGGCTCTGGCCCGCAAGATCGATCGTGAGGTCCTGAGCGGTCAGGGTGACTGCACTGAAATCGCCCGGGACCGAGACGCCAAAGCCCCCCTGGAAACTGAGCCCGCCGAGATCGAAATCGGCGTCGATACTTCCGGAGACACCAAAATAGTCGACGTTGAGCGCGGTGCCAATCAGTTGCGTGAGCGCCGGATCGAGGGGATCGACGAGCGTCAACGCTGCACGCAGGGCATCGCCCACCGACCCCGTGGGTGCCAGCTCGCGCGCAACAAGCGTCACAGCACCCGGCGTCGTCGAATTACCTGTCTGCTCGATATCGAACCAGAGATCGTCGTGCAGGCCAAAGAGGCCACTCGCCTCGTCGAACCGGCCTTCTACACTGTCGTAAGCCAGGATTTCGAATCGATCGCCGGCCTGGGGCGTGAACCCGTTCCAGAGCTTGAGATCGAGCTTGCCACCCAGTTTGGCCTGACCATTGACCTGAATACGGTCGTACTCGTTGTTCGCGCCCACCGCCCCGGTCGCCGGCGTGACGCCACCGAGTTCGATTTCGATGGTGGAGGCGGGCTGTTGAAGGTCGAGACCGGAAAACGTCTGAAAACCGGGCGAATACCCTGGGCTGATCAGTCCGTAGTTAACAACCGTACTTGCAAGCGCGCCACTTCCCCCGAGACGATCGCCCGACGCAACGACAAAATCACCGGCGTCAGCGCGGCGCGTCAAGGCCAGCGTCGCGAGATCGACATTCTGCGTGGGCAGGTCCTCAACCAGAGCCACCGCACGCGCATCAAAGAGCGATCGGTCGGCGCCCGCCGAAGCGGACTCTGAATCGAGCATCGCCCAACCGGAAGCGGACTCGGGCGATTCACCTACACCGCCGACGAACGAACGCTCCGCCACCGTGCTCCCCAGCACGGCATCGAAGCCATTCAATTCGCCCGAACGAAGAAGCTCGGGTTGCGCATCACTTGCTTGCGCCCCCTCATCCAGCGCCAGGGCCACCGACTGCGCGCCGAACACATCGCCCTCGAGAAAGAGCGGATCCAGGCCCGCCCCAAGAGGCAGCAAGGACGGCGCGGGCCCGATCAACGATGCGGTCTCGCCTTCGTACTGCTGCGAGAAATCGTGAAAGCCAGGAGTGGCCGCCTGCTCTTTCTCGCGATCGTTCATCACGATCGCGGGCATGGCGGCCGTCAACGGGTCTGCGGACAACAGAACCCGAGGCTCCAGGGGCTCTACCCGAAACGCCTCTTTGACCAAGCGTGAGAGTGAGGATTTTTTCTTCACGGAATGCTACCCGTCAGTTCAACAAGAAAAACAAAGCGCCGAAGCGCGCCCCTGACCGCCTTCACAAGCAGTCAAGACCACGCAAACCATTGATTTATAAACAAATCGCTTCAAACCACGGAAACTCCGGGCGCTTTGGGGGAATGTCGATTTTAGGACGGCAGGCGGGCAAAGATATGACTAAAACTGACGGCCGATCCCGGGGGTTTCACGGGGGGCCCGCGGAGACGGCACGCCCTGTCGAACCAGCGGCCAAAGCGGGCCGTAAAAGACGCGCCATCTCGTCAGACGGAATAGGCGAAAACGCACCGCGCGGAGGCGGGCGCGTCAGCCCGTCGTATCAGAAGGCGGCGGAAGCGTGGGCGTTGACGGGCCGGAACCGCCGCGGCGACTGCGCCAGCGCCAGAACCACACCACGTAGCCCGAAAAACCGTAGATGAGGAACAATGAGAACAAAATAAGGGGAGGATCAGTGCTGATCAATGCAAAAACCAGGACAAGACCAAATGCAAAGACGAAGGGTACGCTGCGTCGAAGGTCGAAATCCTTGAAGCTGTAAAACGGCGCATTGGACACCATCGAGAGACCCGCATAGATCGTCACAAGCCAGGCCAGCCACCCCAGATCGGCGCCAGTGGCTGAAATCCACTTGGTTTCCCGCAGGTCGGTGGCCACCCAGATGAGTCCCGCAAGGAGGGACGCCGCAGCAGGGCTGGGTAATCCCTGAAAGAAGCGGCGATCGACCACACCGATATTGGCGTTGAACCGCGCGAGACGCAGTGCAGCCCCAGCGACGTAGATGAATGCAGCGATCCAGCCCCACTTGCCGTAGCCCTGGAGCGCCCACTCGTACATGATCAGCGCGGGGGCTACGCCAAACGACACCATGTCGGACAGACTATCGTACTGCTCGCCAAAGGCACTCTGGGTGTTGGTCATCCGCGCAACGCGACCATCCAGACCATCCAGGACCATCGCTACGAACACCGCGATCGCGGCCTGTTCGAACAGGCCGTTCATCCCCTGCACGATCGCAAAAAACCCGGCGAACAGCGCAGCCGTCGTCAGTGCGTTGGGCAACAGATACACGCGCCGCGAACGCTGCGGCGCGAGTCCGTTGGGGCGGGAGTCTTTCATCGCGCGGACGCCTGCTCCGGCTGCATGGGGTTCAGTTGCGTGAGCGATCGACGAGTTTGTTGGCCTTGATCCAGGGCATCATCGCACGCAGCTTCTCGCCGACCACCTCAATCGGGTGTTCCGCCATCATACGCCGACGTGACAGCAAGGTGGGCGCGCCCGCACGGTTCTCCAGGATGAACTGCTTGGCATACTCGCCCGTCTGGATCCGCTCGAGCGCACGCTTCATCGCCGCCCGCGAGCTGTCGTTGATGACTTCCGCACCCGTCACGTACTCGCCAAACTCGGCGTTGTTCGAGATCGAGTAGTTCATGTTGGCGATGCCGCCTTCGTAAATCAGATCGACGATCAATTTCAACTCGTGCAAGCACTCGAAATAGGCCATCTCGGGCGCATAGCCTGCCTCGACGAGCGTGTCGAATCCGGCCTTGATCAGCTCGACGGCACCGCCACAGAGGACGGCCTGTTCGCCAAACAGATCGGTCTCGGTCTCTTCACGGAAATTGGTCTCGATAATCCCCGCGCGTCCACCACCGATGGCGCAGGCGTAGGACAGTGCCAGGTCGCGCGCCTTTCGGCTCTGATCCTGGTGGACTGCAACCAGCATCGGGACGCCACCACCCGCGGCATAGGTCGAGCGGACCGTGTGGCCGGGTGCCTTGGGGGCAACCATGACAACGTCGATGTCCTCACGAGGCATGACCTGCCCGTAGTGAATGTTGAATCCGTGCGCAAAGGCCAGCACCGCGCCTTTCTTGAGATTGGGGGCGACATCGGCGTTGTAGACCGCAGCGATGTGCTCATCGGGCATCAGCATCATGACGAAGTCAGCGCCCTTGACGGCATCCGCCACCTCCGCAACGTTCAGCTTGGCCTTCTTGACCTTGTCCCACGATGGGCCGCCCTTTCGGACGCCCACGGTGACCTTGACGCCCGAGTCATTGAGGTTCTGGGCGTGTGCATGACCCTGCGAACCGTATCCGATGATCGCAACCTTCTTGCCCTTGATCAGCTTGAGATCGCAATCCTTGTCGTAAAAGACTTTCATGGGTGAGCTCCTGGAAGAATGGATATTCGAGGCGCGGAAACCAGCACTCGCCCCTCGGTCTGGGTTCAAATGCGAAGCAATCGTTCGCCTCGGGCAATACCGGACGAACCGGTACGCACCGTTTCGAGAATCGACCCGCGATCGACCGCGTCAATAAAGGCATCAAGTTTGTGACCATCGCCGGTCAATTCGATCGTGTAGGTCTTATCCGTGACATCGATGACCCGGCCACGGAAGATGTCGGCCATGCGCTTCAACTCCTCACGCTCCTTGCCCACAGCGCGCAACTTGATCAGCATGAGTTCTCGTTCGATGTAGGGATGCTCGATCAGGTCGACCACCTTGACCACATCGACCAGACGGTTCAGTTGCTTGGTGATCTGCTCGATCACGTCGTCAGACCCCTGGGTGACGATCGTCATCCGCGACAGCGACGCGTCTTCGGTCGGTGCAACCGTCAGCGTTTCGATGTTGTAGCCGCGTGCGGAGAACAGACCCACCACGCGCGACAGCGCGCCCGCTTCGTTTTCGATCAGAATGGAAATGATGTGTCTCATCGCACCGCCCCTCACAGATCCTCGGAACCGAGCAACATCTCGGTCAGCCCCTTGCCGCCTTGCACCATCGGCCAGACGTTTTCGGTCTGATCGGTGATGAAGTCCATGAAGACCAGTCGATCCCGGTACTTGCCAAACGCATCGCGCAGCGCGGGCTCGACGTCTTCGGGCCGTTCGATCCGGATGCCCACGTGACCATAGGCCTGGGCCAGGGCAACGAAATCGGGTAACGCATCCATGTAGGACTCTGAGTACCGACTGCCGTACTCGATCTGCTGCCATTGACGAACCATGCCGAGATAACGATTGTTGAGATTGACAATCTTGACCGGCAGGTTGTACTGCTTGCAGGTGGAGAGTTCCTGAATACACATCTGAATGGAACCCTCGCCCGTCACACACGCAACCTGGGTACCCGGGTTGGCGAGTACGGCTCCCATCGCGTAGGGCAATCCGACACCCATCGTGCCCAGACCGCCCGAATTCAGCCAGCGTCGAGGCTTGTCAAAGCGATAGAACTGCGCGGCAAACATCTGGTGCTGACCCACGTCGGAGGTAACGATTGCATCGCCGCCCGTGACCTCCCAGAGCTTCTCAACGACGAACTGGGGCTTGATCACCGAGTCGCTCTGCTCGTAGCGCAGGCAATTGCGCGAACGCCAGCCCTCGATCTGCTGCCACCACGCCGCCAACGCGCCCGCGTTCGGCTTTTGACCCGCGGCCAGCACCTGCTCGAGCAAATCGGTCAGGTCGGAAAGCGTCTCGCGGACGTCACCCACGATGGGTACGTCCACTTTGACCCGTTTCGAGATCGAGGACGGATCGATATCGATATGAATGATCTTGCGGGGGTTCTGAGCAAAATGCTTTGGATTGCCGATCACGCGGTCGTCAAATCGTGCACCAATGGCGATCAGCACGTCACAGTGCTGCATGGCCATGTTTGCCTCATAGGTGCCGTGCATACCCAACATGCCGACGAACTTGGCGTCGCTGGCCCGGTAGCCTCCGAGTCCCATGAGCGTATTGGTGACTGGGAATCCAAGCAAATCGGCGAACCGGTTCAGCTCGGCGGAGGCCCCACCCAGAATGACCCCGCCGCCGGTGTAAATCATCGGGCGCTCGGCCGCAAGAAGCAGACCCAGCGCTTTTTTGACCTGGCCCTGGTGACCCTTGACCACAGGGTTGTACGACCGCATCGACACGCTGTCGGGATAGGAAAACCCACAGCGGTTACGGGTGACATCTTTCGGAATATCGACCAGCACCGGACCTGGACGGCCCGTGCTCGCGAGATGGAAGGCCTTCTTCATCGTGACGGCGAGGTCACGAACATCCTTGACCAGAAAGTTGTGCTTGACGCACGGACGCGTAATCCCGACCGTATCGCACTCCTGGAAAGCATCTTCGCCGATTGCGTGCGTGGGCACCTGTCCGGTGATCACCACCATCGGGATCGAGTCCATGTACGCGGTTGCGATGCCGGTCACCGCATTGGTCACGCCTGGCCCACTGGTGACGATGCATACGCCGACCTGTTCGGTTGAACGGGCGTAGGCGTCGGCCGCATGAACCGCCGCCTGCTCGTGCCTCACCAGGATGTGCTCGAAGCTGTCCTGCTTGTAGATTTCGTCGTAGATGTAGAGGACGGCTCCGCCTGGGTAGCCAAAGATATGCTTGACGCCTTCGGCCTGAAGACATCGCACGACGATTTCCGCGCCAGAGAGTTCCATTGAATCAGTCCTTTCAAAGCCCGAGGAGCCCGCCCGCCGGCACCAGGGTTCTCGCCCGAAGGGCTTGAACCCCGACACAGGCCTCGCAACGGGGCCCGGGAAGTTGATCGACTGTCCCCCAGGTACCTCTTGAGTACCGACGGGACACAACACAACGGCGCTTTTGCATTCGCAAAAACGCCGCGCACAAACGCCTCTCAATCCACGGGAGCGATACCAATCGTTGAAACGTGGGCCAAAAAGCGAATCGGCGAGTTTAGCAGCATAATGAGATCCCAATGAAACCGGCGGCCCTCCCCTCCCACCCCAGCCCCGCGGCAAGCCCGTGGCGACGGCTCATGGGTATCACGTACGAGAGCATCATTCTGTTCGGCGTCATCTGGTTCGCTGACTATGCGTTTTCAGCGCTGACCCAGTTCAAGGGTGAACCGGGCCCTTTGCGTCACGCCTTTCAGGCGTTCACGGTGTTGGTGCTTGGGAGCTATTTCAGCTTTTTCTGGAGCGATGGCCGGGTGTCGCTGCCGATGAAGACACTCTCGCTCGCCGTCCAGACGAGAGAGGGTCGCCCCCCCGGACCGCTCCGCGCGGCCCTTCGGTTCGGCGCGGCGCTGGCGCTCCCGGTCGCCGCACTGGCTGGGGGTCACCTTTTGAGCGGCTGGCTGTATCTGCTTGTACCGATTTCGTGGGTGTGGTGCATGCTTGACCGCGACGCTCAGGCTTTGCACGATCGGATCGCGGGCACCCGCCTGGTCAATCAGACGCCCCCTGACCGGATCCGATCGGTGGACGTGTGATCAGACGGGTTGAAGGCGGCTCCTGTCAAACCCGTACGCAATCGATGTAGTACTGATCGACGCCCCGCTCATTTTCGACGAGCAGGCCGTGCACATCCGTATCAAACCCCGGAAAACGCTCGTTGAACGATCGGGCAAATTTCAGGTACTCGACGATTGATCGGTTGAAGCGCTCACCCGGAATCAGCAAGGGAATGCCGGGCGGGTAGGGCGTGACGAGCATGGTCGTGATTCGTCCCTCGAGCTCGTCGATCGGTACCCGGTCGACCCGGCGGTGAGCCAGGCATTCGAAGGCATCTGAGGGCTTCATCGCCGGTTCCATCTGCGACAGATACATCTCGGTCGTGACGCGCGCCACGTCGTAGCGCTTGTATTCCTCATGGATCTGCTGAGCGAGATCCCGCAAGCCCACGCGCTCATAGGCCGGATGCTGCTGAACGAACTCGGGCATGACCCGCCACAAGGGTTGGTTGGCGTCATAGTCCATCTTGAACTGCTGCAATTCGGTGACCAGCGAATTCCAGCGCCCCTTCGTGATACCGATCGTGAACATGACAAAGAACGAGTAGAGCCCCGTCTTCTCGACCACGATTCCGTGCTCGGTGAGGTACTTGGTGACGATCGCAGCTGGAATCCCCCAGGATGCGAACTGGCCATCGATGTCCAGGCCCGGCGTGACCAGCGTGGCCTTGATGGGGTCAAGCATCGTGAAATCCGAGGCCAGCTTCCCGAATCCATGCCAGCGATCACTCGATCGCAAGAACCACTTCTCGCGCCGACCGATCCCAACGTCTGCGAGGGCCTCAGGGCCCCACACCTTGAACCACCAGTCCTGACCAAACTCCGCGCCCACCTTGCGCATAGCCCGGCGGAACTCGAGCGACTCGAAAATCGATTCCTCGACCAGGGCGGTACCGCCTGGAGGCTCCATCATCGCAGCCGCCACATCGCAGGACGCAATGATGGCGTACTGGGGACTGGTGGATGTATGCATCAGGTAGGCTTCGTTGAATCGGTATCGGTCGAGTCCTCGTGTCTCGGAATCCTGAACCAGAATCTGCGAGGCCTGCGACAGCCCCGCCAGCAGTTTGTGCGTCGACTGCGTCGAGAAAATCAGCGAGTCGGGGCTGCGGGGGCGATTGGGCCCGATTGCGTGGAACTCGTGATAGAAGGGGTGGAAGGCCGCGTGCGGCAGCCAGGCCTCGTCGAAATGCAGGTTCTCGATGTAGCTGCCCAGGGACTGCTTGATCTGCTCGACGTTGTAGAGCACGCCATCGTACGTGGACTGGGTGATCGTCATCACCCTGGGTCGCTTGCTCTTGTCTCGAATGAGCGGATTCGCGTCAATCTTGCGCTGGATGTTTTCGGGATCGAATTCCTCAAGGGGAATCGGACCGATGATGCCCAGATGATTACGGGTGGGCTGCAGGAAGATCGGCACGGTGCCCGTCATGATGATCGCGTGCAGAATCGACTTGTGGCAGTTGCGATCCACCAGCACGACGTCATCGGTCCCGACCGTTGAGTGCCAGACCACCTTGTTCGACGTCGACGTGCCATTCGTGACGAAGAACAGGTGATCGGCGCTGAAGATCCGGGCCGCATTGCGCTCGGATGCAGCGACCGGGCCGGTGTGATCGAGCAACTGCCCCAATTCGTCGACCGCGTTGCAGACGTCGGCCCGCAGCATGTTCTCGCCGAAGAACTGATGGAACATCTGCCCGACGGGGCTCTTGAGGAAGGCGACCCCGCCCGAATGTCCCGGACAATGCCATGAGTACGAGCCATCGTGCGCATAGTTCACCAACGCCTTGAAGAACGGGGGCGCGAGTGAACTCAGATAGTTATTGGCTTCACGAATGATGTATCGCGCAACGAATTCCGGCGTGTCCTCGAACATGTGGATGAAACCGTGCAACTCCTTCAGGATGTCATTCGGAATGTGCTGCGAGGTCCGGGTCTCACCAAAGAGGAAGATCGGAATGTGGGCGTTGCGACGCCGCGTCTCGGCGATGAACGAACGCAGATCGGCAATCGCAGTACTTTCAGCGCCGTCTTCGCTGATCTCCTCATCGTCGATCGAGACGACGAACGCCGAAGCACGTGCCGCCTGGTTGGCGACCATCGTGACATCGACATACGTAAAGCCGCCGACCACCTCGAAGCCCTGATCTTCGATCGCCTTGGCGACGGCACGAATGCCCAGACCGCTGGCCGACTCCGCCTTCCAGTCTTCGTCGATGATTACTATGGGGAAACGGTATTTCATCGCAGCTTGCTTCCAGATGATGGGCCGGCCACCCGCCGGCAACCCGGCATTGGACCATAGAATGGCCGGCGCAGACCGTTGGTGTTGCATCAACGCTGCGCCGGGCCGACCTGCGGCCCTCCGGCCGCAGCAACCGCCTACTTCCTCAAGGCCCGGGAGAGCGCATCCCCGAGCAGCGTCGAACTGCCCGATGCGGAACTGCTGCCCGAGGCGCCGGCGCCGCGCGCGCCCGGTCTCGAGGGGCCACTGCCCGATCCGCTCGACATTGGGGTTCGCCCCCCGTCTGATCCAGGCCGAGTACTGCGAGCCTCAGCGGATCGCCCACCCGAATCGGGCAGGACGGGGCGACTCTTCATGGACAAGGCAATACGCTTTCGGGCCGCATCCACTTCGAGCACCGTTACGGACACCACCTGACCGGTCTTGACGGCCTGGCGCGGGTCCTCGATAAAGCGATCGGCCAGTTGCGAAATATGAACCAGACCGTCCTGATGCACACCGATATCGACAAACGCGCCGAAATTAGCCACGTTGGTCACGACGCCCTGCAGCTTCATCCCGGGCCGCAGGTCGGAGATCTCCTCGACGCCTTCCTTGAAGCGTGCCGTCGTGAACGCACCACGCGGATCGCGCCCGGGCTTCTCCAGCTCGGACAGAATGTCGCGCACGGTCGGCTCTCCGAAACGCTGATCGGTGAAGTCCGCGGGCTCGATCCCGCGCAAGAGCTCCCGATGACCGATGACTTCAGCGGCCCCTCGCTGAATCCGGGCGAGGATCCGCTCAACAAGCGGATAAGCCTCGGGATGGACGGCTGACGCATCCAGCGGATTGTCGCCCTCCCGGATCCGCAGAAAACCAGCAGCCTGCTCGAAGGCTCGGTCCCCCAGCCACGGGACGTCCTTCAAGGCCTCACGGGTTCTGAAAGGACCCTGCTGGTCGCGACGCTCGACGATGCGCTGCGCGAGCGTCGACGACAACCCGGCAACGCGAGCCAGCAAAGGCGCCGAGGCAGTGTTGAGGTCGACACCCACCGAATTGACGCAATCCTCCACCACAGCATCGAGCGCACGCGCGAGCGCGCGCTGATTGACGTCATGCTGATACTGACCCACCCCGATGGACTTCGGATCGATCTTCACGAGCTCGGCCAACGGATCCTGCAAGCGCCGGGCAATGGAGACCGCCCCGCGCAGACTGACATCGAGATCGGGCATTTCACGCGCGGCAAGCTCGCTGGCCGAATAGACCGAAGCGCCCGCCTCGCTGACCACGACCTTGCGAAGACGCAGATCGGGATGCACGCGCATCAGGTCACCCACCAGGCGGTCGGTCTCGCGAGACGCCGTACCGTTGCCGATCGCCACCAGATCGACACGGTGTTTTAGCGCGAGGGCCGCCAGGACAGCGATCGATCCCTCCCAGTCCCGTCGGGGCTCGAACGGGTATACGGTCGTCGTATCCATCACCCGTCCAGTCGAATCGACCACCGCCACCTTGACGCCGGTACGGATCCCCGGATCGAGCCCCATCACCGTCCGGGGACCCGCGGGTGCGGCGAGCAGAAGATCCTTCAGATTGGCGCCAAACACGCGGATCGCCTCAGCCTCGGCCGCCTCTCGCAGTCGGCTGAAGAGACTGGTCTCGAAGTGGGGCAACAACTTCACCCGCCAGCACCAGCGGAGCACTTCGCCCAGCCAGCCATCGGCGGCTCGCGTACCCCCGATGACTGAGGACAGCTCAATCAAACCAGCCAAACGGACCACAGCGGGATGCGGTTGTTGACCCTCCCGCGCTTCATCAAGACCGATACGTAATGAAAGGACACCCTGCTGTCGCCCGCGAAACAAGGCCAGAGCACGATGCGAAGGCACCGAGCGCAGCGGCTCGGCATGATCGAAATAATCCCTAAAGTTTTCGCCCTCGACTCGCTTGTCCTCGAAGACTTTCGCGTACAGCCAACCGTCCTCCCAGATCCAGTTCCGGAGGGTTTCGAGCACGTCAGGCCGCTCGGCGAAGCGCTCGGACAGGATGTCGCGAGCGCCCTCCAGGGCAGCCTTGATATCGGGTACACCGCCCTCTCCCTTGTCGTCAGCGGGCCTCAGGAACCGGAGCGCCTCCTCGGCAGGAACACGGGTTGGCTCATCGAGTAAAAGGTTCGCCAGCGGCTCGAGCCCGTTCTCGCGGGCGATGTCCGCTTTCGTCCGCCGCTTGGGCTTGTAAGGCAGATACAGGTCCTCGAGCCTCGCCCGGGTCTCGGCCGCATCGATCAATGCGCGAAGCCCCGGGTCCAGCTTGCCTTGGGACGCAATGCTGTCGAGCACAACCTGTCGCCGCTCTTCGAGCTCGCGCAGCGCAGCCAGGCGTTCGTCGAGCGTCCTCAACTGCCCGTCATCGAGACCGCCCGTCACCTCCTTTCGATATCGGGCAATAAAGGGCACGGTCGCGCCCTCATCGAGCAGGCCAATCGCGGCGGTAACCTGAGCACGGGTCGCGTTGATCTCACCGGAGATCGTCAGAAGAATACGTTGCTGTGCGGACTCTGAGAGCCTGGACGGGCTGTTGCGCTCGGACATCGATCGATCCAGTGATGCGTCGGGATGGCAGGGCCGCGATTGTGCCATGGGGACCGACTGGTTCGGACGCGCCGGCCTCGCGGCTCACGAGACCACGATGGATTTGCCACGCGTGCTCGAGTGCGGGCAGGCCCAGATCGGTCGGCTCGCTGCGGTAGCGGGCACGATCGATTGCGATCCGAATCAATTGCATGATCGTCCCGGGGACGCACGGTAAGCCAAGGGACCGGTGCTGCTCGATCAGCCAGCTGACCAGTCCCTCAGGACAGGGATGCCCGTGCGTACGATAAAATCGCTCGACAAAGGCCTGATACTCGGCCGGTCGCATCGCTGCAATTTCGACTCGACAACTCAAACGACGGAGTACGCTCTCGTCCAAACTCTGTTCTGGCGGCAGACTCGATGCGAGAACGACCTGTCCGTGCCAAGGCAGTTCGACAGGGGCATGCCCAGGTACCCCGTAGGTATCACACCCCCGATCAACCAGATCCCGCCATCGATCGCTCAGCAGCTGCCCGAATCCGGGGCGACGGTCGAGGTCGTCGACGATGACCAGGCCCCGGTTCGCCTTGATCTGAAGCGGCGCATGGAGGCGTCGTCCCCAGTGATCGAGGCGAATCTCGAAGTCGTCCGGGCCCACAGCGTGAGGCAGGGCAATCGCCGGAGGGTCGCACCAGACCCAGCGCCGATCCGAACCGGGCAGCCGGTCGGCGTCATGGGCACTGACCCGATGAAACGCCGGGTCGAAGACCTCGACCAGGGCATCTCCGATCGCGATGGCGTAGGGCACAGGAACCGGATCGCCCAAGGCCTGACGCATCGACCGGAGCAGATGCGATTTCCCGCTGCCGGGCGGTCCCCAGAGGTAGAGGACGCCGCGTCCGAGTATGGCCGAAGCGATTGTCTCGACCTGCTCGGGGCGCAGCACGCCCTCGGCGAGCTCGTCCTTCCAGCGGGTCAATGATGCCGCGCCTCGCGTCGGGAGATCTCCGCCAAACTGCAGAGCGTATTCGTCGAGACTCACGGGGGCGGGTCCCGTATATCCACAACGGGCGAGTGCATCGGCCCCGCGCCCGCGACCGGTGCGCGTCAGGACCCAGCTGCTGTCCGCGTAATGAAATTCACCGGCCAGTGGCTCAACGAGGCCACCGAGCCTCATGAAATCAATGTGTTTAACAACGATATCGAGGGGGATCGCCAGTCGTCGAGCGAGCGATGCAAGGGTGCACGCCCCTGCACTGTAGAGGTGCTTGAGGATCAGGTCGCGCAGCAGTTTCGGCTGGAGCCCAGCCACACCGGAGGC
>JBDLRB010000134.1:0-15523 GCA_039800205.1 Pseudomonadota bacterium | reverse complement strand
CCGCCTACTCGGTCAACATCAAGGAGCGGCTGGACTTCTCGTGTGCGCTCTTCGATGCCGACGGACAGTTGATCGCCAACGCGCCCCACATGCCTGTTCACCTGGGCAGCATGAGCGAAAGCATCCGGACCGTCATCCGCGAAAACCGCGCGAGCATGAAGCGCGGGGACGTCTATGTGCTGAACGATCCGTACCATGGTGGGACCCACCTCCCGGACGTGACCGTGATCACGCCCGTCTATGTGGAGGGCTCCGAGCGCCCGGCCTTTTATGTCGGATCACGCGGCCACCATGCCGATATCGGCGGGACAACGCCCGGGTCGGTGCCTCCCTTCTCGAAAACCATTGAGGACGAAGGCGTCCGAATCGACAATGTGCTGCTGGTCGAGGGTGACGGCCTGGGCGGCGGGCGGCTGCGGGAAAAGGAGATCGTCGACCTGTTGTCGTCCGGACGCTGGCCGGCCCGCAACCCGCAACAGAACCTCGCAGACCTCAAGGCCCAGATCGCCGCAAACGAAAAGGGCGTTCAGGAGCTTCGGCGGATGGTCGATCACTACGGGCTGAGCGTCGTGTCCGCCTACATGCAACACGTGCAGGATAACGCCGCGGAGGCGGTGCGTCGCGCCATCGCTCGTCTCGCCCAACGCGCTTCAACAGGCCAGTTCACCGTTGATCTGGACAACGGAGCCGCGATCCGGGTTCGGGTCGAGATCGACGCCGAGCGTCGAAGTGCATTGATCGACTTCACCGGAACCAGCGCGCAGCAGGCCAACAATTTCAACGCGCCTCGCGCAGTGTGCATGGCCGCCGTACTGTACGTCTTCCGGACGTTGGTGGATGACGACATTCCGCTCAACGCCGGTTGCCTGAAACCACTCGAGGTCATCATCCCGGAAGGCTGCATGCTCAACCCGGTGCCGCCCGCCGCCGTAGTCGCGGGCAATGTCGAGACCTCGAGTTGTATCACCAACGCCCTCTTCGGCGCGCTGGGCGTCATGGCGGGTGCCCAGCCGACGATGAACAACTTCACCTTCGGGAATGACCGTTATCAGTATTACGAGACTGTCTCGGGCGGCAGTGGCGCGGGGGGTCAGTTTGATGATCGTGGACATCTTGTGGGCGGCTTCGCCGGGACCAGCGTCGTGCAGACCCACATGACCAACTCAAGGCTGACCGACCCCGAAGTGCTCGAATTCCGCTTCCCGGTTCGACTGGACAGTTATGAGATCCGAAGCGGATCCGGCGGTGCGGGGCGTTGGCGCGGCGGTGACGGTGGGCTGCGTCGCGTCCGATTTCTTGAACCCATGACCGCGGGCATTCTTTCGAATGGACGCATCTACCCGGCGTTCGGCATGGCGGGGGGTGAAGCGGGGGCACCGGGCATCAACCGGGTCCTGCGTGCCAACGGTCAAATTGAACATCTCACCCACATTGGCGAAGTGCAGATGCAACCCGGCGACGTCTTCGAAATTGCAACGCCGGGCGGTGGCGGATTCGGTCCGGTTCAGGCAAGCTGAGCGCACCACACCAACGATCAGGGAGATCAAGATGCATCCTGTCATTCGATCGGCCGCAGCCGCCCTCGCCTTCAGTGCGGGGCTGGCCTATGCTCAGGCTGACAAGGTCGTCTACCACATCGACGACGCCGCCACCCAGGCGACCAAGGGCTTACGGAATATTCGCAATCATCTGGATGTCGCGCCCGATACCCAGATTGTCGTCGTCACTCACGCAAACGGCGTCGACTTCCTGATGGATGGGGCCAAAGATCCGAAAAACCCCTCCGTTGACTATGGCGCCCTGGTGTCGGCTCTCAAAGCGCGCAAGGTCCGATTTGAGGTCTGTGAGATCACTCTGAAAAACCGCAAGCTGCAACGCGACCAGTTCAGCATGGATGCCGACTTCACCCCCTCGGGGGTCGCCCGTCTGGGTCGGCTCCAGGCGCGTGAGGGCTTCGCCTACATCAAGCCCTGAGCCCCGCTCAACGCCAGGGAAGCGGAGCATCCGGCGGAAGTGCGAGTCCCGCTCGCTCGAAGAGCGATGCCCGGTCGAGTAAAGCCCCCTCGGCATGCCGGGGGGCAGCGAACTGAACAGCCATCGGCAGTCCATTCGAAGCGAGACCCATCGGCAGGGTCAGTGCCGGATGGCCGGTCAAGCTGTACAGGCGATTACACACCGTCCGCGGCCCGCTGCCGCTCGCCATCAGGGATTCGATCGATTCCGGAAAGTGCTCTCGCCCGGGTGAGGCCAGGAGGTCGATTCGGGCCTCTGAAAAGAGCCGATCCAGCAGGCTGCGCCAGTGGTCGGCATCCAGCAGCGCGCGGTGGTAGGCCTCCAGGTCCTCGGCACCCGATCGCTCAAGTCGCCTGCGCAGTCCCTGCCCCAGTGGACCGCCCGAATACAGCCATCGCCCAACTTGCTGAGCAGCCTCGGTACAGATGATCTGATGGGCAGCGCGGATGATTTCGGTGATCGGCGGCAGATCAACGGGCACCCAATGCACTCCGCAAGACCGCAGCAGGTCCCTCGCCTGCTCGAAGGCTGCGCGAATCTGCGGGTCGTGCATCGCCGACAGTTCAGAGTCGGGGTCCAGCCAATCCCGCGGGACACCGATCCGAACCCCTTCAAGGTCACCGGGCCCCGGCGAGGCCCGATCGAGCCAGGCTGCCTGCTCACTCGCCGACGGACTCCCGGTCATCGCCGCCCAAACCAGTTGCTGATCCGCGACGCTACGCGTCAGCCACCCAACCGTGTCCAGCGACGGGGCCAGCGCGATGACTCCAGCGGTCGAAAACAGACCCCGTGTAGGCTTGAGTCCAACCAGTCCACACGCCGCCGCAGGATGGCGAACCGACCCACCGGTGTCGGTACCCGTTGCAAGCGCACCATAACCCGCCGCCAACGCGGCACCGGAACCGCTGCTCGAGCTTCCCGGCATTCTCAGCGGATCCCAGGGATTGCGGGCCGGCGGAAAAAGATCATCCGGTGCCGGCGCTCCAAATGCGAATTCATGGCAGACCGTCTTGCCCAGCATGACCGTACCGCAGGCTGAGAATGATCGCACCAGTGCGGCATCCCTGTTGGGTACCCAATCCGCCAGCACCCGGGAATTGGCCGTGGAGCGCACACCCCGCGTCAGGAAGACATCCTTGTGGAGAACCGGCAGCCCATCCAGGAGGCTCAACCATTCGCCTGCCTTGTGTCGCCGGGTCATGACCGTCGCCTCCTGCAGCGCGCGTTCGACGCACCGGGTGGCCACGGCATGGATCTCGCCCTCCCGGGATTCGATCCGATCCAGACACGCCTCAACCAGCTGCAGCGCGGTCGCCCGGCGAGCGCGCAAGGATCGAGCCATATCGATCAGGGTCAAGGCATGGAGCGGGCGGTCGTCTGGAGCCATGGGCAGCGGTTTCGCGTGCGATCAGATCCAGCGATGATAGCTGCGATCGAATACGAGGCGTTCGGGATGGACGGTGTCAGCGCTGGCGCTGACCATCAACGGTCCGCCGCAATCCAACGCGCGGCCCCGCAAATACGGCGCCCAGTGCAAGCAGAATCAAGGCGGTTCCCAGCCACTGCAGCGGGGTCACGCTTTCCCCCAACCAGACCATTCCAGCGACAACACCGATGACCGGTACGCCCATGCTGAACGGTCCCACCCGACTGGCTGGATAGCGTTTTAACAGCACGGTCCACAACCCGTAGCCAATCAAGGTCGCTCCCCAGGCCTGGAACACAATCGCGATCCACCCTGCCATTGAGGCATGGAGCCAGTTGGCATGACTGGCGGGATCATCGAAGAGGAGCGATGCAAGGACAAAGCAGGGCGACGATACGGCGGCGCCCCAGACCACCAGACCCAGCGCGTCGTAGCGCACGCCGCTCGCGGCCAGTCGACGAACGACGATATTCGAGGCCGCCCAGGCGGCCGCCGCAGCGAGACTCAACACGATACCCGCCAGGGTCACGCTTTGACCGGGAACCGCTGAAACGGCCTCGAGCATGAAACAGGTCAGTCCGGCGGCGGCAATGACGAAACCCACGCGCAGAGACCGGCTCCAGCGCTCCCCCAGGACAATTGCTGCAAAGACGGCGGTAAAGAAGGGCTGGACCTGCGCGATCACCGAAGCCAGAGCGGTGCTCATTCCCACGCTCAAGGCCATGAACAGCAGCACGAACTGCCCAAAGCCCTGGAACATCGAATACAGCACGAGATCGCGAATCGGGATTCTGGGCCGAGCCACCCACAGAATCAGCGGAAAGACCGTCAACGCAAAGCGGCCCGCACCCAGTTGAAAAGGCGTGAACTCATCCAGCCCCTGGCGGATGAAAATGAAGTTCAGCCCCCAGATCAACACCACGACCACTGCAGCAGCGAGATCCCGGGGGGCCATCGGGCCGCCCACTGCGGGCCCGACCGGGGTCAATCGACCCGCCCGACCGGACGAACTGATCGTTGGGCGCGGGGCGACGCCCGCCCGGTCCGGATCACTTCTTCAGCGTCTCGTTGATCCGCTTCCACATGGCTTCTTCCTCAACCAGGAAGCGCGTGAACGCGCCCCGGTCCTGGTAGGCCGCCTCGCCGCCCGCTCCGATCAGCTTGGTCTGGACTTCAGGGCGCGCGACCGCCGCACCGACCGCCTTGGACAAGCGCTCGAGGATCGCCGGTGGCGTGCCGGCGGGCGCATGGAGGGCATACCAGGAAATCACGGTGATCTGGGGGTAGCCCGCCTCGGCCGCAGTCGGAACATCCGGCAACTGCGAAGAACGGGCGGAGCTGGTGTTCGCCAAGGCTCGAAGGCGCCCATCCTTCACGAAGGGGTAGGCGACGCTCGAAGGGACGATACCGAAGGCCAGGCGTTGTGCGGCCAAGTCGAGGGTTGCCGGCGGTGCGCCCTTGTAGGTCACCGGCTCGAATTTGACGCCGGTGGCTGCTGTCAGCATCTCCACTGCCATCGACTGGGTGCTACCGGCTGTCGTCCCATGCTGCAAGGGCGGATTGGCCTTGGCGGCAAGCGCCATGAAGTCCTTCAGCGTGCGCGCGGGCGAGGCGACGGGCACAAGGAAATAACTGGGGCTCAGTGAAAACCGGCCCACCGGAACGAAGTTGGCGGGCGCCCAGCGCAACTTCGCCCCCTCCAGGATCGGATTATTGATAATGAAAGGCGCAGAGACGAGCAGCGTGTAGCCGTCTGGAGCCGCCTTGGAAACGAACTCGGCCGCGATATTGCCGTTGGCGCCTGGCCGAGACTCAACGACGATCGACTGATTGAGCTCCAGCGTGAGCCCCGCCGTCATGGCGCGGGTCTGCACGTCAACCACCCCGCCTGCAGGATACGGAACGATGATTCGCACCGGCTTGGTCGGATACGTCGACGCCAACGCCGCGCTCGTACCCAGGACCGCGAGCATCGCTCCCATCAGTCCCCGGCCCAAAAATGAACGTCTCTTGCCCATCTCAGTCTCCTCCTTGTTGTCGTACGATACGCGGGTTGAGGGTTGGGATGCTACACCCTCGCCTTTGCTGATCCAACCGACATTTCCCCGCTTGCCTTCGGGTGATCGACGGGACCGCACCAAGACTGAGGACACAACCATGACCTACCGCGCACTCTGGATCGAAAAGGACGAGCAGGGCTATCGATGTACGGCTCGAGATGTGGATGAAGCAGCCCTGCCCGAGGGTGACGTCGAGGTGGCCGTCGCCCACTCGACCATCAACTACAAGGACGGTCTCGCCATCACCGGGCGCTCTCCGGTTGTTCGACGCTTTCCCATGACGCCCGGTATCGACCTGGCGGGGACGGTCACGCGCAGTGAGCACAGCCGATTCCAGCCCGGCGACGCCGTGGTCCTGAACGGCTTCGGCGTTGGCGAAACGCACCCCGGGGGACTCGCTCAGCGCGCGCGGCTGCGCGGTGACTGGTTAATCCCTTTACCTGCAGCGTTCGACACTCGTGCTGCGATGGCGATCGGCACTGCGGGCTACACCGCGATGCTCTGCGTGATGGCCCTCGAGCGTCACGGACTCAATCCGTCCTCGGGCACCGTTTTGGTTACGGGGGCGGCCGGGGGCGTGGGCAGTATCGCGCTGGCCCTGCTCGCACGGCACGGCTGGCGGGTCATCGCATCAACGGGACGCGTCGAAGAGGGCGACTATCTCCGTCGATTGGGGGCAAGTGAGGTCATCGACCGCAAGGAGCTGTCCGAACCCGGCAAGCCCCTCGCCCGAGAGCGCTGGATCGCTGCGGTCGACACCGTGGGCAGCCATACGCTTGCCAACGTTTGTGCTGCCACCGCGTACGGGGGGGCGGTCGCCGCCTGCGGTCTGGCGCAGGGCATGGATTTCCCGGCAACGGTCGCACCGTTCATCCTGCGCGGAGTGACATTGGCCGGCGTGGATAGCGTCATGGCGCCGATTCGACTTCGAGAACAAGCCTGGGCGCGACTCGCGCAGGACCTCGATCGCGGGCTGCTTGAAGACATGACGACCGACATCGGGCTCGATGAGGCCCTACCCGCCGCCGATCTGATTCTCGCGGGCCGTGTGCGTGGGCGACTGGTCGTCGACGTGAACCGGTAGGCGGCATCCGGACGTCCGGCGAGCACGCCCCTTTAACGGGGCTGTTCGCAGGGGCATCGTGGCCTCTGATACGTTCGAACCATGGAGGCTACCCGAGCACTGGTCTGGTTCAAGCGGGATCTGCGCATTCGCGATCACGCGCCCCTCGTGCGCGCCCAGCAACTGGGCGAGGCCCTGGCGTTCTTTGCGTTCGAGCCCGAGTGGCTCAGCTCGGAAGAGTTCGATCCGATGCACGCGAAATTCGCACTCGGCTGCCTGAACGAGTTACGCGCAGGCCTGGCGGATCGGGGCTTGCCGCTTCTGATCCTCCGGGGCTCCGTCGTCGATCTGCTGGAGCGCCTCTACCAACGCACGCCCTTCACTCACCTGCTGAGTCACGAGGAGACCGGTCCTGGATGGAGTTGGGTGCGCGATCGGGCCGTCCTCGACTGGTGCCGGACGCACCGGGTCAGCTGGGAGGAATTCACGCAAACCGGCGTGGTGCGCAGACTCAAGCAGCGTACCGGTTGGGCCGAGCGCTGGCAGGCCCGGATGGATGCGCCGGAGGCCACCCTGACCGGTCTTTTTCGCCCGGCCCGACCATTGCTGGATCGGGCCGCAGCGGTCATCGACGAGTTCGATCGCACCCCCCAGACGAGAACGACTCAAGCGCCGGGAGAGCGCGCGGCCTGGCGATGTCTTGAAGGTTTCCTGCAGCACCGGGCCTCAGACTACCGGCGCGGTCTCTCGAGTCCACTCTCCGCGCGTCAACACTGCAGTCGCCTGAGTCCTCATCTCGCCTTTGGAACGATCTCGATGCGCTGCGTTCATCAGGCCACTGAGGCCCACATCGCGTCGGACCCGGCGTCAAGGCTTGCATGGAATCTACGCGGCTTCAGCGGCCGTCTGCGCTGGCACTGCCACTTCATGCAGAAGCTGGAAGATGAGCCGCCCATCGAGTTCCGCCCCTTTGCCCGCCAGTACGATGGCTTGAGAGAGCATGATTTCAACGCAGAGCGGTTCGAGGCATGGTGCGCCGGGCGAACGGGGTTTCCGATGATCGACGCCTGCATGCGCTCTCTGCGCCAGACCGGCTGGCTGAATTTTCGGATGCGGGCGATGCTCGTCAGTTTTGCGAGCTATCACCTGTGGTTGCACTGGCGCCCGACCGGTCTGTTCCTTGCGAAGCAGTTTCTCGACTTCGAGCCGGGCATTCACTGGAGCCAGATGCAGATGCAAAGCGGTACGACGGGCATCAATACGCTCAGAATCTACTCGCCCACCAAACAGGCCCTCGACCACGATCCGCTGGGGCACTTCATCCGGAAGTGGATCCCCGAGCTCGAACGCGTACCCGGGACGCATCTCGCCCAGCCCTGGACCATGGACGCCTCAGCCCAAGCCTCGAGTCACTGCCAGATCGGGGTCGATTACCCGCGACCGATCGTCGACGAGAAACAAGCCCTGCTCGATGCCCGCGCACGACTTCATGCGCTTCGGCGCAGCGACGCGGCCCGAGAAGAGGCCGACCGTATTCAGGACCGCCACGGCTCACGCAAGAGTGGCCTGCCTGCCAGCGGGCGAACGGGCCGCAGGCGTCGTTCAAAAGGCACCGAGCCTGCACCCGTCCAGATCGATCTCTTCGACCCCCTGCACGCACCCGATTGATGGCCTGCCAATTGGACTATAGTGAGCGCCTCAGTCTGCCTCCGTCCATCCATGGCCATGCCTCTCAACGATTCAAGCCTGATCCGGCAGTTCGCCGAGATCCTGGGCCCAGACCGGGTCAGTACCGCTGAATCCGATCTTCAATACGCCACACGAGACCTGTTTCCCTTTCCCGCGCCTCCCCCGGCGGGTTGCGTCGTGCGCCCCAATCAGGTCGCGCCCCTGGTCCGCGTGGTGCGCCTCGCTTACCAGCACCAGATTCCGATTCTCGCCCGCGGTGCCGGCCTGTCCTATACCGGCGGACTCGCCTGCGCGGATCATCCCCTGGTCGTCGACACTCGGGGCCTGAACACGATCGAAGTCCACGCCGAGGACCGCTATGTGATCGCCGGGGCCGGGGTCACCTGGGAGGCCCTTTCTGCAGAATTGACGCCGCACGGTCTTCGCACTCAGCTTGCGGGGCCCGTCTCGGGCTCGGCGAGCACGGTGGGGGGGGCCGTATCGCAGGCCTTGCCGGGCAGCATGGAGGGGGTCATCGGGCTTGAAGTGATCCTGGCGGATGGGACGCTCGCGCGGACCGGTTCGTGGGCGCGTGCAGGCACCTCCGCCTTCCACCGACAGGCCGGTCCCGATCTCACTGGGCTCTTCATCGGCGATCAGGGCGCGCATGGCCTCAAGACCGCGGTCGTGCTCAGGCTGGTTCCCCGGAACGACGCCGCCTTCGCCTCATTCTCATATCCGGACGGCGAGTCTCTGATCGGCGACCTGATCCGGATCCAGGAACGCGGCCTCGTGAGCCGTGCACTCGCGCTCAACCGGGAGCGCGGCACCCAGGCCTCGCAGGTCGACTCCTCCGACGCGCTGAGCGTGGCGGGCGCCGTGGCCGCCCAATCAACGTCGCCTCTGGCGGCCCTGCGCAATGTCGCGAGCCTGGTCAAGGGACGGCTCGATCTCGCGCGTGCTCATTGGACACTGCACCTGACCGCTGAGGGTGAGTCCGCCGAAATCGCCCAGGCCCGAATCGACCTCGCGCGCAACCTCTGCATGCAGCATGGGCGTGAAATCGCAGATACCGTGCCACGATCCATCGCGGCACGGCCCTACTCGATTCGCAGTTTCCTGGGCCCGCAAGGTGAGCGTTGGGTGCCCATCCACGGGATTGTCCCGCTCTCCCACGCGAGCGCCACCCTGGCCGAAATCGAGACGTACTTCACGTCGGCCGCCCCCGAATTTGCCCGGCACGAAATTGCACACTCGATCCTGATGTCGACGGGCGGGGCCTTTGTCACGATCGAACCGATGTTCCTGTGGGCCGACGAACTGGATCCGCTTCATTTCGAGCATCTGGCCGAGCGCCATTGGTCGCGGTTTGGCGGGCGCCCGGCCCGGCCAGACGCCCGCACCGAGGTCGTCCGGCATCGAGAGGCGATTCGAGCGATCCTGGAATCCCACGGTGCCGTTCACGTACAAGTCGGTCGCTTTTATCGCCATCTTGAGTGCCTCGACCCCGGCTCGCAGGCGCTGCTCAAGACCGTTCGCGCAGCACTCGATCCGAACGCGCAGTTGAACCCCGGCGCACTAGGAGAAGTCCAATGAGTCCCACCGTCTCCAGACATTTCGTGAGCGTCGGTCAGCGTCGGGTGCATTACGCTCGCGCGGGTCAAGGACCCGTCGTTGTTCTCCTCCATGCGTCGCCGGTCTCGTTCAAGGCGAGCGAATTGGTCCAGCGCATTTACGCGGAACACTTCACCGTGCTGGCCTTCGATACCCCCGGATTCGGCCTCTCGGACCCCCTGCCCCTCGCGCAACCCGAGATCGAGGATTTCGCCGACGCGCTAGCCGAAACGCTCGATGCGTTGTCCATCGAACAGGTGGCGGTCCACGGTCGCCACACCGGTGCTCAGATTGCCGTGGAGTTTGCCGCGCGCCATCCCACTCGCTGCTCGATGGCCATCACGGACGGCTTCCCGATCTTCGACGAGTCGGTCCGCGACTCGCGTCCGACCTCATACCTGCTGCCGATCATCCCCAACTGGGATGGCAGCCATCTGCTCTGGCTGTGGTACCGCTACCGTGAACAGTATGTTTTCTGGCCCTGGAACCTTCAGGATCGTGAGCACCGCGCCGACTGCGACATCCCCGATCCCGCCTTCATCCAGCGCGGCGTTGTCGAATTTCTCGAGGCCGGCGACGGATACCGAATCGGTTACGCCTCGGCCTATCGTCACCGGGGCCTGCGGGTTCTGGCGGATCTCAAGGTCCCCGTATGCTTTGGCTGGCGGCCCGGAGACAGCCTCTACGACCATCGTGCCCGCCTGCCCCGGGAATGCTGGAGCGAAGTCTTCCCGCGTGACCCGGACGAAGCGGCCCGGGCAGAGCGGGAATGCCTGCTTCGCCATCCGGCCCAATCGGACGCCCCTCCGGCCCCCGCCTGCCTCGCGCTGCCGGGCAGAAGCACCTGCGACTACCTGGACATCGGATCGGCACAGGTGCTGGTCCGCCGCTACGATGCGATCGACGCAACGGGTGAGCGCGATCAGGGTCCGATCGTTCTGATGCATCCGGTGCCCGGCTCCTCTGCTCTGCTCGAGCCGCTGATGGCCGCACTCCATGAATCGTCCGGTCGAACCGTCCTGGCTTTTGACTTGCCGGGTCACGGCGAGTCAATCGCACGATCGGCGCCCGAGCAGTCGGTGGCGGCGCTCGCCCGCTCCGCACTGCAGATCCTCGACCATCTGGGGATCGGTCGATGCGACCTGACGGGTCATCAAGGCGGCACCTGCGTCGCAATCGAAATGGCGCATCTCGACCCGCAACGGTTCGTACGCATCGTGCTCGACGCTCCAGTCTGCCTGCCCCGCGCGACGCGCGACGAGATCGTCGAACAGTGGCTCGCACGTTTGGGGCCGACCCAGCCCAGCGAGGCGGGCCACCACCTGCTCAGTATCTGGCATATGCGCCGTGACCAGTCGCTCTGGTGGCCCTGGTACGACCGCCGGCGCGAACATGCCCGCCTCGGGGGGTTATCGATCAACCCGGCACAAATGACCCTCGAAGTCCGCGAAATGATCAAACAAATCGATCACTTCCAGCCGGCGCTGCAGGCTGTGCTCGGCTATCCCATGGTCGAACGTCTGCAGATGCTTAACCGGCCGATCGCACTGTGCTCGCGCGAAAGCGACCCCTGGTCCCCGTGCCTGGCCACCGCGTCCGATGCGCTGGGGCTCACGAGCCCCTCACCGAGCACCGACGACTCAGAGTGGATCGCTCAGCTCGCACATCGGCTCGACGCGACGTGAGCGGACCGCAGTCGAGACCGCTCACGCCCACCCCTACTGCGGCTGGATTCGGGCCGCCTTGATCAGACGGTCCCAGCGCTCGAAGTCGGTCTTGAGCCAGGCCGCCAGTTCCTGCGGTGTCGAACCCACCGGCACGGCGCCCAGCGAGCGCAGCCGGTCGCGCACGGCCGGTTTCGCAACGATGGCACGCATGGCCTCGGCCAGGGTCGCAATCACGGGCGCGGGGGTGCCGGCCGGAGCAAGATACGGCAGTCCCGGCGAATTCTGCTCGAAGCCTGGAAATCCCAGCTCGGACATGGTCGGGACATTCGGGAAGTCAGGATGACGCGTCGCCGTCGAAACGCCCAGCGGCTTCAACTGCTTCTGCGCCACGCGATCGGCAATCCCGATCATCGGGTAGAACATGAAGGTCACCCGCCCAGCAATGACCTCGGTCAGGGCGGGCGCATTGCCCTTGAAAGGTACGTGGGTCATCTCGGTGCCCGATTGCACCGCCAGTGCGGCCGCGGCAAGGTGTGCCGAACCGCCATGGCCGGCAGACCCGTAGTTGACGACACCCGGCTTGGCCTTCGCCTGCGCGACCAGTTCCCGGATGCTGGTCACCGGTGTGTTGTAGCCCGTCACTGCAATCATGGGCACCGTCGCGATCAGGCTGATCGGAGCGAAGTCCTTGATGGGATCGTATTTCGCCTGCGCCGGCGCGAGGATTCGGTTGATGTTGTGCGCGAGCGTGCTTGCAATGATCGTGTAGCCGTCCGGAGCCGCACGCAGCACCTGATCGGTCGCAATCATCGAATTGGCGCCCGGTCGATTTTCGACCACGACCGACTGTCCAAGTCGCGTGGTCATCTCGGCGGCGATCAAGCGCGCAATCACGTCCGTGGGCCCGCCGGCGGCAAAGCCCACCACGATTCGAATCGGACGGCTCGGAAACTGCTGTGCTCGCACGCCCACGCTGAAGAGCGCAAGCCCCGCCGTAGCGGCCCCCAGTAGCGCTCGGCGCGCTGCATTGCTCTGTGCTGTCATTCTGTTCTCCCCCAAGGATTTTTATACCGCTCGTTCGACGGACCTCTGACCCGACGTATCGAATCAGCCCCTCACGGGCGCGGGCGAACGAAATTCGAATTCCGGGATGGCCTTCTGCTCGACAATCCACCACCGACCGCCACTGAACTCGAACACGACATCGAGCAGCAGCAAACGGAGCGGCCCATCGATGGTTTGCGGCGCAGGCTTCTTGACGCCCTCATCCGCCTTGTAGCCCAGCATGTAGGCGATCAGGCGAACGGAATTATCCTTGCGCTCGGCGATGAAGGGGTTGCTGATCAGGTGACGGATTCGCTGCGTCACGGGACGCTCATTCAGCGCAGCCAGGACCTGCTCTCGGCCCTTGAGCACCTTGCCCTGACGATGCCAGACGCAATCCTCGCGCATCATCTCGATCATGTCGTGGTAGCGAAACTCGTCCAGATACCAGTGAAAACGGTGGGTCATCTGAACCAGCGTTTCGAAAAGCGTCTCCTGGGTCATCATCGATTCCTTCATTCAGGCAAGGGCGCCCCGATCGCCCCGCGGCGATCGATCAGCGAATCGAGTATAGGTAGTCGGACGCAGCGCTGCAATCACCGCCGGCGTCAACCCGGAGGGCGAACGGAACCCGGGTCAGGAGAGCGGCCTGAACGGCCGGGACAAATGGCGCTCGACAAACATCAATCGGTCCTGACCGTAGAACAATTCGCCATCGACGAGAAAACTGGGCGAACCGGGTACTCCATTGTCGATGGCACGCTGGGTGCACGCCTCAAAGGCGTCCTGCAGCCTGGCGCTCTGGGCCCGGACACGTAAAGATTCGCCATCCGCCCCACATCCCGCTGCGATCGACTGCAAGACCGCCGGATCGGCAATATCCTGATCGTCCCGCCAGAGTGCCGTCAGGAGGGCCACGGCGAGCGCGTCCGCGTCCAAGCCCTCTTCCTGAGCCGCCAGAATGAAGCACGACGGTAAATTCCGATCACCGTGGTGATGCACGGGCTCCAGACGAACGGGCATATCGAGAAACTGGCTCCAGCGCCAGACCTCGGTTCGGAACTGGAGTGCGCGGCCGCGGGCGCCGCGCTCACCGAAGGGCTGACTGCCAAAGGCTGGAACCACTCTGGACAGGTCAATGGGCCGATGGATCAGGCGACGGCCGTATTGCCGTGCAAGCAAAGCGATACGCGGCAGCCCGAAGTAGGCATAGACCGACCGCACCGAGTAGAAGCACTCGATCGGGGCCGGGTCAGGCTCAGCCATTCTTCAGGCCCGCCTTACGGATCACAGGCCCCCACGTCTCAACATCCTTGCGCAGCACGCGGGCAAACTCATCCGGACGGCTACCAACGGGCTCAAAGCCCCGCGCAATCAGCGTCTGCCGGACCTCAGGGTGACGCATGGCCGACGAGTAGGCGGCCGCGATCCGATCCCGCTCGGCGACCGGCGTACCCGCCTTGACCGTGAGCCCCTGCCAGGCCGCCGCGGCAAAGCCGGGAATGACCTCGCTGATCGGTGCCAGCTGCGGCGCGAAATCCTGGCGACGAGGACTGGCCACACCGAGCAGACGAATTCGACCGGCGTCGGCTTGCGGCCGAAGTGTCTGGTAGCTATCGAGCATCAGCGAGATCCGGCCGCTGACCAGATCCGGGAGCGCGGCTGCGCCCCCCTTGTAGGGGACGATCGTCACCTCCAGTCCCGTCGCCATGCCGAGCATCAGGCCCCCCAGATGCGAGCCTCCGCCGAGACCTGAGGCGCCGATGGTCAACTTGCCGGGATTGGCCTTCCCCCACGCAATCAGGTCGCGCACCGATTCGACCGGCGTCTGAGGGCCTGCCGCCAGAATCAACGGGATATGGACCAGGAGCGAGAGTGGATCCAGATCCCGGAAGGTGTCGTAGGGCAGCTTGGTAAAAGTCCAGGGATTGAAGGCCAGCGAGGTATAGACGCCAATCAGACTGGTACCATCGGCGGGCGCAGCGAGTCCGGCCTGAATCGCCGAAATACCGGCGGACCCGGGCTTGTACTCAAGCATGATGGACTGGGAAAGCGATGGTTCGACCTTCTGATGGGTCGTCCTCAGCATGAAATCGGTCGGACCGCCCGGCCCGGTCGGCACGAAGACTCGGATGGGCTTGCCCGAGGATTGGGCCCGTGAAGCTTGGGCAAAGGGCGCGGCCGCGAGGGCCGACAACAGGCTTCGACGATTCATGTTCAACTCCTCATGCAGATAACGATTCCCGTCGGCCTCATGGAAAAAGGCCGAGTCCTGCAGTTCCGTCAGGTTTGACGGATAATACCGAGTTCCGCGAATTCAACCGAGTCGCTTCTGGCCCCCCCCTCAAACCCGTCGGGTTTGGATGAGGTCTACCCTTTGCTGCGAGGCCCCGATGACCGCTCGCTTCAAGCCAGTCTCATTTTCTGACCGCCCCACCGAGCGCAGACGGTGGCCGCTTCGCCTCGTATCGATCGCCGCCCTGATCGCCGCCTCGGTCGGGTTACTGTACCAGTCGGGCGTTCGACTGGTCCGGATCGACACGGCGTCAATCGGCGGGAGCACACCGGCGCTCTTCACCCGCTCGGAGGTGGAGCGGATCGAATCGCAGTACCAGGAACGGCTGGAATCGCTCCGGGCGCAGGTCCGCCAGGAGCGCGAGAAGATGCGTGAGAGCAAGCGCGAACTGAGCCTCGAACTCGCATCGATCCTACGGACCGATACACACCGCCGCCTGGAGGCTCTGGCCTCAGACAGCGCCGCGCGCGAACACACGCTCCGCGCGGAATTCAATCAGAGCGAGCGCGCGCTGCGCGCGCAGCAACACAAGTCCGAACAACAACTGCGCAGTGAACATCAGCGCAATGAGCGCGGGCTGCAGGCCCAGCTTCAGACGCTTCGGCAAGAGCGTGACCGGCTGGCTCAGCAGCGCGATCAGCAAGTCGCTCTGGCCAAGAAAGAACAGGCACG